>DAOPXW010000007.1:17218-39909 GCA_035352555.1 Oscillospiraceae bacterium
GCCGGTGTCCTGGGCAGGCCGGGCATGGTGAGGATGTTCCCCGTGAGCGCCACCACGAAGCCCGCCCCGGCCGAGACGGTGACAGACCGCACCGACACGGTGAAGCCCTCCGGCGCGCCGAGCTTCGCGGGGTCGTCGGAAAAGCTGTACTGGGTCTTGGCAATGCACACCGGGAGCCGGCCGAAGCCCAGCGCCTCCAGCTGCTCGATCTGCGCCCTGGCCTCCGCCGACAGGCGGATGCCCGCGCCGCCGTAGACCCGGCGCACCACGGTCTCCAGCTCCCGGGCGATGCCGCCCTCCAGCGCGTAGCCGAAGCGGAAGTCCGACGGGGTTTCGCACAGGCGTACCACCTCCGCCGCCAGCGCCCTGCCGCCCTCGCCGCCTTTGGCCCACACGTCGGACAGCACAACCTTCACCCCCAGCGCGGCACAGCGCTCCATCACCAGGGAAAGTTCCGCGTCGGTATCTGTGGTGAATCGGTTCACGGCCACCACCGTGGGCAGGCCGTAGACATTTTTCATGTTGGAAACATGGCGCAGCAGATTGGGCAGGCCCCGCTCCAGCGCGGCCAGGTTCTCGCCGCCCAGCTGATTTTTGGCCAGGCCCCCGTGCATCTTCAGCGCCCGGACGGTGGCCACCACCACGCAGGCCGCCGGAGTCAGTCCCGCCATGCGGCACTTGATGTCCAAAAATTTTTCCGCGCCCAGATCGGCGCCGAAGCCCGCCTCCGTCACGGCGTAGTCGCCGAGCCTCAGGGCCATGCGGGTGGCGGTGACGCTGTTGCAGCCGTGGGCGATGTTGGCGAACGGCCCGCCGTGGACGATGGCGGGGGTCCCCTCCAGCGTCTGCACCAGATTGGGCCTGAGCGCGTCCTTCAGCAGCGCGGCCATGGCCCCCACCGCGTGGAGCTGGGCCGCGGTCACCGGCGCGCCGCGGTCGGTGTAGGCCACGATCATGCGGCCCAGCCGCGCCTTGAGGTCGTCGATGGAATCGGCCAGGCAGAAAATGGCCATCATCTCCGTGGCCACGGTGATATCGAAAGCGTCCCGCCGGGGCACGCCGTTTTTCCCGCCGCCCAGACCGTCCTCCACCGCGCGCAGCTGCCGGTCGTTCATGTCCACGCAGCGGTGCAGCACCACCCGGGCGGGGTCGATGCCCAGCGTGTTGCCCTGATAGATGTGGTTGTCCAGCATGGCGCACAGCAGGTTATTTGCCGCGCCGATGGCATGAAAGTCGCCGGTAAAATGCAGGTTGATGTCCTCCATGGGCACCACCTGTGCGTACCCGCCGCCGGCGGCGCCGCCCTTCAGCCCGAACACCGGGCCCAGCGAGGGCTCCCGCAGGGCCACCACCGCGTTTTTGCCCAGCAGGCGCAGCCCGTCCGCCAGGCCGATGGTGGTGGTGGTCTTGCCCTCTCCCGCGGGGGTGGGGGTGATGGCCGTCACCAGGATCAGCTTGCCGTCCGGCCGGGGATTTTCCGCCAGCAGCCGCAGGCTGATCTTGGCCTTATACCGGCCGTAGGGCTCCAGATATTCTTCGGCGATGCCGGCCTCCGCCGCCACCTCGCCGATCTTTCTCATTTCGCATGCCTGCGCAATCTCGATATCCGTCATGCCAAAGGCTCCTTACTTGAAGTATTTTACCGCCGAGGTAAACATACCCATTTTGTACTCGCCGGGGACGTTTTTGTAAAGGCCCGCGCCCACGCGCTCCGAATGGCCCATCTTGCCGAAGACCCGGCCGTCCGGGGAGGTGACGCCCTCCACCGCCAGCACGGAGCCGTTGGGGTTCACCGAAATATCCATGGAGGGCACGCCGTTCTCGTCCGCATACTGGGTGGCGATCTGGCCGTTTTCCGCCAGCTTTTTTACAAGCTCCGGCGAGGCGAGGAAACGGCCCTCGCCGTGGGAGATGGGGACAGTGTAAATCTCGCCCGGCCTTGTCGCGGCCAGCCACGGGGACTTGTCGGAGGCGATGCGGGTGCGCGCCAGCCTGGACTGGTGCCGCCCGATGATATTGCAGGTCAGCGTGGGGCTGTCCTCCGTCTGCTCCCGGATTTCGCCCCACGGCACGAGGCCGAGCTTGACGAGTGCCTGAAAGCCGTTGCACACGCCCGCCATCAGGCCGTCGCGGCTGCCCAAGAATTCGTTCACGGCGTCCCGCACGGCGGGAGAGCGGAAAAAGGCGGTAATAAATTTGGCGGAGCCGTCCGGCTCGTCGCCGCCGGAAAAGCCGCCGGGGATGAAGAGGATCTGGGAGTCCGCCACCCGGCGGGCAAAGTAGTCCACGGATTCGGCAATGGCCGCCGCCGTGAGGTTTTTCACCACCACGATCTCCGGCTCCGCCCCGGCCCGGGCAAAGGCCCGGGCGGAATCGACCTCGCAGTTGGTGCCGGGGAACACCGGGATGAGCGCCCGGGGCCGGAGGTGCTTTACCGCCGGGGCGGCTCTGTTTTCAGTCCCATAGGAAAACGCGGGGACGTTTTCCGCCGGCATTTCGATGTTGCAGGGATAGACCGGCTCGAGCTTGCCCTCATAGACTTTGAGGAGCCCGTCGAGCTCCACGCGCTCACCCCGTCTGCAAAGAGCGCCGCTTGCGTCCGTATAGCCCAGCGCGAGGCCGATGGGCAGGTTCTCCGCCAACTCCAGTACGAACGCGCCGTAATGATAACCGAAAACATCCGCGTCGGAGACGCCGTCGCCAAAGGTAAAACCGAGGCCGTTGCCCAGGCACATCTTGAGCACCGCTTCCGCCACGCCGCCGTAACCTGGGGTGTAGGCGGCGACGGCCATGCCCGAGGCCAGCAGGCTGTGGACAGCTTCAAAGACCTTCAGGAGATTGTCCGCGTCGGGCAGGCCGTCCGCATCGGTTTTCGGTCGGATCAGCGCCACCCGGTGCCCGGCGGCCTTGAATTCCGGGGACACGATGTCGCCGGTCTTCGCGGTGGTCACGGCGAAGGACACCAGCGTCGGCGGGACGGAGAGCGCCTCAAAGCTGCCGGACATGGAATCCTTGCCGCCGATGGCGGCGATTCCCAGGCCCTTCTGCGCCTCCAGCGCGCCCAGCAGCGCCGCCGCGGGCCTGCCCCACTTTTCCGGGTCGCGGCCCAGATGCTCGAAATACTCCTGAAAGCTCAGGTATACGTCCGAAAATTCCGCGCCCGCGGCGATGAGCTTTGACACGGATTCCACCACTGCCAGATAGCCGCCGTGGTAAGGGCTCTTTTCCGTGATAAAGGGATTATAGCCCCAGGCCATCACGGAGCAGTCGTCCGTTTCGCCGCGTTCACAGGGAATTTTATTGGCCATGGCCTGAATGGGCGTGCGCTGGGCCCTGCCACCGAAGGGCATCAGCACGGTACCCGCGCCGATGGTGGAATCGAAGCGCTCCGAAAGGCCCCGCTGGGAGCACACGTTCAGATCGCCGGCCAGCGACGCCATGCCGGAGACGATATCTGCGGGCAGCGATTTTTCAAAGGGCCGGGGCGCGGGCACCGAGGCGGTTACGTGCCTGGGCGCGCCGTTGGTGTCCAGAAAGGCGCGGGACACATCCACGATGACCGCGCCGTTCCAGCGCATGGTGAGGCGCGGTTCGGTCTTGACCACGGCGATGACGGAGGTCTCCAGATTCTCGCCGTCGGCCAGCGCGCGGAATTTCTCCGCGTCCGCCGCCGCGACCACCACGGCCATGCGCTCCTGCGATTCGGAGATAGCCAGCTCCGTGCCGTCCAGCCCCTCGTATTTCTTGGGCACGGCACCGAGATCGATGTCCAGCCCGTCGGCGAGTTCGCCCACGGCCACGGACACGCCGCCCGCGCCGAAATCGTTGCAGCGCTTGATGAGCCGCGCGGCGTCGGGGTTGCGGAACAGGCGCTGGAGCTTGCGCTCCTCCGGAGCGTTGCCCTTCTGCACCTCCGCGCCGCACGTTTCCAGGCTCTCCTCGGTATGGGCCTTGGAGGAGCCGGTGGCCCCGCCGCAGCCGTCCCGGCCGGTGCGGCCGCCCAGCAGGATCACCAAATCGCCGGCGGCGGGCGTCTCCCGCCGGACGTTGGCGGCTGGGACCGCGCCGACGACCGCGCCGATCTCCATGCGTTTGGCGGCGTAGCCGGGGTGGTACAGCTCGCTGACGAGGTCCGTGGCAAGGCCGATCTGGTTGCCGTAGGAGCTGTAACCCGCGGCGGCGGCGGTGACCAGCTTGCGCTGGGGCAGCTTGCCGGGCAGGGTCTCGGCCACCGGGGTCAGCGGGTCCGCCGCGCCGGTGACGCGCATGGCGGCGTAGACATAGCTCCGCCCGGAGAGGGGGTCGCGGATGGCGCCGCCGATGCAGGTGGCGGCCCCGCCGAAGGGCTCAATCTCCGTGGGATGGTTGTGGGTCTCGTTCTTGAACAGCAGCAGCCAAGGCTGCGCCTCGCCGTCGATGGTGACGGTGATCTTCACCGTGCAGGCGTTGATTTCCTCCGACTCGTCCAGCTTGTCCAGCTTCCCCGACGCTTTGAGATACTTTGCCGCAAGAGTGCCCATGTCCATCAGCGTCACGGGTTTGGTGCGGCCGAGATTCTCCCGTATGGCCAGATAGTCGCCGTAGGCCTTTTGCGCCGCGGGGTCGGCAAAATCCATGCGGTCGATAACGGTGTTGAAGGTGGTGTGGCGGCAGTGATCCGACCAGTAGGTGTCGATGACGCGGATCTCCGCGGCGGTAGGGTCCCTGCCCTCGCCTTTGAAATAATCCCGGCAGCAGGCCAGATCGGCGGTATCCATGGCCAGCGACCAGTGCTCCGCAAAAGCCGCAAGCCCGCCGCCGTCCAGCTCGCTGAAGCCCTCCAGCACCGCCACGGGCGGCGGCGCGGGGTAGTCGGTCTTCAGCGTCCGGGCCGGCGCAAGGGACGCCTCCCGGCTGTCCACCGGGTTGATGACGTACTTTTTCACGGCGGCAAGTTCCTCCGCCGTGAGGTCCCCTTCGATCAGATAGACCTTCGCCGCGCGCACCGCGGGCCGCTCCCCCCGGGAGAGGATCTGAATGCACTGGGCGGCGGAGTCGGCGCGCTGGTCGTACTGGCCGGGCAGATACTCCACGGCAAAGACGGCGTCGCCGGCGGGAAGCGCGCGAAAAACGCTGTCCACCGGCGGCTCGGAGAATACCGTTTTCACGGCGCTCTCAAAAAGCTCCGGCGCGATATTTTCAACGTCGTAGCGGTTCAGGATGCGCACCCGCCGCAGTCCCTTCACGCCCAGAAAGGCGCGCAGTTCGGCGCAGAGCTTGCCGGCCTCGGCGGCCAGCCCCTCTCTTTTTTCGGTATAGACCCGATAAACCATGTCAAAGCCTCCCGCGATTTTATGCTCTCAGCGCCCGCGCGCCGATGTCTTTTCTGTAAGCGGCGTTTCCAAAACGGATTTTCGGCACCTGGGCATAGGCCCTGTCCACGGCCTCCCGGAGGGTCGCCCCGGTGGCGGTGACGCCGAGGACCCGGCCCCCGTCGCTGAGGAGCTTTCCGTTTTCCGCCCTGGCTCCGGCAAAATACACCTCGCCGTCGACGGGGCCGTCCACGGTGATCTCAAAGCCCTTTTCGTAGCTCTCGGGATAGCCCTGGCTCGCCAAAATGACACAGCAGGCGTGACCATCGGCAAAACGCACCTCCGTCTCCGCAAGCTTCCCGTCCCGGCAGGCGCGCATGACGGTATAGAGGTCGGACCTGAGCAGCGGCAGCACCACCTGGGTCTCCGGGTCGCCGAAGCGGCAGTTGTATTCGATGACCTTCGGCCCGTCCTTCGTGAGCATCAGGCCAAAATACAGGCAGCCCCGGAAAGAGCGGCCCTCGGCATTCATGGCGGCGACGGTGGGCAGGAAAATCTTTTCCATGCATTCCTTGGCGATGTCCGGGGTGTAATACGGGTTCGGCGCGACGGCGCCCATGCCGCCGGTATTCAGGCCCTTGTCCCCGTCGAGGGCGCGTTTATGGTCCATGGAGGAGACCATGGGCTTCACGGTTTTTCCGTCCGTGAAGGACAGCACCGACACCTCCGGGCCTTCGAGGAATTCCTCGATGACGATCTGATTGCCGCTGTCGCCGAACTTTCGCTCGGCCATGATGGTTCTGACCGCCTTGCGCGCCTCGTCCCGTGTCTGGGCGATGATGACGCCCTTGCCCAGCGCGAGGCCGTCCGCCTTGATCACCGTCGGCACCGGGGCAGAGTCAAGATAGGAAAGCGCCGCGTCCATCTCGCTGAAAACGGCGTAGGCGGCGGTGGGAATGCCGTACTTCTTCATGAGGTTTTTGGAAAACACCTTGCTGCCCTCGATAACGGCGGCCCTGGCCTCCGGGCCGAAGCAGGGTATGCCCGCCTGTTCCAGCGCGTCCACCGCGCCCAGTACCAGCGGGTCGTCCGGCGCGACCACGGCGAAATCGATGCCGGTCTCCCGGGCAAAGCGCACCTGCGCGGCCACGTCCTTTGCGCCGATGGGCACGCACACGGCGTCCCTCGCGATGCCGCCGTTCCCGGGCAGGGCATAGATTTCGGTGATGTCCGGATTTTTTTTCAGCGCCTTGATGAGGGCGTGCTCGCGGCCGCCGCCGCCGATGACCATGATTTTCATTCTGGGCCTCCTTACAATCCAAGGGGGAACATTCCCCCTTGGAAGATTCCTCTCGCCCCGCACAGCGTGGCGGCTGCGGACACGTGTCCGCAGGCAGCGGTGTTGCCGCCGGGCAAAGCTCGCCGGCAACGAATACAGATTTTTGTCAGTGGTGGAATAATCTCATTCCCGTGAACGCCATGACGATGCCGTACCTGTCGGCGGTCTCGATGACGTTGTCGTCCCGGATGCTGCCGCCGGGCTCCACGATGTAGGACACGCCGGACTTCCGCGCCCGCTCCACATTGTCGCCGAAGGGGAAAAACGCGTCGGAACCCACGGTGACGCCGGTCTGGGTGCTAATCCATGCCTGCCGCTCCTCCCGGGTGAACGGCTCCGGCCGGGTTTTGAACACCCGCTGCCAAGCGCCGTCCCGCAGGACGTCGCCGCACTCGTCGGAGGTATAGAGATCAATGGCGTTGTCCCGGTCCGGGCGGCGGATGCCGTCCGCGAACGGCAGGGACAACACCTTTTCGCTCTGCCGCAGATACCAGTTGTCGGCCTTGCTCCCCGCGAGGCGGGTGCAGTGGATGCGGCTCTGCTGGCCCGCGCCCACGCCGATGGCCTGGCCGTTTTTCACGTAGCACACGGAATTGGACTGGGTGTATTTGAGGGTGATGAGCGCCACCGCCATATCCAGCTTCGCGCTCTCCGGCAGGGCCTTGTTCGCGGTGACGATATTGCCGAACAGCGCGGTCGTGATCCTGTAATCGTTTCGCCCCTGCTCAAAGGTGATGCCGAACACGTCCTTGTGCTCCAGGGGGGCGGGGACGTAGGCGGGGTCGATCTTCACGACGTTGTAGGCGCCCTTTTTCTTGGTTTTGAGGATTTCGAGCGCCGCCGGGGTGTAGCCCGGCGCGATGACGCCGTCCGAGACCTCGTCCTTGAGATAGAGGGCGGTGGCCTCGTCGCACGCGTCGGAGAGGGCCGCCCAGTCGCCGTAGGAGCACAGGCGGTCGGTGCCCCGGGCCCGGATATAGGCGCAGGCGACGGGGGAGAGCGGCGCGTTTTTGTCCACGAAGTACAGGGCCTTTTCCAGCTCCGAAAGCGGCGTCCCCACGGCGGTGCCCGCCGGGGAGACGTGCTTGAAGGACGCGGCGGCGGGCAGGCCCGCGGCCTCTTTGAGCTCCCGCACCAGCTGCCAGGAATTGAGGGCGTCCATGAAATTGATATAGCCGGGCCGCCCGTTCAGAACCTCCACGGGCAGCTCGCGCCCGTCGTTGACAAAAATGCAGGCCGGTTTCTGATTGGGGTTGCAGCCGTATTTGAGTTCAAGCCTATCCATGCTCCGTCCTCCTTCAGTGATTTTTGTTGAGGATCGCGGTCCCGCCTTTTGCCGAAACCCACAGCGACACGCGGTTGTCCGCCGAAAGCGCCGCCCAGAGCTTTTCCGCAAGCTTCTGCGCGGACAGGTCCGGGATTTCGCAGGCAACCGGCGCGCCGGAAAAGGACGGCAGCGGGGAGCCGAAGCCCTCGTAGGTGCTGATAAAATGTCCCTCGCCGGGGATGGGGGCGTAATCAAAAAACGCGCGGTCGCAGCCGACGCCGTCCCGGGTGCGGAGGATGGAGAGCTGATACCGCCCGCCCGCAAAGCGGACGGCGGAGACCCGGGGGGTAAAATTCGGCTCGTCCGGCTCGAAAGCCCGGGTGCACAGCGCGTCGTAAGCGCCGCCCCCGCGCAGAAGAAAATCGCGGACGGTGTCGGTCTGGTCGCCGTTGGTGACGATGAGCGCGCCGCCGGCCTCCCGCACGGGATGATAGAGGACGAGACTGGGGTCGGTCATTTTGCTCTCGTCGAAGGCGCGGGTGCGGATGCCGTCCTCCGTCCTTTCAAAAATCCGGTTGCGGCTGTTTTCACTGCGGCCCATGATGAAATAGGCGGATACCGCGTCCCCATCCGGGGCCGTACCGACGAGGATGCCCCGCCCGGGGTAGGGCCTTTCGCGCAGATAGTCAAATAAATCCGCCATTTTCCTTCTCCTCCGCAAGTTTTTTGCTCACAAGCTCCGCCGCCCGGGGCAGGAGCACCCATTCGGCCTCCCGCATGACCCGCTTTTGCAGCGTCTCGGGCGTGTCGCCGTCCTCAATCTCCACGGCTTTTTGCAGGATAATTCTGCCGCCGTCGGGGATTTCGTTGACGTAGTGCACCGTGGCCCCCGTGACCTTGACGCCGTATCGGAGCGCCGCTTCGTGGACACGCAGGCCGTACATCCCCCTGCCGCAGAAGGACGGGATCAGCGCCGGATGGATGTTGATGATGCGCTCCGGGAAGCGGGCTGTAAACGCCGGGCTGAGAATGCTCATATAGCCCGCCAGAATGATGAGGTCGATGTTTCTCGCCGCCAGCAGCGGCAGCATCTCGCTCTCGCTGCCGCATACGGCGGTCTCGACACCGGCGCTTTTCGCCCGGGTCAGGGCATAGGCGCCGGGCCTGGAGGAGATCACCAGCTCGATCCTCCCCGCGGTCAAAGCGCCGCTATTCTCCGCGTCCAGCAGGGCCTGGAGATTGGTCCCCCCGCCGGACACCAGCACCGCGATGCGCGTCAGCATAGCGCCACGCCCTCGTCCCCGGCCGCGATCTCTCCCAGCAGATAGGCGTCCTCGCCGTTTTCGCGCAGAACGGCCAGCGCCAGGGCGGCGTCGGCCGCGGCCACCACGGCGGTCATGCCCACGCCCATGTTGAAGGTGTTGTACATATCCCGCTCCGGCACGCCGCCACAGCGCGCGATGAGCTCAAAGATAGCGGGCGTCCGCACCGCCGCCTTTTCGATTCGCGCCGTGAAGCCCTGGGGCAGGCTCCGGGGGATGTTTTCAAAAAAGCCGCCGCCGGTGATGTGGGAGACGGCCTTCACCGTCACCGCGTCCATCAGGGCCAGCATGGGCTTGACATAAATTTTTGTGGGGGTCAGCAGGGTATCGCCCAGCGCCGCGCCGGCAAGCTCCGGGCAGGGGGCGTGGTAATCCATGCCCGCGCCGTCAAAGATCTTCCGCACCAGGGAAAAGCCGTTGGAATGCACGCCGGAGGAGGGCAGCGCCAGAAGGGCGTCCCCGGCCTTCACGGCGGCCTTGTCCAGAATTTTCGGCTTGTCCACAACGCCCACCACAAAGCCCGCGAGGTCGTATTCGTTTTCGGGGTAGAAGCCCGGCATCTCGGCGGTCTCGCCGCCGATAAGGGCGGCCCCGGCCTGCACGCAGCCCTCGGCGACGCCGGAAACGACGGCGGCGATACGCTCCGGCACGTTTTTGCCGCAGGCGATGTAGTCGAGGAAGAACAGCGGCCTGGCCCCGCAGCAGAGCACGTCGTTGGCGCACATGGCCACGCAGTCGATGCCCACGGTGTCGTGCCTGTTCATTTCAAAGGCCAGCTTCAGCTTGGTGCCCACGCCGTCCGTGCCGGACACCAGCACCGGCTGCGCCATGCCCGAGAGGTCGGGGCAATAAAGGCCGCCGAAGCCGCCCACGTCCCCGATGACGCCCGCCGTCAGCGTGCGGGCGATGTGGGTCTTCATCAGCTCCACGGCCCTGTAGCCCGCGGTTATATCCACGCCCGCGGCGGCATAGGAATCACTCTGACTTCTCATCTTCCCAGTCCTTTCTCTCACTGATTCTGTATTCGAACCGGCTTTTCAGGGGCGCGGTGGGGGCGGCGGTGGGATAGTCCCCATCGAAGCAGGCGCTGCAATAGCCGCTGCGGGCGCAGTCGGCGTGCAGCAGGCAGCCCAGATCCTCCACCGGCAGGTAGCCCAGGCTGTCGGCCCCGATCTGCCGGGCGATCTCCTCCGGCGAGTACTTGCAGGCGATGAGGTTTTCCCGGGAGTCGATATCCGTGCCGTAATAGCAGGGGTTCAGAAACGGCGGCGCGGAGACGCGGACATGCACTTCCGTGGCCCCGGCGGAGCGCAGGAGATTGACGATGCCGGCGCTGGTGGTGCCCCGGACGATGGAATCGTCGATCATGACGACCCGCTTGCCCCGCACCACCTCCGCGATGGCGTTCAATTTGAGCCTCACCAGCGTCTCCCGGGATTTCTGCCCCGGGGAAATAAAGGTGCGCCCGATGTACTTGTTCTTGATGAAGCCGATGCCGTAAGGGATGCCGGAGGCCCGGGCATAGCCCACGGCGGCGTCCAGCCCGGAATCCGGCACGCCGATGACCACGTCCGCGGCCACGGGATGCCGCTTCGCCAGGCACGCCCCCGCCCGGACCCGGGCGGCGTGGACGTTCACCCCGTCGATGACGGAGTCCGGCCGGGCAAAATAGATATACTCAAAGACACAGGTACGCTTTTCGGCCTTTCCGCAGTGGTCGCGGATGCTGCGCACGCCGTGTCTGTCGAACACCAGGATCTCGCCGGGCAGCAGGTCGCGCACGAATTTTGCCTGCAGGGCGTCCAGCGCGCAGCTCTCGGAGGCGACGACGTAGCCCCCGTCGGCGGTCTCGCCGTAACAGAGCGGGCGGAACCCGTGCTCGTCCCGCACGGCGATGAGCTTGGACGGGGACATGATGACGAGGGAGTACGCGCCCTTGATCCTGTCCATGGCGCGGTTCACCGCCGCCTCGATGGACGGGGCGCCGATGCGCTCCTTGGTGATGACGTAGGAAATGACCTCGGTATCGCTGGTGGTGTGGAAAATGGAGCCCTCCATCTCCAGCGCCCGGCGCAGCTCCATGGAGTTCACCAGATTGCCGTTGTGGGCCAGCGCCATGCGGCCCTTGATGTGGTTGACCACGATGGGCTGGCAGTTTTCCCGCCCGTTTCCGCCGGTGGTGCCGTAGCGCACATGGCCCACGGCCATGGTGCCGCGGGGAAAGGAATCCAGCACCGGCTTTGTGAACACCTGATTGAGCAGGCCCGCGTCCTTATAGTCCGTAAACAGTCCGTCGTCGTTCACCACGATGCCGCAGCTCTCCTGTCCCCGGTGCTGGAGGGCGTAGAGCCCGTAATAGGCGCGCATGGCGAGATCGGCGCTCTCCGGGCTGCGGATGCCCAGCACGCCGCATTCCTCGTGCAGCTCGTCGGAACCGTTGAAAAAAAACTCGTCCATCTCAGCCGATGATGCGCTTCATCATTTCCGAATAGGCGTCCTCGACGCCGCCCATATCCCGGCGGAAGCGGTCCTTGTCCAGCTTTTCGTGCGTGGCGGAATCCCAGAAGCGGCAGGTGTCGGGGCTGATCTCGTCGGCGAGGACGAGGGTGCCGTCGGCGGTCTTGCCGAACTCCAGCTTGAAGTCCACCAGATCGACGCTGACATTTTTAAAGAAGGCCTTCAGCACGTCGTTGATCTTGAAGGACAGGGCCTTGATGGTCTCGATCTCCTCTTTGGTGGCCAGCTTCAGAGCCAGCGCGTGGTATTCGTTCAGCAGCGGGTCGTCCAGCGCGTCGCACTTGTAGGAAAACTCGATGGTGGGGGACTCGAACACAATGCCCTCCTCCACGCCGTAGCGGGAGGCGAAGTGCCCGGCGGAGATGTTGCGCACGATGACCTCCAGGGGCACGATGGAAACCTTCTTCACCAGCGTCTCCCGGTCGTTCAGCTCCTCCACATAGTGGGTGGGCACGCCTTTTTCCTCCAGCATGCGCATGAGATAGTTCGTGACCTTGTTGTTGATGACGCCCTTGCCCGCGATGGTGCCTTTTTTCTTGCCGTTGAGGGCGGTGGCGTCGTCCTTGTAGGAGACGATGACGAGATTGGGGTCGTCGGTGGCGTAAACCTTTTTGGCCTTGCCCTCGTAAAGCTGCTGTCCTTTTTCCATGGTGGTTCCCTCCCTGTTCTTTTCAGTATTATCTGCGGTTAAACTGCGCCTCGATACGGGCGTTTTTTTCCAGCGTCTTTTTCGTGTCCTCGGCCCGGGCCTCCGCCAGCTTCGCGGCAAGTGCGCTGTCGGATACGGCCAGAATTTCAACGGAAAGCAAAGCGGCGTTGGTGGCTCCGTCGATACCGACAGCGGCCACGGGGATTCCCGAGGGCATCTGTACGGTGGACAGGAGGGCATCAACGCCGTCGAGCGCGCCTGATTTGATGGGTATGCCGATCACCGGCAGGGTGGTGTTGGCCGCGATGGCTCCGGCCAGATGCGCCGCCATGCCGGCGGCGGCAATGATGGCGCCGAAGCCGTTTTCGCGCGCGGCGCGGGCGAAGGCGCGGGCCTCCTCCGGGGTCCGGTGGGCGGAAAAGACGTGCGCTTCACATGCCACCCCGAATTTTGCAAGGGTATTGATGGCTTTTTCCACGGTGGGCAGGTCGGAATCGCTGCCCATGATGACCGCAACTTTTTTCATGGGGCCTCCTTTCACAAAGCAAAAAACAAAAAGGACAGTCCTGTGCCATATAGAAACGCAGGACTGCCCAGACGGTCGGCATTGATACGGTGAAACCGGTTCCCCCGCGGTATTCCGCGCTTCCGTCAGTTGCCGGTTCGACCTTGAATTACATGATTATCTTATCGTTTCGGCCGGGGAATGTCAATTATCCATTCATCCCAAAAGCGGCGGGGTTTTTCGGCCGCTTTTGTGGCAAATATCAAGACGTTCCGCCGCCGCGGCGGAGTTTTACCCCTGTCCCTGCACGGCCTTCAGGCTCAGCAGACTCATGGCGTTGACCATGGCGTGCAGAAAGATGGGCGACCAGATGCTGCCCGTGCGCTCATAGGCCCAGCACAGCGCCACGCCCGCCGGCAGATACTCCACGGCCATCAGCAGATACAGCGGGTCGCCGTAGGCCGCGGCATACTGCCACACATGGTACAGCGCGAACAGGCCCGCCGACAGGATGTAGGCCCAGGCCCGGCTTTTCCGGCGCACCGTGCCGAACACGCCGCCCCGGAACAAAGGTTCCTCCACCAGGGGGGCCAGGAACACCGCCATGGCGGCGGTGACGTCGTAGTCCTGATCGGCCAGGCCTGCAACGGTGTCGTTGTTGAGGTTGTCCACATTTTTCAGCGCGTCGGGCAGCAGCGACACCACCAGCGACGCGAGATACATCAGCGCCATGAGCAGCATATAGCCCAGCAGCACGGCGTACACGCAGGCCAGCGGCCGGTCGCACAGCGCGTCGAAGCCCACGCGGAAAGCCCGCCAGGTCACAGCGAAGATCACCGCCGCGCCAAAGGCGTAATAGATGAAATTCACGTAGGCGTCGGAGATCGTCCCCGCGGGCAGCCGCCTGGCCAGCGCGCCCAGCGCCAGCGGCAACACCACCGAATGGATCATGAGGTAGACCCACAGGAAAATGCGCCCGCCCCTGGCCAATCCGTCGTCGAAATCCTTTTTGGGGAGCAGTTCGTCCATCAGCCTCTCGCTTTCCTTTGCAGCTCAAACAGCAAATTCATCGCCTCAATGGGCGTCAGCGTGTTCAGATCGGTATCCCGCAGGATGCTTTTGACCTCGTCCGCGCCCATGTCGGCCAGCGACACCTGGTCGCCGCCGGCGGAGATCCGGGGGGCGGCGCCCACCACGCCGTCGCGCTCCAGCTCCTTCAGATATTCCCGGGCCTTGGCGATGACGGCGTCCGGCACGCCGGCCAGCCTGGCCACCTCGATGCCGTAGCTGTCGTCCGCCGCGCCGCGCACGATCTTGCGCAGAAACACCAGCGACCCGCCCTGTTTTTTGGCAGTGATATTGTAATTCTTGACCCCCGGGATCTGCCCCTCCAGCGCGGACAGCTCGTGGTAGTGGGTGGCGAACATGGTCTTGGCGCCGAGACGGCGCTTGTCGGCGCAGTATTCCAGCACCGCCCTGGCGATGGCCATGCCGTCGTAGGTGGAGGTGCCCCGGCCGATCTCGTCGAGGATCAGCAGAGACGTGCCGGTGGCGTCCCTGAGGATGTTGGCCATCTCGGTCATCTCCACCATGAAGGTGGACTGGCCGCCGGCCAGATCGTCCGACGCGCCGATGCGGGTGAACACCCGGTCCACGATGCCGATGGTGGCGTCCCTGGCGGGGACAAAGGACCCCATCTGGGCCATGAGCACGATCAGCGCCGTCTGGCGCATATAGGTGGATTTGCCGGCCATGTTGGGGCCTGTGACGATGGCGGCCCGGTCGTCCGCGCAGTTGAGGGTCACGTCGTTGGGCACGAACAGCACGTCCTTCAGCGTCTGCTC
Source organism: Oscillospiraceae bacterium (assembly GCA_035352555.1). Taxonomy (GTDB): domain Bacteria; phylum Bacillota; class Clostridia; order Oscillospirales; family Oscillospiraceae; genus UBA2922. The sequence goes on from DAOPXW010000007.1 coordinate 31,953, forward strand.
CACCACGGGATGCCGCCCCTCCCGGATGCGGATCTCTCTCGAGGCGTCCACCTCGGGCATGACGTAGCCGTTTTTCACGGCCACCTCGGCCAGGGAGCACAGGGCGTCCAGCCTGGCCACGGCGTCGGCGCCGGCTTTCACCCGGTCCACCCGCTGCGCCACGCTCTCCCGCAGCTGGGTGAAAAACTGATATTCCAGATCGGCGATGCGGTCCTTGGCGGTGAGCAGGGAGTTTTCCAGCTCCTTGAGCTCCTGGGTAAAATACCGCTCGTTGGACACCAGCGTCTGCTTGCGGATGTACTCGTCGGGCACCTGGGCGAGACCCGCGGAATTGGGCACGTCGATGTAGTAGCCGAAGACCTTGTTGTAGCCCACCTTCAGCTTTTTGCAGCCGGTGCGTTCCCGCTCGCGCCCCTCCAGCTCCGCCACCATGCGGGCGCCGTTGTCACGCACGTCCCGCAGGCGGTCCACCTCCTCGGAATAGCCGGGGCGCAGCATCCCGCCCTCGCGCACGGAAAACGGGGGATCGTCGCACAGGGCGCGGTCAATGTCGCCCCTCACGTCGGCCAGAACGTCCATTCCCGCGATGTCCCGGAGCTCGGCGGAGACGGAGCCGGCCAGCAGTTCGGTCAGCGCGGGCAGTACCCGGGCGCAGTCGGCCAGAGCCACCAGATCCCGGCCGTTGGCCGTGCCGTACACGGCCTTGCCCACCAGCCGCTGCATATCGCCGATGTCCCTGAGCTTCAAAATCAGCTCTGGCCGCTTCACGTTGTCGTGAAAAAGCTCGTTGACGGCGGTGCTCCGCCGCTTGATGGCCACGGGGGACAGCAGGGGCCGCTCCACCCAGGCGCGCAGCAGCCGCCCGCCCATGGGGGTTTTGGTCTTGTCCAGCACCCACAGCAGGCTGCCCCGCTTCTCGCCGGAGCGCAGGGATTCGGTCAGCTCCAGATTGCGCCGGGTGGTCCAGTCCAACTCCATATACCGGCCGCCGCCGGTGAAATCCAGCCGGTTGATGTGGCTCAGATCGAATTTTTGGGTGTCCTTGATATATTTCAGCAGCGCGCCCGCGGCGCACACGGCGGCGGGGGCGTCGCCCATGCCCAGCTCGTCCACGTCGGCGGCGGAAAACTGCTCGCACACCCGGGCCGCGGCGGCCAGATACTCAAAGCCCTCGGTGTCGTACTCCGGCATGGCATCCAGCTTTTTGGCCAGGAAATCGGTCACGCCGCCGTTTCCCGCGGCGCCCGGGGACAACACGGCCTCCCGGGGCGAAAAGCGGCCCAGCTCGTTGACCAGATGGTTTTCCGCGTCCCCGCCGGGGAAGGCGGTGACGCAGAATTCGCCGGTGGACACGTCGCAGAAGGCGGCGCCCCCGGCCTGCGTGTCCAGATACAGCGCGCAGATATAATTGGACTTGCCCTCCTCCAGCATGGAGCTCTCCGTGACGGTGCCGGGGGTGATGATGCGGATAATGTCCCGGTCCACCAGGCCCACGGCCTGCGCGGGGTCCTCCATCTGCTCGCAGATGGCCACCTTGTAGCCCTTGGCGATGAGGCGGGCGATATAGGCCTCGGCCGAATGGTAGGGCACGCCGCACATGGGGGTCTGATCCTCCTCGGCCTTGCCCCGGTCGCGGGTTGTCAGGGCCAGCTCCAGCTCCCGGGAGGCGGTCTTGGCGTCCTCGTCGAACATCTCGTAAAAATCGCCCAGCCGGAAGAACAGCAGGCAGTCCGTGTGCTGCTGCTTGATTTCGTAATATTGCCGTTTCATCGGTGTCAGCTCAGCCATGGTTTTCTCTCCGTATCGTTAGATTTATCTCTTTTTGACCCCGCCGTCCCTTACACAGTCTCCCCGAACAGGGCCCAGGTGTTGGAGGCGGTGATCTTCGCTTCCGTGAACCGTCCGACCAGCGCCCTGTCGCCCTTCAGGTGCACCAGACGGCCGCCGTTGGTGCGGGAGGAGAGGTTGTAATCGGGCTTTCCCGTCTCCCCGTCCACAAGGACGCGGACGGTTTTCCCCTCGTATTCCCGGTGCTTCTCGGCGGAGATGCGGTTGGATACCTCCAGCAGCTTGTCGAAGCGCGCCTGCTTCTGCTCCCGGGTGAAGGGGTCCGGCATGGAATACGCCGGTGTGCCCACCCGGGGCGAGAAGATAAAGGTGAACATGGCGTCGAAGCGGACTGCCTCCACCAGCGCCAGCGTCTCGTCGAATTCCGCGTCCGTCTCGCCGGGAAAACCCACGATGATATCCGTGGTCAGCACCAGATCGGGCATATACGACCGGGCCAGCGCCGCCTGCTTCAAATATTTCTCCGCGCCGTAATTGCGGTTCATGGCCTTCAGCACCCGGTCGGAGCCGGACTGCACCGGCAGGTGGATGTGATGCGCGCACTTTTCACATTCCGCCATGGTCTGAAACAGCTTCTCCGTGGCGTCCTTGGGATGGCTGGTCATGAAGCGGATGAGAAAATCCCCCGGAATGCCGTTGATCTGGCGGATGAGGTCGGGAAAATCCGCGCCGTCCGCAAGGTCCTTTCCATAGGAATTCACGTTCTGCCCCAGCAGGGTGATATCCTTATATCCGGCCTCCGCCAGAGAGCGGGCCTCGGCGGTGATATCCTCCGCCCGGCGGGAGCGCTCCCGCCCCCGGACGTAGGGCACCACGCAGTAGGTGCAGAAATTGTTGCAGCCGTACATGACGCAGAGCCAGGCTTTCACGCCCCCGTCCCGGCTGAGGGGCAGGCCCTCGGCCACCACGCCGTCGGAGGCCCCGGCGGCAAATACGCGGCCGTGCTCCGTCATCACCCTGCGCAGCAGCTCCGGGAAGCGCCACAGCTCATGGGGGCCGAACACCAGATCCACGATGGGATAGGATTTCCGGATCTTCCGGGCCATGTGCTCCTGCTGCACCATGCACCCGCACACCGCGATAATCTGGCCGGGCTTTTTGGCCTTGGTGTGGGTCAGCGCGCCCACGTTGCCCAGTACGCGCATCTCGGCGTGTTCCCGCACGGCGCAGGTGTTCACCACCACCACGTCGGCCTGAAATTCGTCCTGCGTAAAGCCGTAGCCCATCAGGGCGAGATAGCCGCGCAGCTTCTCGCTGTCGGCCTCGTTCTGCTGACAGCCGTAGGTGTCCACCAGCGCCAGCGGGCGCCGGCCGCCGGCGGTGACGGTATCGAAAATCTCCCGGCAGATATCCTCCTGCCGCGAAATGTCGGACGACGGGATCTCTTTTCTCTCGTATGCCATGAAAACCTTCCTTAAAGCAGATAATTTTTCAGTTTATCTTATCATCAACGGCTGGAAGTTTCAATTAAAATCATGTATACTGAGGGTGTTAGAGAAAAAACGGAGGGACCTCCATGACAAAGATCAACATTCTCTCCCCCCATGTGGCGGACATGATCGCCGCCGGCGAGGTGGTGGAGCGGCCCGCCTCGGTCATCAAGGAGCTGGTGGAAAACGCCTTTGATGCCGGGGCGAAAAACGTGACGGTGGAGCTGCATAACGGCGGCGCCACCTTTATCCGCGTGACCGACGACGGCGGGGGGATGTCCCCGGAGGACGCCGGGGTGGCCTTTTTGCGCCACGCCACCTCCAAGCTCCGCGACGAGCGCGGGCTGGAGGCCATCGGCACCATGGGCTTTCGGGGCGAGGCGCTGGCGGCCATCAGCGCCGTGAGCCATATCGAGCTTCTCACCCGGGAGCGGGGCGCCAAAACCGGCACCCGGGTCGTCCTCACCGCCGGGGACATTCAGGAGATGGACGAGTTCGGCTGCCCGGAAGGGACCAGCATGACCGTCCGCGACCTCTTTTACAACACCCCCGCGCGGCTGAAATTCCTCAAATCCGACCGGTCGGAGGCTTCGGCCTGCCTGCTGGCCGCCCTGCGCTGCGCGCTGGCGAGGCCCGCCGTGTCGGTCCGCTGCATCCGGGACGGAAAAGAGGAATTTTTCTCCCCCGGCGACGGCCGGGAGGAATCCTGCGTCTACTCCCTGCTGGGCCGGGATACGGCCTCCACCCTGCTGTCCCTCGCGGGTGAAAGCACCGGCGTGGCGGTGGGCGGCTTCACCTCGTCCCCGGCGGCGGGCCGCGGCAGCCGGGCACAGCAGTATTTCTTCTGCAACGGGCGGTTCATCAAGTCCGCGCTGCTGCAGGCCGCCGTGGAACAGGCCTATAAAAACACCCTGCTCACCGGGCGCTATCCCGCCTGCGTGATCTATCTCACCCTCTCCTTCGGCAGCGTGGACGTGAACGTCCACCCCGCCAAGACCGAGGTGAAGTTTTCCGACGAGAAGAAGGTCTACGACGCCGTATACTGCGCCGTGCGCTCGGCGCTGGAGGGCGAGGGCCGCGCCGCCGAAGGGGCGCTGTCCCCCGGCACGAAAAAGGTGTCCGAGCCCAGGGCCGATTTTTACCGGGCCATGACGGCGGAACAATTCCGCCGGGACGGCCGCGCCGCGGCGCCGTCTACCGCGGCGCCCCGTCCCTCGTCTCAAAGTCTCCCCTGTCAAAGGGAGGGGACCCGCCCGCAGGCGGCGGAGGGATTCCCTGCCTCCCGCCCCGCGTCCTCCCTCCGCCAGCCCGAGGTCTTCTACCAGACCAGTCCCGCGTCTCACCCCGTCCCTCCCGTCTCCGCCGCGGCGATTCCCGAATCGCCCGCCGCCCCCGAAGCGCCGTCGTTCCGGCTCATCGGCGAGGCGCTGGACACCTACATCATCGTCCAGTCCGGGGAGGACATCCTTCTCATCGACAAGCACGCCTGCCACGAGCGCATGATCTTCGACCGCCTGAAGACCCAGTCCCGGGAGATCATGGCCCAGACGCTGCTGGTGCCCGTGACACTCACGCCCTCGGCGGAGGACGCGGAGATTCTGGAAAAAAACGGCGCCCTGCTCACCGAGCTGGGCTTTGAGATCGAGCCCTTCGGCGACACGGCCTACGCCGTGCGCGCCGTGCCCGCCGACATGGACGCGGGGGACGTGCCCGCCGCCGTGGAGGAGATCTGCGAGAAGTTCCGCAGGAATCCCTCCCTCACCGCCGACGGCGCCCGGGACGAGATTTTGCACACCGTGGCCTGCAAGGCCGCCATCAAGGCCGGCTGGAAGACCGACCCGCGGGAGCTTTCCCGTCTGGCGGAGGCCGTGGTGTCCGGGCGGGTAAAATATTGCCCCCACGGCCGCCCCGTGGCCGTGACCCTGACCAAAAACGAGCTGGAAAAGAAATTCAAGCGCATCGTCTAGGAGGTCCCTCATGCCCCCCAAGATCATCGTCGTCACCGGCCCCACGGCCACCGGCAAGACCGCCCTGGGCGTGGCGCTGGCAAAAGAATATAACGGCGAGGTGGTTTCCGCCGACTCCATGCAGCTTTACCGCGGCATGGATATCGGCACGGCCAAGGTCACGCCGGAGGAGACCCGCGGCGTTCCCCACCACATGATCGACGTGGCCGATCCCGGCGAGAGCTGGTCCGCCGCCCGCTATGTGGCGGCGGCCGCCGCCGCGTGCGACGATATCCTGGCCCGGGGCAGGGTGCCGGTGGTCGTGGGCGGCACGGGGCTCTACATCGACTCGCTGGTGTCCGGGCGGGACTTCGCCGAAAATCAGGACGGCGCGCTGCGCGCCCGTCTCACCGCGCTGTACGACACCCGGGGCGGCGAGGCCATGCTGGAGACGCTGCGGACCTTCGACCCGGAGCGCGCGGCAAAGCTGGCCCCCGGCGACCGGCGGCGCATCGTCCGCGCCGTGGAGGTCTACACCCTCACCGGCGTCACCATCACCGCCCACGACGAGGCCACCCGCCGTCTGCCGCCCCGGTACGACGCGGCGACCATCGCGCTGGATTTTCAGGTCCGGGCCGATCTTTATGCCCGCATCGACCGCCGGGTGGACGCCATGGCGGCGGCGGGCCTTTTCGACGAGGTGCGCGGCCTGCTGGACGCGGGTCTTGCGCCGGATTCCACCGCCTTTCAGGCCATCGGCTACAAGGAAGCCGCGGCGGCGATCCGGGGCGAGCTGACGGAGGCTGAGGCCGTGGCCCAAATCAAGCGGGAGAGCCGCCGCTACGCCAAACGCCAGCTGACCTGGCTGCGCCGCGACCCCGCCGTCTTCTGGATTCGCTGGGAAAAATCGCCCGATCTTGAACTGGGCCGACAGCTTTCGACCGCGTTTTTACGCTCCCGCGGCTTATGATGGTGTACGGCAGAAAACCCGATTTTTTTCCGGTTTTGTGCAAATACACTATATAAAGGAGCGACACATTGTGATAAAATGTGAGCCAAACCGCTCCGTAAGGGAGTTGGCTGAAATGCAGAAAACACAGAATCTCCAGGACGCATTCCTCAATCAGGTCCGAAAGGACCGGGCCGTCATCACCGTGTTTTTGATGAACGGGTTTCAGTTCCGCGGCGTCGTGAAAGGCTTTGACGCCTTCACCGTGGTGCTGGATACGGAGGGCAAGCAGCAACTGATCTACAAGCACGCGATCTCCACGCTGGTGCCGCCCCGGCCCGTGGCCCTGGTCAGCGAGGGACCCGACTGATTTTCCCCGAAAGGATGTGACCGCCCCGTGAAAAAGACCGACACTTTCACCAAGCTCATTGCCGGCGTGCTGTTCGCGGCGGTGGCCTGCTATCTTTTCGGTTGGCTGTGGCACTCGACCCACACCAACGTCGTCACCGCCCCGGTGGAAGCCGTGTCCATCACGGATTCCGCCGAGGCCGACGGCATCGCCGTCCGGGAGGAGACGCTGCTCTCCTCCCCCCGGCAGTACGTCAGCGTTCAGGCTGAGGACGGCAAGTCCGCGGCCAGCGGCGCGGTGCTGGCCGTGGCCATGGATTCCGAGACCGCGCTGGAGCGCATGAACCATATCGCCGAGCTGAAGCTGGAGATTCAGAGCCTGCAGACCGTGCTGACCGGCGTATCCACCGCCGATTCCGACGTCACCGCCCGGGATGCCGACATCCGCGCCGCGGTGCTGTCCCTGTCGGGCTCCGTGGCCCGGGGCGACCTCACCGGCGCGGCCTCCGCCTCCATGGATCTCACCTCGCTGGTGTTTCAGGTGGATTCATCGGCCGCCAGCCAATCCCAGCTGGACACGCTGACCAAGGAGCTGGCCGGACTGCAGAGCACCGGCTCCGCTGATTCCACCAACGTCACCGCCCCCGCCGCAGGCATTTTTTCCCGCAGCACCGACGGCTATGAGGCGCTGAACGCCGAGGCGGTGCAGAATCTCACCGTCGCCCGGCTGGAGACGCTGTTTTCCGCCAGAGAGGACACCGCGGCGGACGTGTTCGGCAAGCTGGTGACCTCGCCCAAATGGTATTTCGCCTCCGAGGTGGACGCCGGGCATGCCGCCCTGCTCACCGCGGGCAAAAAGGTGTATCTTCAGTTCCCCCGGTATTATAACGACGACATTCCCGCCAAGGTGGAGAGCATCTCCGCCGCGGAAAACGGCAAATGCGTGGTGCTGTTCTCGTCGGAGCGCGCGCTGGCGGACACGCTGGCCATGCGCCGGGCCACGGCCCAGATCGTCTTTTCCGAGACCCAGGGTCTCAAGGTGCCGCTGAAGGCCATGCACGTGGACGATTCGGGCACCTACGTCTATTGTCTTACCGCCCAGCAGGTGGAAAAGAAACAGGTAAAAATCCTCTCCACCGAGGATGACTTCTATATCGTCGCCGTGGGCACCGATTCCGACGCGCTGCGGGAGGGCAACACCCTGATCGTCTCCGGCAAGGATATTTATAAGGACAAGGTGATTGAACCATGAGCATTGAGGAAAATGTTAAAGCTGTGAGGAAGAACATTGCCGATGCCGCGGCGGTCTCCGGCCGCAGGCCGGAGGATATCGTTCTGGTGGCCGCCACCAAGATGAACGACGCCGACCGCGTGCGCCGGGCCGTTGCCGCCGGGATCCGCTACTGCGGCGAAAACCGGGTACAGGAGCTCACCGA
>DAOPXW010000008.1:0-38793 GCA_035352555.1 Oscillospiraceae bacterium
TCGGTGACGCCCAGCGCCACCTCGGGCAGCGGCTCGGGCGTATAGACTGCCCCAGGATAGTTTACATAATATCTGGCAATGTCAAAGGTGCCGGTCAGCCCGCCGGTCTCGGCGTTGAAGCTGACGGCCACGGAATTCAGCGAAGTCTGGGTCTTGCCGGCGTAGAGATAGCTGATGACGCTCTTGAGCTGGGGATACGTCAGCTGGCCGGTGACCACCGCGTCGGTGCTGTAAGCGTCCATGGTGGTCTTGGTATCGGCGCCGTCCTTCTGGATGACACCGGGGAACTCGCTGAGCAGGGTGGAGCCGTTGAAGGAAATGCTCTGCAGATCCACGCCCTCCTTGGCCTGCAGGGTCAGCAGGTAGGACATGAAGTCCTCCTCCTTGATATCGGCGGGGAACTTTTCCAGCTTATCGGCGGTGGTGCCGCGGTATTTCTCGATGCCGGACTGATAAGTGGCCAGATTGGCATAGATATCCTCCAGCTGCTGCAGCTGGGGCTGCAGCGTGGTGATTTCCTGCTGCACGGTATCGGTCCTGGTCTGGAAGGTGTTGAACACGAACAGGTACAGCAGCAAAAACACCACCAGGCCGGCCAGCGCCAGCAGCAGTTCGGCGTCGCGTTTTGAAATCTTCATCTCTGTTCCTCCTTACTGCGCGGCATTGGCGGGGGCGGCCGTATTGGCGGGGGCGGCGGTCACATCGGTGGCGGTGGCGGGCACGGGATAACCGCAGCTGACGGAGAAGGACACGGTGGTCGCGCCGCCCTCCTCGGCATTCTTGGCGATGGCGCTGACCTGGATCACATCGATGCTGTCGAAGGAGCGCAGCTCCGACAGGACCACGGCGGCCTCGTTGAAGCCGGGCACGGTGATATTCATGGTCACGCCCTTCTCGTCGCAGGTGGCGGAGAGCACCAGAATGGACGACGGCATTTTCATCTCCAGCTCGCTCAAAAAGGCGACAAGCTGGGAATTTTTGTCGCTGGCGTATCCTTCCGCCACGGTGAGGCTGTCGTCGGTTTTTTTATACGCCACATAGGTGTCGTAAACGTCCTGCACATAGGCCAGCTCGCTGATGCGGGCCTGCATTTTTTTCTCGGCGGAGACGTTGACGGCGTAGCGGGCCACGGCCAGGGCGGAGATCACGATGCCCACGGCGGCGCAGGCGCAGGCGATGATGATGCCTGTGCGGATAGGGTCGCGCTGGGCGTCGCGGCTTTTGCGTTTCTGGCTCCGGGCGTTGTATTCCTCGGGCAGGAGATCCAGCGGGGCCACCAGACTGCCGATGCAGGAGATATAGGCGGACACGCCCTCGGGCGAGTTGGCCACGAAGCGGATGCCCTCCACGTCGGTGATCAGCACGGTGTCGATTTCGGTCTCCTCCTGCACCACCTGCCGCAGACCGGCCAGGCGGCTGCAGGTGCCCATCAGAACGACCTGCGTAATGGGCACGTCGGTGTGATCGGATTTGAAGAAGTCGGCGCTGCGGACGATGCCGCTGACAAGGCGGCTCAGCGCGTCGCTCTGCTGCTCCTTGTCCATGACGCCGTCCAAAAACAGGGGGTCGCCCGCCTCGCGCAGGGTGCGCAGGTAGTCGGCGTCCTCCCGGCCCGCGGCGTGGATGGCGGCGTTCACCAGCTCGTCGCCGCCCGCGGCGATATTGCGCTGCAGCAGCAGCACGCCGTTGTGGATGAAGGTGACGAAGGTGTTGGTCACGTTCACGTCCACATACATCACGGCGCCCTCGGCTTTGACGCCGCGCAGCACCTGATACTGGCTGTTGCCGCAGAAGTCGATGGCGTCGATGAGCAGTCCGGCGGCGTCGGCCGCCTTGATATAGCCCTCGATCAGGGTCTTGGGGGCGGCCATGACCAGCACGCGGCAGCCGGGATTGTCGCCGGTCACGCGCTCCAGCAGGCTGTAGGACACGCGGAAATTGCTCATGTCCACGGGGAAATAGTCCGCCGCGTTGGTCTCGATGACGGTTTTGATGCGGTTGTCCTTCACGGGGGGCAGCAGCACCTCGCGGCTGGCGACCTTGGCGGAGGCCAAGGTAAAAATGACATTTTTGACGTCCTGCGCGCCATGCTCGGCCAGCGCCCCGGTCAGGGCCTGCGCTACGGCGTCGGCATCGCCGATGATGCCGTCGTTCACGGCGCCGTCCGGGGTCTGGAACATAAAGCTGTCCAGGATCTGATAATTTTTGCCGTGCCTTGTGGACACGCAAACCTTGGTAAGCCGGTCTCCGACCTCAATATTCAGAAGCCTTGCGGAGGTCAATAACTTTGCAGCCATAGGCGCGGTCTCCCCTCTGTATTCTTATTCCCCAGACAATATCTGATGTCGAATTTCGACGAATAAACAAGTTCAAATGCGGCGGTATGCGCGGCCGCGGTATTTTACAGCAGCGCCAGATACCAGGCGATCATGGCGTCGCCGTACAGAAACGCGATCATCGCGCCGGCGGCGAGATAGGGCCCCAGGGCCAGGTCGCGGCCGGCATGGGCGAATTTCATGCGGCACACGTGGATCACGGAGCCCAGCACGCAGCCCAGGAAAAAGCCCAGCACGTTGGGCCACAGGCCCAGAAGCAGGCCGGTCCCGGCCTCCAATTTGATATCGCCGCCGCCCACGGCTCTCCCGCCGGAGAGCAGCAGCACCAGCAGCAGCACGCCCGCCACGGCCACGAGACCCAGCAGCGCGCTCTGCCATTGCGCGGGACGCAGGAAAAACCGGAGAAGGCCGAGAGCGGCAATAAAGATTGTCGTTCCCGGCGGAATCTCCCTGGTGCGGGCGTCGATCACCGACGCCACAAGCAGTACTGAGGCGAACAAACAGCCCAGTATGGTATCGGGCGTGAGCCCGAAACGGCCGTATACCAACAGCCATAGCGCAGCGTTTGCCGCCTCAATTAGGGGATATTGGGCGGAAATGCGGCTGTGGCAGCCGGAACACCGACCCCGCAGGGCAAGCCAGCTGAAAATGGGGATCATCTCGACCCATTTCAGCCGCCTGCCGCAGGTCATGCAGTGGGAAGGACCCGTGACGACGCTCTCCCCCGCCGGGATGCGCAGGATGCAGACATTGCAGAAGCTGCCCACGCAGGCCCCCAGCAGGAACAGCAATATGTAGATGGGGAGCGTCGTCTCGTCCATGGGTTATTTCCTTTCAGGTTAGATCAGAAATCAGGCCCAACCATCGTCAGTTCCAGTTGTAACAACTGCAACTGAAGCAGGGGTGGTTCCACTTGCTGCTGTATAAACCACATGGAAAGTATACGTCTTATCCTTGTAGGTGTTTGACTTCAAGGTAATTGTATTTCCGCATACACTCTTCAGTTCAGCAAGAAGTGTTGGGTTATCACATCCAATGCCGCCGGTTGCTACGCCGCCTGCACCCGTTCCAGAATTTTTAACCGTAACTGCTACTGTTGCAGAAATTGAATCGTATATCTTCTCATCTGCGATTGCAACCTCAGCAGCATGCGAAACTTCAGAGACGGTGTTTTCGTCAACCGATACCCGAGACTTTTCAACATACTTGATATACTGCGGCGCGAGGACGGCGGCGAGGACGGCGATGATGGCGATGACGATGATCAGCTCGACCAGGGTGAAGCCTTTGTTGTCCAGCTTCTTGAGAGCTTTCTTCATAGTTTTTTCTCCTTACATATTTGTTTTAAGAATGGGATGTATCTTGCCCCGGCGGCTCCCCTAAGCCGCCGAAAGGTCACAAAATTCAGGTGCCTGCGCTTACAGGCTGTCGAGGGCGTTGTACATGCTCATCATGGGCATGATGACCGCGAACACCACGGTGCCGACGATGGCGGCCAGCAGGATGATGATCATGGGCTCGATGGCGGCCATGATCTGGCCGGTGGCCATCTCCACTTCCTCGTCGTAATAATCGGCGATCTTGGTCAGCATCCCGTCGATGTCGCCGGTCTCCTCGCCGATGTGCAGCATGTGGTACACCAGCGGGGGGAACATTTTGCTGCGCTCCAGCGATTCGGAAAGGCTGGTGCCCATGGAGACATCCTCCCGGGCTTTTTTCATGGCTTCGTAATAATAGATGTTGTCCATGGTCTCCGCCACGATGTCCAGCGCGTCCATCATGGAGATGCCGCTGGCCAGCAGGGTCGCCAGCGTGCGGGACATCCGGGCCGAGGCGGTCTTGACATGCAGATTGCCGAACAGCGGGGCCTTCAGGCTGATGCGGCCGAAGAAATGCGCGCCCTTCGGGGTCTTTTTGGCGTATTTGACGCCGAACACGATGCCCGCGACGATGAGGAGAAGAATAAACCATCGGGTGCGCAGGAACACGCTGCAGGCGATGACGAATTTGGTGATGCCCGGCAGCTCCGTGCCCATGTCGCTGAACATCCCTTCAAAGGACGGGATGACGAAAGTCAGCAGGATCGTGATGACGATAAGGGTGACGACCACCACCACGATGGGGTAAATGGAGGCCCGCTTGATGGTGCCCCGCAGCTTGGCGTCCTTTTCAAATTGGACGGCCATGCGGGAAAAGGACACGTCCAGACTGCCGGAGGCCTCGCCCGCGTCCACCATGGTGACGAACATATCGCTGAAAATGTCCGCGTGTTTGCGCATGGCCTCGGCCAGGGAGGAGCCCTTTTCGATGTCCATGCGGCAGTCCCTGGCCGCGGCGGCCAGCCGCTTGTTCTGGGTCTGCTCCTCCAGCATGCCCAGCGCGTTGATCACGGGGACGCCGGCGGACACGATGCTGACGAACTGGCGGCAGAACACGGCCAGGTCCCGGGGCTTGGGCTTTTTGGCGAAAAGGTTGATCTTGACCTCTTTGTTCAGGGCGTTGGCCTCGGCCAGGGAGACCAGCGTGTTGCCCCCCTGCTTGAGCTGGGCCATGGCGGCTTCGCGGCTTTCCGCCGCCAGCGAGCCTTTGGTCTCCTTCCCGGAGGGCTCGAGTACGATATAGGCAAACGTCGTCAAGCGATCAACTCCCTGCCCGGTCCGGGCGATAAATTCAAATCGTTGTGATGGCTAAAGCTATGGCTGCGCGGCGCGCCCGGCCTTACCCCAGCGCCACAAGGCGCTTGATGATGGACGGGACGTCCTGCGCGTAGGCGATGGCGTAATCCTGCGTGATCTCGCCCTGCTGCACCAGATTGAGCAAAGCTTCGTCCATGGTGATCATGCCCATTTTCCGGTTGGTCTGCATGGTGCTGGCGATCTGATAGGTCTTGGCCTCGCGGATATGGCTGCGGATGGCGCTGTTGGCCAGCATGACCTCAATGGCGGCCACGCGGCCCTTGCCGCAGGCTTTTGGCACGAGCTGCTGGGACGCCACGCATTCCAGCACGTCCGCCAGCTGGGAGCGGATCTGCTGCTGCTGGTAGGGCGGGAACACGTCGATAACGCGGTCGATGGTAGTGGCCGCGCCGATGGTATGCAGGGTGGAAAACACCAGATGGCCCGTCTCCGCCGCGGTGACCGCGATGGAGATGGTCTCCAGATCGCGCATCTCGCCCACAAGGATCACGTCCGGGTCCTCGCGCAGGGCCGCGCGCAGGGCGGAGGCGTAGCACTTGGAGTCGGTGCCCATCTCGCGCTGGTTCACAATGGATTTCGCGTGCCGGTGCAGATATTCGATGGGGTCCTCCATGGTGATGATGTGGTGGGTGTATTTGTGGTTGATAATATCGATGAGGCAGGCCAGCGTGGTGGATTTGCCGGAGCCGGTGGGCCCGGTGACCAGCACCAGTCCGCGCTTTTTGTCGCACATATCCACCACGGCGTCCGGGATGAGCAGATCCTTGGCCGACGGGATAATGGGGTTCAGGACGCGGACGGCGATGGCCAGCGTCCCGCGCTGGCGGAAGACGTTGACCCTGAAGCGGCCTGTGCCGAAGATGGAGAAGGCGAAATCCACTTCCCCCTCCTCGTTGAGGATTTTTTCATGCTCCGGGGATATGATCTCCCTGGTGACGGCCAGAACATCATCCGGCGTGCATTTGTAGTCCCGCAGGGGGATCAGGCCGCCGTCCACCCGGGCGGCGGGCGCCGTGCCCGCACAGATATGGATATCCGACGCGCGGCGGGCTACCGCGTCCTCGATCAGTTCTCTGAAAGTCTCCACACCGGTTATCTCCTACAAACAGAATAATATGTACTTACATCTTTAAATAAAAATACTAGAATCAAAATGAAATTGCAACCCTTTTTTCCATAAAAAATGGAAAAATTTGCACGACTTATGCCGGAGCTTATTCCTCGAAGGAAACCTTCAGCATTTCTTCAATCGTCGTGATGCCTTCCAGCACATATTCGGTGGCGCTCATCCGCAGGGTGTGCATCCCCTGCGCCAGGCCCATGGCCTTGATCTCCTCCGTGGAGCCGCGGTTGGTGATGATGTGGCGGAGCTCCGGCGTCATCTCGATTATTTCGTACACGCCGATACGGCCGAAAAAGCCGGTGTCGCTGCACATCTGGCAGCCGCAGGGGTCGTAGACGGTGACGTCGTCCTCCGGCTTTTTGCCCAGAAGGAGCTTCTCCTCCTCCGTCGCCTGCCGGGGCTTGCGGCAGGATTTGCACAGCTTGCGCACCAGCCGCTGGGCGATGACGCCCACGACGGAATCGGCCAGCAGGTAGGATTCCACGCCCATGTCCAGCAGGCGGGTGAACGCGGCGGAGGCGCTGTTGGTGTGCAGGGTACTGACCACAAGGTGGCCCGTGATGGACGCCTGCACGGCGATGGACGCGGTCTCATAGTCGCGGATCTCGCCGATCATGATGATGTCCGGGTCCTGGCGCAGGATGGAGCGCAGCGCGGTGGCAAAGGTGAGGTCGGCCTTGGGGTTGACCTGCACCTGGTTGATACCCGCGATGTTGGCTTCCACGGGGTCCTCGACGGTGATGATGTTGACGCTTTCCTTATTTAATTCCGACAGGGCGGTATACAGCGTGGTGGATTTGCCGGAGCCGGTGGGCCCGGTGACCAGCAGAATGCCGTTGGGGTTGGAAATGATATGCTCGAATTTGTGCAGCTCCCATTCCCGCATGCCGAGGTCGCTCTTGGAGCGGGTCAGCGCCGTGGAGGACGCGAGACGCATGACGATCTTTTCGCCGTAGCACGAGGGCAGCGCGGAAACGCGGATATCGTATTCCTGGCGGTCGATGCTCATGGTGATGCGGCCGTCCTGCGGTTTGCGCTTTTCGGAGATGTCCATGCCGCTCATAATCTTGATGCGGGTGACGATGGCGGGCAGCAGATTGATGTCGTACAGCATTTTTTCGGCCAGCACGCCGTCGATGCGGTAGCGGACGCGGACCTGCTTTTCCAGGGCGTCGAAATGAATATCGCTGGCGCGCTGGCGGACGGCCTGCTCAATGATGGAGCGCACCAGCTGCACGATGGGGGCGTTGTTCAGTTCGGTCTGCTGCTCGGCCTGCTCGGCCTCCAGCTGCTGGAGCTGGCCCTCGCGCTCCTTGGCGTATTTCTCGGCGGCGGACATGGCCTCGTCCGTGCCGAAATAGCGGTCCAGCACCGCGTTGATCTCGCCCAGCGTAGTGATCTGCGGTTCGATGACGCAGTTGGTGATAATGGAAATATCGTCCTGCGCAACCATGTCCAGCGGGTCGGCCATGGCCAGAATCAGCGTGTTGGACTGCTTTTCGTCGTAGGCGATGGGCAGGACGCTGTGCTTGCGCAGCACGGAGCCGCTGACCAGCCCGATGATCTCGGCGTCGATACGGATGCCGCGCAGGTCAATCCGGGGGATCTTCAGCTGCGCCTCCAGAACGTTGACGATGTCCTCCTCGGAGGCCAGGCCCATTTCGACCAGGCAGTCGCCCAGGTGCTTGTGCTGCTTTTTCTGCAGTGCCAGCGCTGTCTCCAGCTGCTCGTCCGTAATGATGCCCCGTTGTACCATCAAGGTACCCAGGCGAAGCTTCTGACGTTCTGCCATGTCCCGTCCTCCCGCAGCAATGAAAATACAAATAAATACAATTTGTTTCAAAAAAGTGTGATTTCTGCACGTTATTATTAATTAGTATATTATAGCAAGGAGCGTTTGTCAATTTGGTTTCCGCAAAAATGAGAAGATTACGTCAATTATCTTAACGCTGTTTACGCATAAGACAGGCGCGTCGCGGCGGTGCCGTCCGGGTTATGTAAAAAAGCGCTCTGTTTTTCCGCCCGCCGTTGCAAGATTAAAAATCCTATGGTATAATATAGTGTTAGCATTGTGCCGATCCGAACGTTTATTCATTATGAAGGAAGATATCATGGCGAAAAAACTTTTCACCGCAATTCTGCTTATCAGCTGTCTGCTCTGCGCGCAGGCCTCGGCCGTCTCGCTGGAGCAGGTTCAGCCTGTCATGCCCGATATCAGCGTGTTCGTCCGCAGCGACGGGCAGGATCTGGGCGGGCTCGCCCCCTCGTCCATCACCGCCACGCTGGACGGCGAGCCGCTGACGGTGGGGGATTTCGCCGAGTCGGACGAGGGGATTTTCTATGTCTTTATGCTGGACATCTCCCGTTCCATCTCCCAGAACTATCTGGACGCGGCCAAGCAGGCCGTACTGAACACCTATCAACAGATGCGCCAGCAGGATCAGCTGGCCGTCATCACTTTCGGCGACGCGGTCACCGTGCTGCTGGACGGCAGCGAATCGGCTCAGGTCGTCAGTGAAAAGCTGGCCGCCGTCAAGGCCACGGACAGCAACACGCAGTTCTACGCGGCCATGGATACCCTGATCAAGACCGCCTCCGCCAAGACCGATATGCGCCGCTGCGCGGTGGTGGTGTCCGACGGCGTGGAAGACGCGCAGTCCGATATGACCCAGGAGGAACTGGAGACCACGCTGCGCCAGGGCGGCGTGGCCGTCTACGCGCTGGCGGTGGATTCTGCCTCCGCCGGCAGCATCAAGACCTTCCGGAGCTTTGTGGACGTCTCCGGCGGCGAACTGTTTGAGTTCTCCCCCGACGACGCCCAGTCCAAGCTCTCCCAGCTGCTGCAGCAGATCGATGAGATCTGGCAGCTGAATCTGAAGGCCGGCAGCAATATTGCCGACGGCACCGAACGCGCCCTCTCCGTCAAATTCGGCGATCTGGGCGAGGTCACCGCGCAGATCAAACCCAATCAATGGACGCCGGACGATACCCCGCCCTATGTGCTCTCCCTGGCGGCGGACGAAACTGCCGGCACCATCACCGTGAAGTTCAGCGAAGCCATGACCGGGCTGGACAATCCGAACAATTACAAGCTGCTCTCTCCCGAGGGTAAGGAAACCGCGCTGACGCTCTCCTCCGCCGGGGCGGACACCGTAACGCTGGCCGCCTCCGGCTTCACCAGGGACGGCTGGAAGCTGGCGCTGTCCGGTCTCACCGATGCCTCCATGGAGAAGAACACCATGCCCGACTGCACGCTGCCGCTGTCCGGGCAGCTCGCCGAAGACGCCGCCAAGCCCGGCGTCACCCCCGCCCCCGCCGAGGCCGACAGTACCGGCGGCCTGTCCCCCCTGCTCATGATCGTCATCGCCGCGGCGGCTGTCGCCGTCCTTGCGGCAGCGCTGGTGGCGCTGAAGAAGCGCGGCAAAAAAGAGGAGCCCGCAGCTTCCGCCGTAAAGCATGTCTTTACCCGGAAGGAGGCGCCCGAAAGTGCCGTCCCCACCCGGGAGGATACCGCGACCGAGGCCGGGAAAAAGGCCCGGGAAAAAGCGTCAAAAAAGTCCAGAGCCGAAGTGAAGCACGTGTTTACCGCCAGGAAAAAAACCGCCGGCGGCGACGCCCCGAAGTTTTTCTTTGATACGCCCAGCCAGCCCGGTGATCCCGACCGGGACCAGCGCAAGCCCTGACCATGCGCATTCTGATACTGGAGATCACCCCGGGGCTGGCGGGGCGGACCATACGAAATCTGCTGGGGGCGGAGCTGCACATGGCCCCGTCCCTGATTTCACGCACCAAGCTGCGCCCGGGCGGCATTCTGCTCAACGGGCAGCCCGCCCATACCGACGTCCGTGTGCGGGCAGGCGACGTGCTCGCCGCCGACGTATCGGACATTGCGCCCCGTGCCGCCGCGGCGCCGCTGGACGCCCCGCTGGAGATCGTCTACGAGGACGAGGATCTGGCCGTTCTCAACAAGCCCGCCGGGCTGGCCGTCCACGGCGGGGATGGGCTGGGGCCCACCGTGGCTTCCGCGCTGGCCTGCCGCTGGGGGCCGGACGCCGCCTTCCATCCGGTGAGCCGGTTGGACAAGGGTACCTCCGGGCTGATGGTTGTGGCCAGAAGCGCCTATATCCACGACCGGCTGCGCCGCGTGCTGCACACCCCCGCCTTCCGCCGGGAGTATCTGGCCGTGGCGGAGGGCATCGTGACGCCCGCGCAGGGCAGCATCGCGCTGCCCATCGCGGCGGCGCCCGTGGAAGGCACGCGGCGGGCCGTGACGCCGGACGGTCTCCCCTGCCGCACGGATTATCGGGTGCTGGAGACCGGCGGCGGGTTATCGCTGCTGTCCGTGCTGCCCCTCACCGGGCGCACCCACCAGATCCGGGTACATTTTTCCGCCATAGGCCATCCGCTGGCGGGGGACGCGCTGTACGGCGGCGCCACCGCGCTGATCACCCGGCCCGCGCTGCACTCCGTCCGGGTGACGCTGACCCAGCCCGTCACCGGACAGGCCATCGACGTTACCGCGCCGCTTCCGGCGGATATTGCCGCCTTAAAAAATATTTTAAAAACTTCTTTACAAACGGTGGAATACTGATATAATATCCGCCGTCACAGGAAATTACCTGTTAGCGTCCGGTTTATCCGGGGAGGAAAAAAGTGTCTTGAAAATCCGCAAACCACTCGGCACGGCCCGGCTGTTCGCCTTGGGCTTCGCGCTGATTATTTTTCTCGGGGCGGTTCTGCTGAATCTTCCTGTGGCGAACAAATCCGGCTCCATCCCTTTCCTCGACGCGCTGTTTACCGCCTGCTCCGCCACCTGTGTCACCGGGTTATCGGTGTACGACACCTTTACCCAGTTCACGGTGTTCGGCCAGGTGGTGATTCTGCTGCTCATCCAGATCGGCGGTCTGGGCTTCATGACATTTGCCATTCTGCTGACCATGGCCGCCGGGCGGCGCATCAGCCTTGCCGAGCGCATCAATGTCTCCGAAGCCGTAAGCGCGGGCCGGCTGGGCGGCGTGATCAAGCTGGTACGGCGCATCCTGTACGGCACGCTGATCATCGAGGGCACGGGCGCGGTGCTGCTGTTTTTCCGCTTCCGCACCCTGTTTCCCACCGGCACCGCCATCTGGTATGGCGTGTTCCATTCCATCTCGGCTTTCTGCAACGCGGGTTTTGACCTGATGGGCGCGGTCAGGCCGGGTTCCTCGTTCACCTATTTTGTGGGTGATCCCACGGTGACGCTCACGGTAATCTCTCTGATTCTGCTGGGCGGTATCGGCTTCATCGTGTGGGACGATGTGCTCAACAGCCGTTTCCACTTCCGGCGGATGAAGCTTCACACCAAAATTGTGCTCTCCTTCTCGCTGGGCATCGTGGTGATCCCAACGCTGCTGTTCCTCTATACCGAGCGCAGCGGCGTTTATGCCGGGATGACCCCGGGCACGAAAGTGCTGGCGGCGCTGTTTTCCGCCGTCACGCCGCGCACCGCCGGCTTCAACACGGTGGATACCGCTTCTCTCAGCGAGGCCGGGCTCCTGATGACCGTGCTGCTGATGATTATCGGCGCGGGCTCCGGCTCCACCGGCGGCGGCGTGAAAGTATCCACCTTCGCGGCGCAGCTGCTGTCGGTGCTGTCCTATATAAAGGGCCGGCAGGACGTGAATATCATGGAGCGCCGGCTCAGTCAGTCTCTGTGCCACCGGGCCTTCTGCAGCGTGCTGCTGTATGTCGGCATGGCGCTGGGCGCGGGCTTTGTGATCGCCGCCGTCCAGCCGCTGCCGCTGAAGAACATTCTGTTTGAATGCTTCTCCGCGCTGGGCACGGTGGGTCTGTCCACCGGCATTACGTCCCAGCTCTGGGTCATACCTAAGATTCTGATCATCCTGCTTATGTACACCGGGCGCGTAGGCAGCGTCACGGTTTTCATGGCGATGACTGTGTTCAGGAACACCGACGCCGCCCGCCTTCCCGAAGAAGATATCATCATCGGTTAACGAATTAGGAGGTATTCTCATGTATTCTATGCTTGTGATCGGTCTGGGCCGTTTTGGCTCGAACCTGGCAAAAAAGCTGATGGAACTGGGCAACGAGGTCATGGCCGTGGATAAGGACGAGCAGCGGGTGAACAGGATCGCTCCCGAAGTGACGGCCTCCCGCATTGCCGACTGCATGGACACGGACGTCCTGCGCACCATCGGCGCCAAGAATTTCGATGTTTGCTTTGTGTGCATCTCCAACAATTTCCAGTCCTCGCTGGAGATTACCTCCCTTCTCAAGGAGCTCGGCGCGCCCACGGTGGTGTCCAAGGCGGATCACGGCCTGCACGCCAAATTTCTGCTGAAGGTGGGCGCGGACGATATCGTCTACCCCGAGCGGGACATGGCCCAGCGCACCGCGGTGCGCTATTCCTCCAACGGCACCATGGACTATATCGAACTCACCCGGGATTACGGCATTTTTGAATTCCCCGTGCCGGAAAAGTGGGACGGCAAGAGCATCCGCCACCTGAACATCCGTGAAAAGTACGGCATCAACATCATCGGCTCCAAGGTTGGCGAGGACATCATACCCATTTCCGAGCCGGATACCCGGCTGACGGGCGGCGAGCATCTGCTGGTGGCCGGCAGCCGGGAAGCGATGGCCAGGCTGCTGGAAAAAATCTGATTTCCGAAATGTTCCGGCGGGGTTTTCGCCCCGCCGGAACATTTCTTATTTTTTCCCGCCCGCGTTGTATTTCTTGACAAATTATGCTAAAATGCAGCTGTCAGTCCGGCCCGGATTTTCCGGGCTTTTCCTGTTGCCGGGGGTGCAGCGGATTTTTTCGCGTCCATGCAATGATCGAATGAAAAATCCGTCAATAAGAATAGGAATAAGGAGACTTTGTTTTGGAAGACGACGCGATCATACAGCTTTTCTGGGACCGCTCGGAAAATGCGATAGAACAAACAAGGCTCAAGTACGGAAAATACTGCCGCACCATCGCGTTCAACATTCTCGGTTCCGCAGAAGACAGCGAGGAGTGCGTTAACGATACCTACCTTCGGATGTGGAACTCCATCCCGCCGGACCGGCCGCTGGCCCTGTCGGCCTTCATCGGCAAGGTGACCCGAAATCTGGCGCTGGACAGGGTCCGTGCCCGCTCGGCGTCCCGCCGGGGCGGCGGCGAGACAGCGCTGGCGCTGGATGAACTCGGCGAGGTGCTCTCCGGCGGCGACGAAATGGGCCGCATCGAGGATTCCCGGGAGATCACCGAGGCGCTGAACAGTTTTCTGGAATCCCTTTCCGTGGTGGAGCGGGGCGTCTTCATGCGCCGCTACTGGGCCATGGAACCCATCGCCTCCATCGCCGGGCGTTACGGCATGTCTCAATCCAAAGCCGCGTCCATGCTGCACCGGCTGCGTGGCAAGCTCCAAAAGCATCTGAAAAAGGAAGGGATCGACCTTTGAAAAACGATGATCTGCTCGACCGCATCGGCAGGGTCGACGACAAATATATAACCGAACTCTGTGACGATATGGCCGCCGCGGCGCCCCGCAGGGGAAAAAGCGGCGGGTGGCGGAAATGGGCGGCGCTGGCCGCCTGTCTGGCGCTGGTGATCGTGGGCGGTCTGGCCGTGTTTCGCCCCAGCAGCGCCCGGACGGAGCCCGGAGCCACCGCGGCGCCCACGCCCACGCCGCCGGCCGCCATGGCCACCGTTATTCTGGATGTGAACCCCAGTATCCAGCTCACGCTGGACCCGGACGGGGCCGTGGAATCGGTCTCCTCCCTTAACGACGACGCCGCCGCCCTGCTGGGCGGCAGGGACTACAAAGGCGAGGGCTGTGCCCAGGCACTGCGGGAGATCGTCGCCGCGCTGGAGGAAAAGGGCTACCTCACCAACATGAAAAATTCCGTACTGGTCACCGTAGTCGAGGCGGACGGGCAGGACAATGGGAAGGTTTGCCGGCGGGTGACCGCCGCTATGCAGTACGCCGCCGCCGACAGCGGCTTTCAGGTCTCCATCCTCAGTCAGGTGGCGGATGCCGCCGCCTATGCCGGGCAGGCCAAGGAATATGGCATTTCCGTGGGCAAGGCCGCTCTGGTGGATAAGATCGCCTCCTGTGCGGACGGCGGCGATTATGCCGATCTGGCGGCGCTGAGCATCCACGCGCTGGATCAGATCATGGACTGCATCGGCGCGAACGTGGTGCAGCGCACCGGCGAGGTGGCCGGCACTCTGACCAACAAGGTAGAGGGCGATCTGGGCATCAGCGATCTGGACAACGCCGACGCGCTGGATCTGGCGGAGGCTCTGGCCGCCGCCTATGACGAGCTGTGCCAGGCCGATCCCCAGCTGAATACGGAAACCTACACCGGCTACGATTTCCACCTGGATCACAGCACCGCTTCCGACGGCACCACCCTCTGGACCATCACCGCCGAAAACAAGACCGACAGCAGCCTGCCGTCGGTATCCGTGCAGCTCAGGCGGGGTCTGGGCATCGTGCAGGACATCACCAAGTCCGTCGTCGACGGATCGCTGGATCTGGTGGGCGAGTTTTTCGGCCTACCCAGGGTCCTGGGGCTCGGCTGATTTTATTTCGATCACTGAACCGGCGGCTTTGAAATCGCTTTCAAAGCCGCCGTCTTTATCGCCACGCGCAAACAAAGACCGCACCCCCCTCGGATGCGGTCTTCGTTTGAAAGGATCATTGGAGAATCAGGAGTAATTTTGGAAGGAGAATCAGTTTACCACACGAAATGGTTGACGCAGTCGACAATGCTTCTCGCTTTGCCTTCGCCGCAGATATCCAGAATGCCGGATGCCAGATTGAGTCCCCAAGAAAACATTTTTGTATCCTCCTAAGTTTTTTGTTTCGGGCTCATTGCCCTCTATCCCTAAAGACGGCGTTTTGCGGAGGATATTGCATCGATCGGAAATTTTTTGAAAAAAGGAAAAGCGCCCGGCAAAGGGGCGCTTTTTCCTGTCCGCGGGTCACTGGCCCATATTGATGATCATCACATCATCCTGCGCGATATCCAGCTTGGGAATGAGGAAGCGGGGCATCCCCATGATGGAGGTGATGCACGCCACCTGCGCGCTGAGATGGGGATACAGCATTTCAAAGGTGCGCACATGCAGCTCGCGCTTGACCTCGTCGGTAACCGGCGTGGGCGTATAGTTGAATACGCCGACGACGTGGAGCTTCAGCGCCACCAGATGGGCGCTGCTCTTTTCCTGCACGGTCAGCCAGGCTTCGCCCCGGCATTGGGGGATATTGGCCGCGATGTTCACCGAATACTGGATGTTGGTCTCCATCTCCAGCTTCTGGGTGCCCTGGACTTTATTTTCAAAGCTCAGGTCGCGGACGTCGATGTTCACAAGCGATATGTCCATAGAATCCCTCCTGTCGCAACAGGATCATTGTAGCCTATCCGGCGGAATTTTTCAACGTCTATTTCACCCGCCGCGCCAGATAGGCCATGGCCTCGGCATAGCCGGCGAAGCCGTGCCCGGCGATGGTCCTTTCGCAGTACAGGGACGGATAGGAGAGCCTGCGGAATTCTTCCCGCTCGTAAATATCCGTGAGATGGACTTCCACCGCCGGAATGGCGGCGGCCTTCAGCGCGTCCAGCACGGCCACGCTGGTGTGAGTGTAGGCGGCCGGGTTGATGACGATGCCGTCCACCCCGTCGAAATACGCCCGCTGGATGCGGTCCACCAGCGCGCCCTCGTGGTTGGACTGAAAAAGCTCGACGTCTACCCCAAGTTTTTTTGCCTCGCCGACGATATACGTGCACAGGGCGGCATAGTCCTGCCGACCGTACAGCGCCGGCTCGCGGATGCCCAGCATATTGAGATTCGGCCCGTTGACGACCAGAATTTTCATGCGCTCACCGCCTCCAGGATATTTTTCGCGTTGGTTTGGGGATCGACGCCGCGCACGGTCACGTCGCACCAGGCGCGGTACAGCGGCAGCCGCTCCGCCGCCAGCTGCTCGATGGGCCTGACCTGGGACACCGGCCGTCCGGCCTTGGGAAGGGCGCGCACATCCTCCCGCTCCAAAAACACGACGGTGCTGTTCTGCCGCAGCAGATCGCGGTTTTCCGCCCGGGTGACCACGCCGCCGCCGGTGGCGATGACAAGGCCGCTGCGTTTGGAAAATTCCCGCAAAACCTCGGTCTCCAGCGCGCGGAAAGCCGCCTCGCCCCTCTGGGCAAAAAAGTCGGGGATCGGCATCCCCGCCGCCTTTACGAGTTCGGTGTCCATGTCCCGGAATTCCCTTCCGGTGAGCGCCGCCAGCGCCTGTCCGGTGGTGGTCTTGCCGCAGCCGGGCAGGCCGATCAGCGCGACATTCTTCATTTTGAAGGCGATGGCGCCGGTGACGGCGCAAGTCTTCCCTTCGTCGATGTCCCGCCCGGTGAACAGCTCGCAGGCCCGCTTGGCCTGTGCGGCCAGCATGGCGAGGCCCCCCGCGCAGGGGATGCCCAGACGCTCCGCGTCCAGGATCAGCTTGGTGCGGTTGGGGTTATACACCACGTCCAGCACGGCGGACAGCCGGTTGAACGTCGCCAGATCGACCGCCGCCGCCCCGTTGTCGGGATACATCCCCACCGGCGTGGTGTTCACCAGCACGTCGGCGTCGGCATGGCGCGGGAGGTTCCCGTAATTGTCAACCCCGCGGCGGGACACCGTGACAATTTCCGCGGCTCCGCCGTCGGACAGGACGGCGCGGACGGTGGCCGCCACGCCGCCGTCGCCCAGCACCACGCACTTTTTGCCCCGCACGTCGACCCCCAGCGACTTCACCAGATATGCGAAGCCGCAGTAGTCGGTGTTGTCCCCCCGCAGCCGCCCGTCGGGCAGCTTCACGACGGTGTTCACGCTGCCGATCCTGGCGGCGTTTTCGGACAGCTCGCCGCAATAGGGGATCACGGCCTTTTTATAGGGGATGGTCACGTTGATGCCGTCGAAGGGCGCTTCCCTGAGAAAAGCCTCCAGCTCCTCCGGCGCGCGCTCGAACAGGGCGTAATCGTAGCCGCCGAAAAGCCTGTGCAGCTCCGGGGAATAGCTGTGCCCCAGCTTCCCGCCCAGCAGGCCGAACACACCGTTCCTGGCGGTCTGAAATCCCCGGCTCAGACGAAGAACTTCCCGGTACAGCCCCGCGACATAGTCGCCGAATTCCTCCCCGGCCAGAGCGCGGACCGCTTTGAGCTTTTCTTCCTCCCGCGCGGCGTCCGTCACCGGCAGGCCCCTGCCGCGTTTATAGTCCGCCACCTTGCCGGACAGCGCCATGCGCCTTACGAAAAGCCGCACCAGCTCCGCGTCGGTCTCGTCGATCTCTTTTCTCAGTTCATCCAGCTCCATAGTCAGCCCCTTTGCAGAATGTCGGCCATCGTCAGCGCCGCCGCCGCCTCGATCACCGGCACGGCCCGGGGCACGATGCAGGGGTCGTGGCGGCCCCTGACGGTGAGCGTGGCGTCCGTCAGGGTCCGCAGGTCCACGGTGTCCTGTTCCCTGCCGATGGATGGCGTGGGCCGGATGGCCGCGGAAAACACGATGGGCATTCCGTTGGAAATGCCGCCGTTGACGCCGCCGGAATCATTCTTTGCGGTGATCACTCTGCCGTTTTCCATGCGGAAGGGGTCGTTGGCCTGACTGCCGCGCATGGCGGCCAGACCGAAGCCCGCGCCGAATTCCACGCCCTTCACGGCCGGCACGGCGAACAGCGCCCGGGCCAGCTCGCCTTCGATGTTCTCGCCAAAATCCGGCCCGCCCAGTCCGGCGGGCACGCCGTCGATGGTGCAGCGGATGACGCCGCCCACGCTGTCCAGCGCGTCTTTCGCGTCCAGAATAAGCTGCTCGATCTGCCGCGGCGCGGGGGCCTCCACGCCGCCGAGGGCGGCGATCTCGGCGCGGACGGTGACGCCCCGCCGGGCGAGAATCTGCTTCGCCACGGCCCCGGCAAACACCAGCGGCGCGGTGAGCCGCCCGGAAAAATGTCCGCCGCCGCGATAGTCGGCGCTGCCGCCGTATTTCACCGCCGCGGCGTAGTCCGCATGGGAGGGGCGGGGCAGATCGCGGATTTCCTCATAATCCCCGGAACGGATATCCGTATTGCGGATCAGCGCGCACAGCGGCGCGCCGGTGGTCCTGCCCTCAAACACGCCGGAGAGGAGCTCCGGCTCGTCGGGCTCCCGCCGGGCCGTGGCCGCGGCCGAATTGCCCGGCGCGCGCCGGGCAAGCTCCGCCCGGACGGTGCCCATATCCAAGGTCAGTCCCGCCGGAACCCCCTCCAGCACCACGCCGACGGCCGGGCCGTGGGATTCGCCAAAAATTGTATACCGCATGATCTCACTCCTTTACGGCAAAGCCGCCCAGTTTACGGAAATCGTCAAAAAATCCGGGATAGGATTTGTTCACGCACTCCGCCCCGGCGATGGTCACCGCCCCAGCGGCCGAGAGGGCCGCGATGGCCGCGGACATGGCGATCCGATGGTCGTTCCAGGCGTCCACCGCTTTGCCGCGCAGCGTGCCGCCGCGGATTAGAAGGCCGTCCTCCGTCTGGGAAACCGCCGCGCCCAGCGCCGACAGAACATTTTCCACCGCCGCCAGCCGGTCGCTCTCCTTCAGCCGGAGCCGTCCGGCGTTGACGATGCGGGTCTCCCCCGCCGCCAGCGCCCCCAGAACGGAGACGATGGGTACCAGATCGGGCACGTCGCCGGCGTCCACCCGGCAGCCCCGGATCCGGGCCGGAAAGGCGGTGACAAGGGAATCCTCCACCGTCACGCCGCCGCCAAAGTCTCGGATTATGTCAACTATCCTCCGGTCGCCCTGGAGCGACGACGGATTGAGGCCCGTGACGGAGACCGGGGCCGTGCCCAGCGTGCCCGCGCACAGCCAGAAGGCGGCGTTGGACCAGTCGCCCTCCACTTCCGCCCGCCGGGGCGCGTCGTACCCGCCCGAGACGGCATACCGGTTCCCCTCCCGGCGGACGTCCACTCCGGCCAGGCGCATGCAGTGGGCGGTGATATCGATATAGGCGCCGGATTCCACCGGCCCGTCCAGCGTCACCGTGCCGCCGCCCAGCAGGGGCAGCGCCAGCAGCAGCCCGCTGGCGAATTGGGAAGAAACATCCGCCCGGATGGTAAAATCGCGGCCGGTGAGCTTCCCGCCCACCCGCAGGGGTGAAACGCCCTGCGCCGACAGGGTCGCCCCGTGGCGGCAGAGCTCCTCATACAGCGGCGACAGGGGCCGCCGGGCCAGCCGCCCCCGCAGGGTCAGCGAGCAGTCCGCGCCCAGCGCGGCGCACACCGGCAGCAGCAAGCGCAGCGTGGAGCCGCTCTCGCCGCAGTCCAGCGCCGCGCGGTCGGGCGCCTGTCCGATGGGCGTCACGGCAAAGCCGTCGCCGGTCTCGCCGATGACGGCGCCCAGCGCCCGCAGGCAGCCGGCGGTGGCCCGGATATCCGCCGAGGCGGTGCGGCAGGCCACCAGCGACGGGGTCCTGGACAGCGCCGCGCAGATCAGCAGCCGATGGGCGTAGGATTTTGACGCGACGGCGGGGACGGAGCCCGCAAGCGAGCCCGGCAGAACGGTCACTTTCATCTCACAGCCCCTTTTCGAAAAAAGCCGCCAGCGCGTCCGCCGGCGTGGGCACGATGTCGCAGCGGCCCAGTGCCCGGGGTACGATGAGAGCGACCGTGCCGCCCCGGCGCTTTTTATCCGACAGCATGGCGGCCATCAGCGCGGCGGCGGAATACTCTGTCCGCGTGGGCAGGCCCAGCCGGGCCAACGCGGTCTCGACGGCCTCCGCCGTCCCGGGGTCGCACGCGCCGTGCGCGGCGGCGGCCCTGGCCATGACGGCCAGGCCGGTGGCCACGGCCCTGCCGTGGGAGACGGAAAAGCCCGACAGCCTCTCCACGGCGTGGCCCACGGTATGGCCCAGATTCAGCTTCTGCCGCTCGCCGGTGTCGAATTCGTCCCGCTGGACGAAGTCCCGCTTGATAGCGACGCATTTTTCGATGACGGCCCGGGCGTTGGCCCGGGGCGCCTTCAGCAGCTCCAGCAGCTCCGGCGCGGCCAGCACGGCATATTTCACCGCCTCGGCGCAGCCGTCGGCAAAAAACTCGTCCGGCAGGGTGTCCAGCGTGTCGGGGTCGCACAGCACCGCCGAGGGCTGCCAGAAGGCGCCGGCCAGATTTTTGCCCGCGGGCAGGTCCACGGCGGTCTTGCCGCCCACGGAGGAGTCGATCATGGCCAGCAGCGTGGTGGGAATCTGGACGTACCGGATGCCCCGAAGAAAGGTGGCCGCGGCAAAGCCCGCCAGATCGCCGGTGACGCCGCCGCCCAGCGCGATCACGGCGTCCGTCCGGGTCAGGCCGTTTTCCGCCAGACAATTCAGGAGCGCCGCATAGGTCGCGACGGTTTTGGAGGGCTCGCCGGGCGGATAGGTGAAAAAGCACACGTCATACCCCGCCGCGCGCAGGCTTTCGCCCACCGCCGCGCCATAGAGGGCGCGGACGGTATCGCCGCAGACGACGCAGAGCTTTTCTCCGCCGCATTTCTCCCGGATCAGGCGCCCTGAGGAGGCGAGAAGCCCTCTTTCGATGAGGACGCTGTAGGTTTTTGACGCCTGGATCTCCACCTCAGTCATGGGCCCCGTCCACCTTTTCCTTGATCTTTCGTCCGTCGGCCAGCAGCCGGCAGAGCCTGTCCGAATCCCCGCCGGCGATGGCGTCCCGGTATTCCTGCAGGGAGTGCATGAAGTAATCCAGCTCCCGCACCAGATTGTCGCCGTTTTCCATCAGCAGGTCCGTCCACATATATTCGTTCAGCCGGGCCACCCGGGTCATATCCTGATAGCTGCCGGCGGACAGGCCGTTGTGGATGCGGGCGGTGGGACTTTTCACATAGGCCGTGGAGACCACATGGGCCATCTGCGAGGTGAAGGCGATGGTCCTGTCGTGTTCCTCCGCCGTGGACACGGTGATGCTGCCGAACCCGCAGGGGGCCAGCAAATCCTTGATCCTCTGCAAAAAGCGGATATCGTCGTACACCGGCGGGATGATGACCATGGGCGCGCCCCTGAACATCCCGGCCTTGCTGTTTTTGAAGCCGGAGAGCTGGGTGCCCCCCATGGGGTGCCCGCCGACGTAGGTGTAGCCGTACTGTCCGGCAAGACGGAAGCCCGCGTCGCAGATCACCCGCTTGGTGCCGCCGCAGTCGATGACCACGGCGTCCGTGCGGACCAGCGGGGCCATCTTTTCCATGTATTCGATGGTATCGGTGGGAAAGAGCGCCACGAAAATGAGATCGCACGCCCCGATGGTGCCCTCGCTGAGCTCGCCGTCGGCCACGCCGGCCAGATGGGCGTAATCCATGACGCCCTGCGTCCTGTCAAACACGTAGACGGTGTGGCCCGCCGCCTTGTAATCCCGGGCGATGGACCCGCCGACCAAACCGATGCCCGCCACGCCTACGATCATACCACTGCCTCCCGCACTTTGGCTACTTTCGCGGTCAAAAGATCGAATTGATCCGGGGTCAGGGACTGGGCGCCGTCGCACTTGGCGTGAGGCGGGTCGTTGTGGACCTCCACCATCAGTCCGTCCGCCCCCACGGCGGCCGCGCCCAGCGCCATGGGCGTCACCAGCCTGGCCACGCCGGTGGCGTGGCTGGGATCGACGATGACGGGCAGATGGCTGAGCCCGTGCACCACGGCCACGGCGGAGAGATCCAGCGTGTTGCGGGTGTAGGTCTCACAGGTGCGGATGCCGCGCTCGCACAAAATCACGTCCCGGTTGCCGCCCGCCAGAATATACTCGGCGCTCATCAGCCATTCCTGAATGGTGTTGGCCAGGCCCCGCTTCAGCAGAACGGGCTTGCCCACATGGCCCATTTCCTTCAAAAGCTCGTAATTCTGCATATTCCGGGCGCCGATCTGGATGATGTCCACGCCGTCGAAGGCGTCCAGATGGCCGACATCCATCAGCTCCGTTACCACGGGCAGGCCGGTCTCCCTTTTGGCCTCCATCAGCAGGCGGATGCCCTCCTCCCCCATGCCCTGGAAGGAGTAGGGCGAGGTGCGGGGCTTGAACGCGCCGCCCCGGAGGATCTGGGCGCCGGCGGCCTTGACCCGCCGGGCCACGCCGATGATCTGCGCCTCGGACTCCACGCTGCAGGGACCCGCCATATAGACAAAGTTCCCGCCGCCGATGCGGGTGCCGTTTTCCAGCGTCACCACGGTATCGTCCGGGTGGAACTTGCGGTTTGCCGCCTTGAAGGGTTCGGACACGCGCTTGACGGACTCCACGATGTCCAGCGCCTCGATGAGTTCGGTGTCGATATGGCTCACGTCGCCCACCAGACCCACGATGGTGATGTCCGTGCCCCTGGAGATGTCGGGCTCCACGCCCTGGGTCTTCAGCCAGCTTACCAGATTTTCCAGCTGCTCGTCCGTGGTGCCCTTTTTCAATACTACGACCATGATCTGTTGCCCTCCCGTGCTGTTGTCAGCAAAAAATAAAGCCGCGCAGTGATTTCACTGCACGGCTGAAAACTACGTCACGAGGACGCTTTTGCGCATACGAAATCACTATTACTCAGTTGTACTAAAGTAATAGTAATAACGGTATTCATTTGCAAAAACGACTGTTTTCATTGAAAGAACCTCGTCTGTCATATTGCATAACCAGTTATAAACTGATTTGTGCGAACTGTCAAGCCCATTTTCCCTTTAAATCGCGAAATTGTTCCGGGAAAACCCATGGCGCGGGCTGCGCGCCATGGGTACGGCCCGGGTTACGCCAGCTTGATGGTCATGATCAGCTCGCCGGCCTTGAGCGTGTCGCCCT
This sequence comes from Oscillospiraceae bacterium, assembly GCA_035352555.1. Taxonomy (GTDB): domain Bacteria; phylum Bacillota; class Clostridia; order Oscillospirales; family Oscillospiraceae; genus UBA2922. Next base: position 22,989 of record DAOPXW010000008.1, read on the forward strand.
CGGCGGCCACAATGGAATCCACGATGCCGTCCATCCGGGCGACCATGCTGGTCTCCATCTTCATCGCCTCGATGACGGCCACCACCTGGTTGACCTCCACCTTGTCGCCCTTCTTGACGTTGATCTTGGAGATCATGCCGGGGATGGAAGCGCCGATCTGGCTCTTGTCCTCGGGGTCGGCCAGCGTGACGGGCTTGGCGGTGACGGTGGCGAAGGGGTCGGGCACGGAAACGTCCCTGCGGGAGCCGTTGATCTCAAAGTGGACGTTGCGGGTGCCGTCCGGATTCTGGTCGCCCAGGCCCAGGTAGCGGATGACCAGCGTCTTGCCGTCCTCAATGCTGATCTGGTTCGTCTCGCCGACAGCCAGACCGTTGAAGAACACGTGGCTGCCCATGCGCATGATGTAGCCGTATTCCTTGCGGTGGCGGCAGTATTCCTCCACCACCTTGGGGTACAGGCACCAGGAGATCACCATCTGGTCGGAGGGATTGGGCAGGAACTTTTCCACTTCCTTTTTCGCCGCGTCGAAATCCACCGGCGGCAGCAGCTCGCCGGGGCGGCAGGTGATAGGCTCCTCGCCCTTGAGCACGATCTTCTGCAGCCCCTCGGGGAAGCCCCAGGAGGGCTGGCCCATCATACCCTTGAAGTAGGACACCACGGAATCCGGATAGCTGAGGTCGGCGCCCTTTTCCAGAATATTCTCCGGGGTGAGGTCGTTCTGCACCATGAAGATGGCCAGGTCGCCCACCATCTTGGAGGACGGCGTGACCTTGACCAGGCCGCCCATCATATCGTTGACCTTCTTGTACATCTCCTTGACTTCCTGGAAACGGCTGCCCAGGCCCAGGGACTGCACCTGGGGATACAGATTGGTGTACTGGCCGCCGGGGATCTCGTACTTGTAGATATCGGTGACCGGGCTCTTGATGCCGTGGTCGAAATTGGCGTAGCGCAGGCGGACGTCGGCCCAGTAATCAGTGAGATACTGGATGCGGTCCAGCTCCAGACCGGTGTCGCGCTCGTTGTCCTCCAGCGCCGCGACCACGGCGTTGAGGGAGGGCTGGCTGGTAAGGGAGGACATGGAGGAGATGGCCAGATCCACGACGTCCACGCCGGACTCCGCCGCCATGAGCACGGCGGCCACCTGGTTGGCGGTGGTATCATGGGTATGCAAATGGATGGGGATGCCGATCTCCTGCTTGAGCTCGTACACCAGCTTCTTGGCGGCATAGGGCTTCAGCAGGCCGGCCATATCCTTGATGGCCAGCATATGTGCGCCGCGTTTTTCAAGCTCTTTCGCCATGTCGACGTAGTATTTCAGGTTGAATTTATCGTTGTTGGGATCGAGGACGTCGCCGGTGTAGCAGATGGTGGCTTCGCACACCTTGCCCAGCTTCAGCACCTCGTCCATGGACACCTCCATGCCGGGGATCCAGTTGAGGGAGTCGAAGATGCGGAAGATATCGATGCCGGCCTTGGCGGATTCATCCACGAACTTGCGGATGACATTGTCGGGATAGTTGGTGTAGCCCACGGCATTGGCGCCGCGCAGCAGCATCTGGAACGGGATGTTGGGGATGCGCTCCCGCAGCTTCTCCAGCCGTTCCCAGGGGTCCTCGTGCAGGAAGCGGAATGCCGTATCGAAGGTGGCACCGCCCCACATCTCCAGGGAAAAGCAGTCGGCCAGGATCTCGGAGGTGCCCTCCGCCGCCTTGAGCATATCGCGGGTGCGCATACGGGTGGACAACAGGGACTGATGGGCGTCGCGCATGGTGGTGTCGGTGACCAGCAGCTTCTTCTGGCCCATCACCCACTTGGCCAGCGCCTCGGGGCCCTCGCGGTCCAACAGGGGCTTCAGGCCCTCGCCCCGGACGCCGGTGACCGGCGGGAAACGCGGCGTGTCGAACTGGCTGCGCTCCATATTGGGGTTGGCGACCTGGATGTTGGCGATATACTTCAGCACGCGGGTGGCTCTGTCCCTGGACTCCGTGATCTCAAAAAGCTCGGGGGTCTCGTCAATAAACTTGGTGGAGCATTTGCCCGCCAGGAACGTGGGATGGGTCAGAATATTGGTAATGAAAGGGACGTTGGTCTTCACGCCGCGCACACGGACCTCGCCCAGGGCGCGGGCCGCCTTGTGGCATACGCCCGCAAAGGTGTTGTCCCAGGAAGTGACCTTCACCAGCAGGGAGTCGTAATAGGGAGAAATGACCGTGCCCACCCCGCCGCAGCCGCCGTCCACACGGATGCCGAAGCCGCCGGGGGTGCGGTAGGAGGTGATGGTGCCGGTGTCGGGCGCGAAGTTGTTGGACGGGTCCTCGGTGGTGACGCGGCACTGGATGGCGTAGCCGTTCATGTGGACGGAGCCCTGATTCTGGATGCCGATCTCCTCGCAGGACAGGGGATAGCCCTCCGCGATGAGGATCTGGGCGCGGACAATGTCGATGCCCGTGACCATCTCGGTAACGGTATGCTCCACCTGAATGCGGGGATTCATCTCGATGAAGTAGTGGTTGCCGTCCTTGTCCACCAGGAATTCCAGCGTACCGGCGGAAACATAGCCGACATGCTTTGCGATCTTCACGGCGTCGCGGTACAGGGCGCGGCGGGTCTCCTCCGGCACGGAAAAGGCCGGGGCGAACTCCACCACCTTCTGGTAGCGGCGCTGCAGCGAGCAGTCGCGCTCGCCCAGATGGACGACATTGCCATACTTGTCGCCCAGCACCTGCACTTCGATGTGCTTGGGGTTCACCAGGAATTTTTCAATAAAGATATCGTCATTGCCGAACGCCTTTTTGGCCTCGCCCTTGACCATGTGGAAGGCGGGCTCCACATCCTCCGCCTTGTCGCATCGGCGCATACCGCGCCCGCCGCCGCCCGCGGCGGCCTTGAGGATCACGGGGAAGCCGTAGCTCCGGGCCTTTTCCAGCGCGTCCGCGGCATCCTTCAGGGGCGCCTTGGTGCCGGGAATGGTAGCCACGCCGCACTCGTCGGCAATCTTTTTGGCTTCCAGCTTATCGCCCATCTTAGCCAGCACCTCGGAGGAGGGGCCGATGAAGACGATGCCCACATCCTCGCAGGCCCGGGCAAAGTCGGCGTTCTCGGAGAGGAAACCGTAGCCGGGATGGATGGCGTCCACTCCGCGGCGGCGGGCCAGGTCGATGATGGACGGGATGTCCAGATAAGCGCCCAGCGGGCTCTTGTTCATGCCAATGAGATATGCCTCGTCAGCCTTTGTCCGGAACAGGGAGTTCACATCCTCATTGGAATACATGGCGACCGTATTGATTCCCAGGTCGTGACTGGCCCGGAAAATCCGTATCGCGATTTCACCGCGGTTGGCGGCGAGTATTTTCCCGAATTCGTTATTCTGCATCGTCAGTACCATCTCCATTTAAAGTGGTTAGCTGCAGCGCAGCAGAACCCTGTCTATATAATAAAGCCTAAACCCCATCCTGCGCAATCCGGCGAATCTGACGAAGTTTCCGCTCAAACCTCCCGCTTTTTTAGCAAAATGACGATTTGTTAAATCTATACCAAATCTCTATTTATTTTCTGAGAATTTGAGGGCCTTTTTGTATATAATCGACAAATCGCTGTTTTTTTGATTCGAACAGGTTCAATTCTCAGCGCCGCGGCGCAAAAATAAACACCGGCGGAAAATATTCCGCCGGTGCACCCGCTATGCCGTTAGGGCTCGGTTATAACCTGCACGTCAATGCAGGTGGGTCGCCTAAGTTCTGTTTCGCTGCTTCCAACATCCGAAATCCGGGAGGCCTGCAATCCGCAGAGACAAATCAGCGTCCCTTATAAAAAGTGTGGGTCTAAACGAACCCGTGAAGATTGACCACGCACAAAGCAGGACGAATTCTTTTCGCGCAGGGCAGGGTTATTTTTCCTCCTTGTCCTCGCCGCCGGTCTCCTCCTCGTCGCCGAAAAGGAGGGTCATGAAGTGCTCGTAAACATCCTGAAGCTCATCCTCGTCGTCCACGGAATTGTAGACTTCCTCGCCGTCGCCCTCAAAGATGTTCTCCAGAATGATATAGCCATACTCCGGGTCGTCCTCCGCCATATCCGTAGGAAGGAAGATGGTATAGAACTTTCCGTTGTAATCCATGGTATCGACGATCTCCAGCTCGAATTCGGTGCCGTCGTCATCCTGGATCGTAATGTAATCGCTGCCGAAATCCTCGCTCACGTTGATTACCTCCATATATCTCTTTTGTGTCTTCATCTTAAACCAAGGCCGCGCGGAAATCAAGATGAATTATGAGCCAAAATCCTCCAGCAACCGCAGCAGCTCGTCGCGGCTTGACACAGGGATGCCCTCCTTCAGCAGTTTCTGGTCGGAGGCGCGCAGTTCCGACACCGGAATGGCCGTGAGCTCCTCCGGCGAGCTGGTCTTTCCCGGCAGGTACACGCCGATATAGCCGTCCGAATCCCGCAGGATGTAGGCCGCGCCCTCCATCTCCCCGGGGTCCGTGATGTAATAATCCGGCACTGTATCCGTTTTCGCCGCGGTCACGCCGCGCACCGCCGACGCGCCCAGACAGGCCGCCGCCAGCGCCAGCGCCGATACGCCCGCCGCCCGAAGCCTTAAATTCATTTTATCTCCCCTTTTCCCGGCGGATCTGCCGCCTCTATCCCGGATTATGCCTCGGCGCGCGGCAAAATAAACCAGGATTCTGAAATTTCAAAAAAGGTGTATTCAGATTTGACATAATATGATACAATACTGTTTTAGTATGTAGACGTATGCCCATCGGCATCCGCCAAAGCGCACCCGCACAGGAGGTATTGCCGCCTATATGAAAAGCGAGAAGAAAAAAATCACAGCCGCAGGGGCCGCCGACGCTACCGCCAGGGTCGTCGGGGGTACGGCCAGCACGGTCCTGAAGGTCATCGGCACCATCCTGCTGATTTTCATCACCTCCATGCTGCTGTTTTTCTGCATCTTTGCCTACTATGTCAAGACCTCGCTGACGCCCAGCATCGGTCTTAAGCTGTCGGATTTCACCCTCAACCAGTCCAGTACCATCGTCTACGAAGCGGAGGACGGCACCTGGCAGGAGCTCACCACGCTCTCCGGCAAGGAGAAGCGCGTCTGGGTGGACTACGGCCAGATCCCCAAAAACTTTGAGCACGCCATCGTGGCCATCGAGGATAAGCGGTTCTACAAACATCAGGGTGTGGACTGGTACCGCAGCGTGGGCGCGTTCTTCAACATGTTCCTCGGCATGCGCAACGACTTCGGCGGTTCCACCATCACCCAGCAGCTCATCAAAAACATCACCAAGCAGGACGATATCACCGTGCAGCGCAAGCTGCTGGAGATCTTCCAGGCGCTGGATCTGGAAAAGAAGTACAGCAAGGAAGAGATCATCGAGTGGTACCTCAACGTGGTCTATTTCGGCGAGGGCAGCTACGGCGTGCAGGCCGCTGCCCAGACCTATTTCGGCAAGGACGCCGCCGATCTGGACCTGGCGGAGTGCGCCGCCATCGCGGGCATCACCAATCTGCCCACCTATTACGACCCCTTCTACAGCAAGGCCAACAACAAGAAGCGGCAGGAAACCATCCTTTATCAAATGTATGATCAGAACTACATATCCAAGGATGAATACGAATCCGCCAAGGCGGAGGATCTGAAATTCGTCCGCGGCGAGAACGAGGAATACACCCAGACCATTTATACCTATTATGAAGAGACCGTCATCAGCGACGTGGTCGCCGATCTGATGAAACAGCAAAACCTCACCCAGTCCGCGGCCACCACGCTGCTTTATAACGGCGGCTACACCATCTACAGCTGCATCGACCCCTCCATCCAGGCCAAGGTGGACGCCGTCTACACCAATCTGGACGCGCTGCCCAAGGCCTACGCCAATCCCACCGGCCAGCAGCTTCAGAGCGCCATCGTCATCATGGACCCCAAGACCGGCGCCATCGTGGCTCTGTCCGGCGGCACCGGGCAAAAGGCGGGCAACTTCCTGCTCAACCGGGCCACCGGAACCAAGCGGCCGCCCGGCTCCTCCATCAAGCCTATCGCCATCTACGGTCCCGCCGTGGAATACGGGCTCATCACCCCCTCCACCCTGGTGCTGGACGCAAAAAGCGACATTATCCATCTCTCCGGCACCAGCTGGTATCCGAAAAATTCCGGCGGCGGAAATGCCGGCATCATTACCATCGCCGAAGGTCTGCGCCGGTCGCTGAACACCGTCTCCGCCCAGATTCTGGACAAACTCACCCCCCAGGCATCCTATGAGTTCCTCATCAACCGCCTGGGCGTCACCAGTTTGGTGTCGGCCGACTGCGATTACGCCCCGCTGGCCCTGGGTCAGCTCACCAACGGCATCACCGTGCGCGAGATGGCGCAGGCCTATTCCGCGCTGGACAACGACGGCGTGTTTACCTATTCCCGTACCTACTCCAAGGTCACGCAGGGCAGCGGCAGCAATGAAAAGGTCATCCTGCAAAACGACCCTGTCACCATTCAGGCCTTCAGCGCCAACACCGCCCACGTGATGACCTATATGCTGCAAAACGCCGCCCACTACGGCACCGGCAGCGAAGCGTGGCTGGGCAACAACGTCATGCCCATTGCGGGCAAGACCGGCACCACCACCGCCGACCGCGACCGCTGGTTCTGCGGCTACACGCCCTATTATGTCGCCACCGTCTGGACCGGCTATGATACCCCGGCCGCCATGTCCATCAGCGGCAACCCCGCCGCCCAGATCTGGAAGAAGATCATGGGCTCCGTCAGCGAGGGTATGACCTATACCAACTTCCCCTCCGCCACGCTGGGCTCCCCCACCGGCATCTTCGGCACCCGGGAGGAGATGGAGAAGCTGCTGAATCCCGACAAGGACGAGGGGGGCGGCGACGCAACCGCCACCGAGTCTCCCACCGTCTCCACAAGCCCTACGGACATCACTCAGAGCCCCACGCCCAACACCGTCGTCAATGATATTCTGAACACGATTTTCCACTGATTTCGACAGATTCTTGACGTTGGGTTGACATAAAATATAAGATGTGTTACAATCCTGTAACAACCATGGAGGTGTTTTTTTTGGCAAATCCCGAGACGCTCGAATACAAAGGCCATCCGCTGCGGCGGAAAGACAATATCATCTATTTCGGCAGCATGTCCGACAAGTACATTATCATGCTCCAAATACTTGACACGAAAAAAGTTAAGGATATGGATGTCGCCAGCAAAGTATCCATTCAGCTCCAGCTCACCGACCCCAACGTCAAATCCCGGGATCGGGTAGTAAAAAAGAGTGAAAAGGACAGTCTTTATGACGCGATGGATATTGCGTCGATATGGCTTGAGCGTGCGTTGTCCTCCAGGTAATCTCATGCAAAGGATTTGAATCAATGCACAGAAGATTGCTCCCCAGCGCCATTGTCACCACGATGTTGTGCGCGGTGATGACGTTTCCTGCAAGCGCGGCCTGCGACGGCGCCGCCACAGTTGATGGCAGCACGGTCAATTTCCGGGCAGCGGCAGACACCGGCAGCGCGGTCAAAGCGGTCACCGCCGACGGCGCGCCTGTGGTTCTGGAGTCCAAGGTCGGCAGCGATTGGTACGAAGTCATCTATAATGGCACTCTCGGTTATATCGCAGCCCAATACCTGAAATGCGCCGACGCGCTGAACGCCGACTTCGGTACCGCCTACGTCAACGGCGCAGGTGTCCGCCTGCGGTCGTCCCCTGCCACTTCGTCCGCCATACTCGGCATCTACGACACCGGCCTGGCCCTGTCGGTGACCGGTGTATCGGGCACCTGGTACAAGGTCACCGTAAACGGCACGTCCGGCTATATGAGCGGGGACTATGTCTCCTTCGCCAAGCCCGACACATCCTCTGTCCCCGCCGTTTCCGCGGGCCAGCTGATCGTGAATACCGCGATGGAGTATTTGGGCTATTCCTACGTCTACGGCGGCACGACCCCCTCCGGGTTCGACTGCTCCGGCTTCGTCAAGTATGTGTACGGCCTCAACGGCTACACGCTGGACCGCACCGCCGCCGCGCAGTCCGCAGACGGCACCCCTGTGGATACCGCCGATCTCCAGCCCGGCGACATTCTCTGCTTCTCCACCGGCGGCTACATAGGTCATGTGGGCATCTACATCGGAGACGGCAAGTTTATTCACGCCGCCAACTCCGCCACGGGCGTCATCACCACCGATCTCAACAGCACCTCATACATCGACCGCCTGGTCGAGTGCCGGCGGATCGTGTGACCCCCGCCGCCAACCATTTCCAAAAAAATCCGCGAACGGTTGGCTTTATGGGGATAAGGATATAAAGACTAATTATATTAACCATACGGCCGACGGGCAGGGTGCAAGAGGCAACAGAGGGGTTATCGCAAAACGTTTTTGAAAAACGTTTTGCGATAACCCCTCTGTTGCCTGTGAAAATGTACGCAGAAAAGCTTCTTCAGTATTTTGTTATGCTCACTCGGGGCAAGTCAATTGATGTAATCCCGGCTGTCCAAATACAATTTTGGCTTATCGTTCAGGAATCGTTTGATTTCCATTCCGAGATAACATTCTCATACTCATCTTCCATAACGGGTATACGGCTTCCAACTGCGCCGCATTGGAGGCATTTGTCATTTTTAAACCCCTGCTTGGAACATTTATCCGCGACCTCCTGCGCGCACCCGTAGTTTCCGCATACCGTACAGCTGAATACGGGATTTTTGCATTTGTGATTGTTTTTAATACCGTCACACTTGACAACGTCGGTTTTTTCATTTTCCGTCATATCGACATGACGTTTTTGATTAAGACGGCCGCCTCTTCTCCAAAATTCATTATTCGGGAATATTTCAGGCATATAATTCACTCCTTATTTTGTTTGCTGCTTGTTTTTCCACTTCCAGCTGCGGATTTCTGGCATGTCCTCGCCATGCTCGTCAATATATTGCCTGTGCTCGACGAGCTTATCTTTCATTATTTGTTTCAAGTGGGCCCCTTTGTACATTAGTTGCGGCAAGCGGTCGATGACATCCTGAACCAGATGGAATCTATCCAGATTGTTCTGCACTCTCATGTCAAAGGCCGTTGTTATAGTACCCTCTTCCTTATATCCCCGCACATGGATATTGCGATTATTCCGCCGATATGTCAGTTCGTGCACAAGGGCCGGATATCCGTGAAATGCGAAAATGATCGGTTTGTCTTTCGTGAAAATTGAATCATAATCAGTATCACTCAACCCATGGGGATGCTCTGTGCTGGGCTGCAGCTTCATCAGGTCAACCACATTGACCACCCTTATTTTCAGATCCGGCAGATATTCCCGCAATATGGATACAGCTGCAAGGGTTTCCAGCGTCGGAGTGTCGCCGCAGCAGGCCATTACGACATCCGGTTCATCGCCCCCGTCATTGCTTGCCCACCGCCATATACCGATGCCTTGAGTACAATGTCTGACCGCAGCTTCCATATCCAGCCATTGTGGCCGGGCGTGTTTGGATGCTACAACCACATTTACATAATTTCTGCTTCGCAGACAATGGTCGACAACCGAAAGCAGGCAATTAGCGTCAGGCGGAAGGTAAATGCGCACAATATCGGCTTTTTTATTCGCGACATGGTCCAGAAATCCCGGATCCTGATGAGTGAATCCGTTGTGGTCCTGCTGCCAGACATGGGAAGTGAGCAGGTAATTCAGCGACGCGATTTCACGCCGCCAAGGCAACTGCGACGTTACCTTAAGCCATTTAGCATGCTGACTGAACATCGAATCAACGATTCGGACAAAAGCTTCATAGCAGTTGAAGATACCGTGCCGTCCGGTAAGCAGATATCCTTCAAGCCAGCCCTCGCACATATGCTCGCTGAGCATGGAATCCAATACCCGTCCGTAAGGCGCGATAAATTCATCGTTTTCAAATTTTTCTCCGTTCCATTGACGATCCGTGACTTCAAAAACCGAGTTTAGCCGATTGGAAAGAGTCTCATCGGGGCCAAATATTCTGAAATTGCGTTGTTCCTTGTTTAATACTATAATGTCGCGCAGAAACTTGCCGAGCTCACTCGTATCATATCCTTCGATTTCTCCCGGTGACGGCACTTTCACGGCATAAGTACGAAAATCCGGCATTCTCAAATCCCGCAGCAATACCCCTCCGTTGGCATGGGGGGTTGCTCCCATCCGGTGCTCACCTTCGGGCGCCAATTCTCTAAGTTCAGATATAAGCCTGCCTGAATCGTCAAAAAGCTCCTCTGGCTTATAACTTTTCATCCAACTTTCCAGTATTTCAACATGCCCGGGATGCTCAGAATCGACTGCAAGCGGTACCTGATGAGCCCTGAAGGTCCCTTCAACTGAAAGCCCATCGACCTCTTTCGGTCCGGTCCAGCCCTTTGGCGATCTCAAAACGATTATCGGCCAGCGTTGCCGGGCACTGTCATTTTTATCCCGCGCGTTTTTCTGTATTTCTCTGATATCCTCAATGGCATTATCCAATGCCGCCGCCATCAGTTGGTGCATATTTTCAGGGTCATCTCCCTCAACAAAAAGGGGAAGCCAACCGCAGCCTCTGAAAAATTGCTCCAATTCCTCATGGTTGATACGAGCCAATACAGTAGGATTGCTGATCTTGTAACCGTTCAGGTGCAGAATGGGAAGCACGGCGCCATCGGTAATTGGATTGAGGAACTTATTCGATTGCCACGAAGCTGCCAGAGGACCGGTTTCCGCTTCGCCGTCGCCCACGACGCAGGCCGCAATCAGGTTTGGATTGTCGAAAACTGCTCCGAAGGCATGGCTGAGTGAGTATCCCAGCTCTCCACCCTCATGGATCGACCCGGGAGTCTCGGGGGAGACATGGCTGGATATTCCTCCCGGGAAGGAAAACTGTTTGAATAATTTTTTCATTCCATCCTCATCCTGTGAAATATTAGGATAGACTTCACTGTAGCTTCCTTCCAGATAGGTGTTGCTCACCAGCGCCGGTCCGCCATGTCCAGGACCGGCGATATAGATCATGTCCAGATCATATTTTTTGATTGCCCGGTTTAAATGCACATAAATGAAGTTTTGTCCCGGCGTCGTACCCCAGTGCCCGACCACCATGGGCTTGACATCGGTCAGTTCCAACGGCTTTTTCAGCAAAGGATTATTAAAAAGATACAACTGTCCCACTGACAGATAATTGGCTGCCCGCCAGTAAGCATTCATTTTTCTTAGCATTTCAGATGACAACGGTTTTCCCATTTTTATAACCAGTCCCTTCGTTTCGTTCAAGACTCTGATGAATTGTTCCTGTTTATTTGTGAAATGCCGCGTCCCAATCCATTTGAAATTTTTCAATGCCTTTGTCTGTCAAGGGATGTTTCAGCATCTGTATCAATATGGCGTATGGCACCGTTGCGATGTCCGCTCCCAGTTTCGCCACAGAAACGACCTGCATAGGACTTCTCACACTGGCGGCGATAATTTGCGTGCCGATCCGGTGCATTTTGAAAATATCCGAAATATCTTTGATCACCGCAAGGGAATTATCCGCGATGTCATCCAGCCTGCCTAAAAACGGTGACACAAATGACGCTCCCGCTCTTGCCGCCAAGAGAGCCTGTCCGGCCGTAAAGGCCAGTGTAACATTTGTTTTTATGCCTTCAGCGGTCAGCACTTTAACTGCCTTCAGGCCATCCTGCGTGATTGGGATCTTAACAACCATATTTTTGTGAATCGCGGATATCTTCCTGCCTTCTCTTATCATGCCGTCTTTATCGGCGCTCATAACCTCGCCACTGATCGGGCCGTCAACCAGCGCTGTTATCTCCCGCACAACTTCATCAAACTTTCGGCCTTCCCGTGCAATCAGCGAGGGATTTGTGGTTACCCCGCTGATGATTCCCATTTCAGAGGCCTCCCGAATTTCCTTGACATTTGCCGAATCGATAAATAATTTCATTTCGTTTTATCCAATATCCGTTATCGGATACGATTCCCTTTCAAAATTTAAAACATGTAATCTATAATCAGTCCCCATTAATTCTTCACCACTTTGTAAAACCATTTTTTCGCGATCTCGGTTATAAGGATGTACGCCGCTACAATGATTGCAACAGCCAGCAACATCCAAAACGAAACCGGAGTAAATCCAAGGAGTCCCGACAATGGGGTATAAGGTATGATCAGCGCTGCAATTGCAACACATGTTGTGGCAATTACAAGATATTTTCCGGGAACGCTTTTGAAAAACGGCTGTCTGCTCCTTATAACCAAAACAATTATCGAGGCTGAAACAATTGATTCGATAAACCAGCCTGTCCTGAATTGCTCAACGGTCGTATTAAAAACATACATTAATACTCCAAAGGTAACAAAATCAAAAAGCGAACTGATCAGGCCAAAGGTCAACATGAATTTACGGATAAATCCAATGTCCCATTTTCTTGGCCGCATGATCATTTCGGCATCTACAGAGTCTGTAGCAATCGTCATCTCCGGAAAATCGGTCAACAAATTTGTCAGCAGTATTTGCTTCGGAAGCAGCGGAAGAAACGGAAGAAACAGCGATACTCCGGCCATACTGAACATATTTCCGAAGTTTGCGCTTGTCGCCATAAAAACATATTTAAGCGTGTTGGCAAAAGTTATTCTGCCGGCTTTGACCCCGTTTATCAGCACGTCCAGATTTTTTTCAAGCAGTACGATATCCGCGGCCTCTTTTGCGACATCAACCGCGCTGTCAACGGAAATACTGATGTCGGCAGCGTGCAGGGCAGAAGCGTCATTTATGCCGTCTCCCATGTATCCAACTACATAGCCCGCCTTCTTGAGAGCAATTATGATACGTTCTTTTTGATTTGGCTCCACTTCGGCGAAAACCGAAACCTCGCCGGCCTTTTTCAAAAGGGCGCCGTCGCTAATATCATGCATTTCAGTACCGGTCAGTATTTTCGCATCATTTATTCCCATTTGTGAAACAATATTACCTGCAACGAGCTTATTGTCACCTGTGATTATTTTTAGAGAAACGCCTAATGTTTTAAGTTCTTCAATGGTCTTAACAATATTTTCTTTTAACGGATCAAACAACGTGATAAATCCCAGAAAAGTCATATCGGTTTCAAGCTCGTCTTCTATAGTTGACTGGATCCCAATATTTTTATAAGCCACGCCAAGAGCTCTGTAACCTTTCCCGCTGTATTCCTCGTACAGCTTTTCTATGGTTTTGGATGCTTCCTCTATGTCAACTATTTTCCCGTCTTCCATTTCAGCTTTGGTGCATATACTTAAAATATTTGAAAGCGCTCCCTTTGTAATCATAATGCAGGTTTGCTGCGCCCCGGAATTTTTGACGGGCTCGGCGAGCAGTATACTCAGCCTTTTCCTTATAAAATCATAGGGACGTTCATCAAGCTTCACGTAATTCTTGACATCATTGGTTTTATAGGACCTTATCGCTTCATCAATCGGGTTGCTGTATCCCGATTCGAAAGAGGCGTTAAGATAAGCGTACAAAAATACTTTTTCACTCTGCTTCCCGTTAATATCCGCGGTTGACTGAAGCCTGACAGTCCCGTCGGTCAGCGTGCCTGTCTTGTCGGAACAAAGCACATCCATACTTCCGAAGTTTTCGATGGAGGCAAGACGTTTTACGATGACTTTTTCCTTGGCCATCATCTTGGCACCGTGGGCAAGATTAATATTAATAATCGCAGGCAGCAGCTGAGGCGTTAACCCAACGGCCAGCGCCAGCGAAAAAAGAAATGAATCAAGGACCGGGCGGTTTAAGAACACGTTAATCGCGAATATCGCTATAACCAAAATTGCCGTTACTTCCATTAAAAAATATCCGAACCGGCGCACGCCGCGCTCAAATTCCGTTTCAGCCGGCCTCAGTTTGAGCCTTTCCGAAATCTTGCCAAATTCGGTATCTTTTCCGGTACTTATGATCAAAGCCTTAGCTGTTCCGCTTATCACGTGCGTCCCCATCCACAGGACATTTTTTCTCCCGTTTAATGGCGTTTCAAGAGGCAGAACGCCGACTTGCTTTTCAACCGGATATGTCTCGCCGGTCAACGTCGCTTCGTCTATGTTCAATGAATCAGATTCAAGTATTATGCCGTCCGCCGGTATAACAGCACCGGCTTTCAGCATGACGACGTCACCAGGCACGATATTCTCAAGTCCTGTCTTGAGGGGCATACCGTCTCTGAGAACATTTATTTTTATTTCCACGACTTCCAGCAGCTTCGCAACCGCATCATTGGCGCCATGCTCCTGCCAAAAACCTAAAAACCCGCTGATCAGAACAATTGCAAGGATTATAGCGGCGTCAAGCGTATCCCGGAGGAAAAAGGAAAGACCGGTAGCAAAAAATAGGATTATAATGATCGGGCTTTTGAATTGCGATATCAATAGAGTAAAGTTGCTGCGACGTTTGGGGGGCTTGATGGAATTAAGCCCATAAACGGACAGCCTTTTTCCTGCCTCGCTGCTTGTTAAACCGTCTTTTGAAGATTCAAGGGCATTCAAGATATCTTCAATAGGCATCGACCAAAAACTTTGTTTCAGATTTTCCATCTTTTGCATCGGCCTTCCTCTGTAAATCTTCCCCCCGGATTTTAATATTCCGCGGTGTAAACCGATTACTTTTTAGTATTATTTACCGTAGAGGTTTCCGCAGCAACTGTGGGCTGCACAGCAATTTTCTCAGCAATTTTTTTCTTTTTTTTCTTTTTTTTCGGATTTTTATCTCCCATTTAAGCTCACTTCCTCTCCGCGTAATTATTCTTTTTATAATCTGATGGCGCTTACTGATAAATTACCGCTTTATCTGACTGTCCTTTAACTGCATCTCTTTGGGTTTTGTTACCGATACTGCTTTTGCGTTAATGGGGGAATGTGGAAGGACTTTTTTTGTCGCATTTTTCTTTTTTAATTTATCCGGGTTTTTAAATGACATTTAATAATCACCTTTTTCCTTATCACATTTTTCCTGTATCGTAACAACTTCCGCACTCTTTATTTGCGCGTTTTTACATGTATATGGAAAGCAGCGTCATGTCCCCGTCTATAGTGAACTCCCCAATACAGGCCGGAAAAAGCACAGTTTCCCCGAGTATGACGCTGCATGTCCCGCCGTCATAAGACACCACCCCGCTTCCTTTAATGCACATCAATATCAAAAAGCTGTCAGTCCATGCGCTTATGTAGAAGTGATGTATGGTGATTCGATCAATATTGAAATATTCGGATCTGAGAACGGCATCGGTGCAATAATCCTTATTATCAGCAATTTGAGGACAAATCTCACGTTTATTCTGTGAGTTGAAATCAATGACATCAAGCGCTTCGGAAATATTCAGCGTCCTGCCCTTGCCGGCTCTATCCACTCTGTTCCAATCAAATATGCGGTATGTTGTATTGCTGTTTTGCTGGATTTCGGCAATCAGAATCCCACCAAGGATCGCATGTACTTTACCGGCCGGCACATAAAAAACGTCTCCGGCGTTTACGTTTTCCATGTTTAATGTCTGCGCGATGTTATTTTCTGAAACGGCCTTTATAAACTCTTCTTTGGTTTCTGCCTGTTTTAGACCGTATACAATCTCGGCGTTCTCCCGGGCTTCCAATACGTACCACAGCTCGTTCTTGCCGTTATTTTCACCGTTGGATCTTGCATAAGCGTCACCGGGGTGGACCTGTACAGAAAGATTTTCATTTGCGTCGATTATTTTTATCAGGAGAGGAAAATAAGCGCCGAACTTCCGGAAAGTAGTTCCCCCCAGAAGCTTGTCCCCATACCTGAGAATTAAA
>DAOPXW010000009.1:0-33082 GCA_035352555.1 Oscillospiraceae bacterium
AACATTTACATTTGGTTCATATATTGTTCATGATTTTTTCATATTTGTACTGTATTTTTATATACAGAAGGAAACAAAAGATGTGATTTAGTTCCCGAAAGTTATAAAAAATACATAACAAAGTTGGAGGTATGCATCATGTTTGAGATTATTCCGTTTGACCGCCGCGGCCGTCAGTTTTCCACCTACGACCCCTTCCGTGCCTTTGACGAGATGGAGCGCAGCTTCTTCAAAAACAGCCTCACCGAGTTCCGCACCGATGTTTCCGACAACGGCGACTCCTATCTGGTGGAGGCCGAGCTGCCCGGCTTCAGCAAAGAGGACATCCAAATCGATCTCGACAAGGACCGCCTGACCATCAGTGCCGAGCACAAGAGTGAGACCGAGGACAGCGACGAGAAGAAGAACTTCGTCCGCCGCGAGCGCTACTATGGCTCCTATTCCCGCAGCTTCGACGTGACCGGCATCGACACTGAGTCCATCAAGGCCGAATACAAGGACGGCGTGCTGAATCTGACTCTGCCCAAGAAGGTGCCTGAGATTCCCGCCGCCAAAAAGATCGAGATCGAGTAAGTTCCCCGATCTCTCCCCCTCAGAGATCTTTCAGATACACCTATCCTCTCTTTCTCCAACCCCAAAAAGGGAAACGCGGACGGCTTTTTTGCCGCCCGCGTTTTTCCTGATAGACGCGTATAGTTGATGTGGAGCGCAGCGCATGATATAATAAGTAAAACAGCGGCGCGG
Organism: Oscillospiraceae bacterium; assembly: GCA_035352555.1. GTDB lineage: Bacteria > Bacillota > Clostridia > Oscillospirales > Oscillospiraceae > UBA2922. The sequence continues at coordinate 745 of DAOPXW010000009.1, forward strand.
CACCGAACCGCCAGGGAGGCATGGCGGAATGAACCTTAAAGGATTTCTTTCTATAGGCGGGCGAAAAATTATATCTCAGGGACACAGGGTATACGGCACCATAACCGCGTCAAGGGAATGCCGATGGATAAAAATCAATACCAAACCTGTTCGCGCTGACAGTCTGGACGGCGCTGTTTTTCCTCACATCATTACCTTTCAATACGAGGTGAACGGAGTCTCCTACGGAGGCAGCCGGTACGTCAGCTGGACCGAACGCTGCCCCGGCGTCAACGAGCGGATTTGTGTATATTTTGATCCTGCAAACCCGGCGAACTATGCGGTCGATATCTCTTGAAACACAGCGGGACGCCTCCGGAAGCTGTTTTCCCGGCAGCCTTCAGGGGCGCTGCTTTATTTTGTGCCATACTCGTCACAGGTCGCGTAAAAAGCCTTCCAGCGCGGCATTGAATTCAGCGGGATTGTCCAGATAGGGCGTGTGTCCCGCGTGGGGAATCGTCGCCAGCTTCCATCCGAAGCGCGCGGCCGCGGCGCGGTTGAGGGCGCGGATGCGGCCCACCCGGTCGCCCTCGCCCACCATGGCCAGCACGGGGAAATCCCAGTCCGGCGCCGCGGTACCGGAGAGCGCCGCCAGCGTGTCCGCCAGCGCGTCCGCCGCGCAGGCGGTATTTTGCGCGGCCATAACGGGATAGAGCGCGCGGCTGCCTTCCGTCGTGGCGGCAAACGCGCCGGCAAGCGCCCCGGCGAAGGCCCGGGCCGGTATCACGCGCAGCAGCCCCGCCGTTTTGTCCAGCCAGCGGAAATCACCGTAGTGGCAGAGCTCCTGCCCGAAGGGGAAGGTGTCGATCAGCGCCAGACCCGCGCAGCGCTCCGGGAACTCCGCCGCGAAGGCCTGCGCGGCCACCCCGCCGATGCAGTGGCCCGCCACGACCGCCCGGTCCACCCCCTCATTATTGAGGATGTCCCGCACATCGTAGGCGCAGCTGTCCGGCGCGAAAGCGCCGTAATTTTCCGACAGCCCGTGCAGCGGCAGATCCAGCGCGATGCAGTTGACCGACCGCGAGAAGGTCTCCGTCACGGCGTCGAACACCGTGTGATCCATCCCCGCCCCGTGAAGCAGCACCAGCCACGGCGCGTTTTCCGCCCCGCAGCGGGTGACCCAGTAATAGACGTCGCCCCGGGGCGACGAGAGGCATTGATCCTCCGGCGTACCGGCATAGCTGCCCCGCTCAAAAGGGTCCTCGCCGGTGACGCCGCCGAAGTCTCCGAAATCATATTTTTCCATGTCGCGCCTCCCGTTGGATTAAGTTACTGGTACAGTTGATTATAACAGGGACTTCTTAGAAAAGAAATAACTTGTTGGCCTGCCGCCAATTATGATATACTATTTTACTAAAATAAACTCATGTCAGTGAGGCGTATTCCTTGAAAAAAGCTCTGTCCATTTTTATACTCTGCGCCGTTTTGGCGGCGCTTTTCTCCGGCTGCGGGCAGGCGCCCGCTCCGGCGGCAAAGGAAAGCGGCAAGCTCTCCGTGGTGGCCACCATTTTCCCGGCCTACGACTTTGCCCGGGAAATCGTGGGCAGCGCGGGGACAGTGACCATGCTTGTCCCCCCCGGGTCGGAGATTCATTCCTACGAGCCCACGCCCCAGGACATTCTGACTATTCAGAATTGCGACATTTTCATCTACAACGGCGGCGACAGCGACGAGTGGGTGGATGACGTGCTTTCCTCCGTCGGCAACGGCATGACCGTAGTGCGCATGACGGACTGCGTTGCGCAGGTCCAGGAGGAGGACAAGGAGGGCATGACCGTCCATGAAGAGGGCAGCGGCGGGCCGGAATACGACGAGCACGTCTGGACCTCCCCGGTGAACGCCCAGAAGATCGCCGCCGCCATCGCCGCCGCGGCCGAGGCCAGGGACGCCGCCGACGCCGGCATCTTCCAGAAAAATCTCGCGGCCTATACCGCCCGGCTTAAAAAGCTGGACGAGGCCTACCGCGAAGTGGTGGCCAACGCCAAAAGCAAGACCCTGATCTTTGCCGACCGCTTCCCCGTCCGCTACTTCACCGAAGAATACGGGCTGGACTACTACGCCGCCTATCCCGGCTGCGCCGAGGACGCCGAGCCCTCCGCCAAGACCGTGGCTTTCCTCATCGACAAGGTGCGGCAGGGGGGCGTCCCCTATGTGCTGTATATCGAATTCTCCAATCAAAAGATGGCGGACACCGTCTGCGAGGACACAGGCTGCGGCAAGCTGGAATTCAACTCCTGCCACAACGTGTCGAAAGCCGATTTTGAAAGCGGCGTGAGCTATCTCGATCTCATGTGGGCCAATGTCGACACGGTCAGAAAGGCGCTGGGCTGATGATCCTACAATGTGAAAACGTCTCTTTCGCCTACGACGGCGTAAACGTGCTGGAGGGTGTGGATTTTTCCCTGAACGCCGGCGACTATCTGTGCGTGGTGGGCGAGAACGGCTCCGGAAAATCCACGCTGATCAAGGGGCTCTTGGGCCTGAAAGCGCCCCAGAGCGGCAGGATTCTCACCGGGGACGGGCTGAAGCCCACCGAGATCGGCTATCTCCCCCAGCAAACCGAGCTGCAGAAGGATTTCCCCGCCAGCGTGCGGGAGGTCGTCCTCTCCGGGCGGCTGAACAGTCTGGGAAAGCGGCTTTTCTATTCGGCGGAGGATAAAAAAGCCGCCGCGGAGAATATGGAGCGCATGGGCATCGACGAGATCGCCGGCAAATGCTACCAGGAGCTCTCCGGCGGGCAGCAGCAGCGGGTGCTGCTGGCGCGGGCCATGTGCGCCACCAAAAAAATGCTGCTGCTGGACGAGCCCGTCACCGGGCTGGATCCCGTGGCGCAAAACGAGATGTACAATCTCATCAAGCTCATCAATCTGTGCGACGGCATCACCGTCATCATGGTGTCCCACGACATCCACGAGGCGGTGCGCTACGCCACGCACATCCTGCATCTGGGCAACCGCCAGCTGTTCTTCGGCTCCGCCGCCGACTACAAGCAAAGCGACATGGCCCGCCGTTTTCTGGGGGGGTGCCGGACATGATCTTGGCGGAAATGCTGTCCTATCCCTTCCTGGTGCGGGCGCTGGTGGTGGGTGTGCTGGTGTCGCTGTGCTCGGCGCTGCTGGGCGTGTCCCTGGTGCTGAAGCGCTATTCCATGATCGGCGACGGTCTGTCCCATGTGGGCTTCGGCGCGCTGGCCGTGGCTACCGCTTTCAACGCCGCGCCGCTGGCCGTGGCCGTGCCCGTGGTCATCGCCGCCGCGTTTCTGCTGCTGCGCGTCAGCCGCAGCAGCGCCATCAAGGGCGACGCCGCCATCGCCATGATCTCCAGCGGCGCGCTGGCCATCGGCGTCATCGTGATCTCCCTGACTACCGGCATGAACACCGACGTGTCCAACTATATGTTCGGCAGCATCCTGGCCCTCAGCTCGGCGGACGCCCGCCTCAGCGTGGCGCTGTCCGCCGCGGTGCTGCTGCTGTTCGTGCTGTTCTATCCCCGCATCTTCGCCGTGACCTTCGACGAAACCTTTGCCAAGGCCACCGGCACCCGGGCGGGTCTGTACAATATGCTCATCGCCCTGCTCACCGCCGTCACGGTGGTGCTGGGCATGCGCATGATGGGCGCGCTGCTCATCTCCTCGCTGATCATTTTCCCGCCGCTGTCCGCCATGCGGGTGTGCCGCAATTTCCGCGCCGTGGTGCTCACTTCCGCGGTGACGGCGGTGATATGCTTCGTGCTGGGCATGGCCGCGTCCTTCGCCTGGGAGATTCCCTCCGGGCCAGCGGTGGTGGCCGTGAATATTGTGGCCTTCGGCGCCTTCGCGCTGGCGGGCCGCCTGAAGCGCGTCTCAAATATTCATTAATATTCGGATATTTCCTGAAATAATGAATAATATTCATTAATCGCCGATATTTTTTCAGTTTTTCAGAATATTTTTTCAGAAAGCTATTGACAAGGCGCGGGTACCGTGCTATTATCGCAACTGTTGAAACGAAAAATTATTCAGATTTGCCGAATAATTATCTGCCATTGAAAGAGAGGAATTGAAAATGAAAAAGCTTCTTGCACTGCTTCTTGCGCTGACCATGGTGTTTGCGCTTTGCGCCTGCGGCACGCAGGCCCCCGCCCCCGCCACGGCGGCACCCACCGCCGCCGCCACCGAATCCGGCGCCGCGGTGACTACCGTGGAGGCCGGAAAGCTCCATATGGCTACCAACGCCGCCTTCCCTCCGTACGAGATGGTCGCGGACGACGGCTCCTTTGAGGGCATCGACGTGGAGATCGCCGGCAAGATCGCCGAAAAGCTGGGTCTGCAGCTGGTCGTGGACGATATGGACTTCACCTCCGTCATCACCTCCGTCCAGAGCGGCAAGGCCGATATCGCCATGGCAGGTCTCACCGTCAACGACGAGCGCAAGAAAAACGTGGACTTCACCGACTCCTACGCCAACGGCGTACAGGTGGTTATTGTGAAGGAAGGCTCCGCCATCAAGAGCATCGACGACCTGAAGGGCAAAATGATCGGCACCCAGGAGGGCACCACCGGCTATGCGTACTGCTCCGCCGATCCCGCGGACGGCGGCTACGGCGAGGACCATGTCATCGCCTACACCAACGGCGCCACCGCCGTTCAGGCGCTGCTGGCCGGCAAGGTGGACTGCGTGGTCATCGACAGCCAGCCCGCGAAGGAATATGTCAAGGCCAACACCGGCCTGACCATTCTGAGCACCGAGTTCACCAACGAGGATTATGCCATCGGCGTGTCCAAGGATAACCCCGCGCTGCTGACCGCTGTCAATACCGCGCTGCAGCAGCTCATCGCGGACGGCACCGTGCAGACCATTATCAATAAGTACATCGCAGCATAAGAGCCAATGAAACTATAGGGGGCGGCAGAAACCGCCCCCTTTTTTGCGACGAAAGGAACTGTTGTCAATGGGCGATTTCCTGACCGATCTTCAGCAGCAATTTTATCAGAGCTTCATCGAGGGCGACCGCTGGATTCGCTATTTCAAGGGTCTGGGCATCTCCTTCGAGGTCACGCTGGGCGCGCTGGCGCTGGGCATTGTTCTGGGCATTCTGGTGGCCGTGGTGCGTACCGCCCACGACCAGCAGCGCGACAGGAAAAGCGGTCTGCTGGGCGTGTTCAACGCCCTGTGCCAGATCTATACCACGGTGATTCGCGGCACGCCTATGATGGTGCAGCTGCTGATCATGGGCTTTGTCATTTTTTCCGCCAGCCGCAATCTGGTGGCGGTGGCCATCCTGACTCTGGGCATCAACTCCGGCGCCTATGTGTCTGAGATCATCCGCGGCGGCATCATGTCCATCGACCCCGGTCAGATGGAGGCCGGCCGTTCGCTGGGTCTGGGCTATACCCCGGTGATGCGCTGTGTGGTCATCCCCCAGGCCATCAAAAATATTTTGCCGGCGCTGGGCAACGAGCTCATCACTCTGTTCAAGGACACCTCGCTGGTGACGGTCATCGGTCTTGCCGACCTGACCAAGGTGGCCATCCAGGTGCAGGCCAAGACCTATCAGGCGCTGATGCCCTTCATCGGCATCGCCGTCCTGTATCTGATCGTGGTCATGATCCTGACCTGGCTGCTGGGAATTCTGGAGAGGAGGCTGCGTCAAAGTGATCGACATTAAAAATCTTTCCAAATCCTTCGGCGACCATCTGGTGCTGGACGACATCACCGACCACATCTACCCGGGCGAAAAGGTCGTGGTGATCGGCCCCTCCGGCGGCGGCAAATCCACCTTTCTGCGCTGCCTGAATCTGCTGGAGCGGCCCACCGAGGGCACCATCACCTTTGAAGGCGTGGACATCGCCTCCCCCAAGACGGACATCAACGTGATGCGCCGCCAGATGGGCATGGTGTTCCAGCACTTCAATCTGTTTCCCAACATGACCGTGCGCAGGAACATCACCCTCGCCCCCGTCAGGTCCGGCCTGATGAAACCCGACGAGGCGGACGCCGAGGCCTCCCGCCTGCTGGAGCGCGTGGATCTGGCCGACCGCGGCGATTCCTACCCCTCCGCCCTCTCCGGCGGTCAGAAGCAGCGTATCGCCATCGTGCGTGCGCTGGCCATGCACCCCAAGGTGATGCTCTTTGACGAGCCCACCTCCGCCCTGGACCCCGAGATGGTGGGCGAAGTGCTGGACGTCATGAAGGAGCTGGCCCGGGACGGCATGACCATGGTGGTGGTCACCCACGAGATGGGCTTCGCCCGGGAGGTGGGCAGCCGCGTGCTGTTCATGGCGGACGGCAAGCTGGCGGAGCAGGGTCCGCCGGAAGTGATCTTTAGCCATCCCCAGTCCCCCCGTCTCCAGGATTTCCTCTCCAAGGTGCTGTAACCGCATAAAAAACCGGCTCTGAGAGCCGGTTTTTTTATCTTAATTTTGTCCCTCGGTCAGCGTCACCCGCTGGGTGAGGGTCACCTGCCCGGTGGTGTCGTCCAGATCGCCGCCGATCTTGTATTCGTAACCAAACTTGTCCAGCCCCAGCGCCGCGGCGGCGGCGTCCAGATACCCGGCCTCGTAGTCCTTTCGCTTGGCGGCGGCGCGGATCTGGTCGTACAGCTCCTCGTCCTTCAGCGCCATGGAGAAGGAATAGGTGCCCACGCCGTTGGCGACGATCTGGTTATAGCACAGGGTATTGTATTCGTCCAGGGAATCCACGGTATCCGCCGCGGCCGCCGCAGTGCCGCCGGAGGGATCCGGGACGCCGGGCGTGGCCGGCACGGGGGTGCAGGCGTATTTGGTGCCGCCGGCGCCAGGCAGTTTTCGGCTCATGGCGCTGCGGGTGTGGTTGACGGACAGCGCGCTGTCCGTGACATTGAAATAGGTATAGTTGGGCCCGCCCAGCTGGTCGCTCCATGTCAGATCCACACCGTACCATTCCCCATCCAGCTGCACGATATTCCAGGCGTGATAGCCGCCGTCCGCGGTGCCAAAGATGTAATAGCACGGAACGCCCAGCTGGTTGAGGATATACTGGAAGGCCCGGGAATAGCCCGCGCAGACGGTGCTGTGCCCCACCAGCGCGCTGTAGGCGGTCTGATTGCAGGCGGCGTTGTCGTTGTATTCCACGGTCTGTGCCAGCGTGTCAAACACGTATTTTTCCTTGTCGGCGGCGGCAGTGCAAGCCCGCGCCCCGTTGAGGAGTTCCGCGGCCGCCGCGTCGAACCTGGCCTTGGCCTGGCGCAGCTCGTCCTTGAGTGCGCTGTATTCCAGCGTCATCTGTACGGCGGTGTCCTTGTCGCCGGCGGCGTAGCCGTATTCGTAGCGGTTGGCCAGCCAGAAGATCTCCGGGTGGTCGCAGGTCACGGCCACATAGGTGTCGTTCAGTTCCTCCAGACTCAGCGCGCACAACAGCCGGAAGGTCCCGGCGCAGTCCCTGGCGTTGGCGTAGATCTGGTTGTAGACGCCCTGCTCCTTCACGCTCAGCAGCGCCCGGTAGGGGCAGGCCGAGCTGCTGAAGGACAGGGTCTCGCCGGTGTCGCCGTAGCTGTCGTCGGCGGCATCGTCCACCTTGACGCCCTCGGCGCTGACATTGTCGTTATTCAGGTTGCCCCTGACCCGATCCGCGTACTCCTTGAAACTGCGCGCGCCGGAAACGACCTGATCCGTGGGGAAGAAATACCAGCCCACGCCCGCCAGGATGGTCACCGCAAGTATGATTGAGAAAATATGATACAGTTTTTTCATGACGGAGAACATTGTACCATAGTTTCCCTGCAAAAGGCAATCACCGGATTTTGCCATCCGGCTTGCAATACGATCTTTTGGGCGGTATACTTGGAGAAAACCATCGAAAGCGGTAATTTGCCATGAAAATACAGATCAAAAAACTGCGCCCCGGCGCCCAGCTGCCCACCGCAGGCTCTGCGGGCAGCGCGGGCAGCGACCTGTACGCGTGCATCGAAGCCGGCGAGGCCCTCATCCCCCCCGGCGAGACGGTCATGGTCGGCACGGGTATCGCCGCCGCCGTGCCGGAGGGGTATTTCGGCGCGGTATTCGCCAGAAGCGGTCTGGCCAGCAAGCAGGGGCTGCGCCCCGCCAACTGCGTGGGCGTGTGTGACAGCGACTACCGGGGCGAGTATATCGTGGCCCTGCACAACGACAGCTTGAGCCCCCGCGTCGTCCGCGACGGCGACCGCATCGCCCAGCTGGTAGTTCTGCCCTTCGTGCCCGCCGAATTTGAGGAGGCCGACACCCTGCCCGAGACCCGGCGGGGCGCCGGCGGTTTTGGCAGCACGGGAGAATAAGCGAGATCCGGCTCCGCGCGGGACGGCCGGCAGCCCGGCCGTCCCTTTTTGCACTCTGTTAATACCTTATCAAAATTTTCCTGTGTCTGTAGCATTTGCCACATATTTTATGGGTCCACTACGGTATAATCAAATCACAGGAATGAAATAGGAATTACGATATCCGAAAAAAGGGGGAACCGAACATGGAACTTTACAACAACCTCATCAAAGAGACCACCGAGCTTCTCTCCAAAGCCACACCCAAGACCTGGGACTATAATCCCGCCGATGCCTGGCGCGATCGCGGCAGCAGCGAATTGGTGCTGCAGTCCGACGCGGCCTACGAGCTGGGTGCCGCGGGGCTGGGTTCCGCCAACTATATCTGCCCAACCACCTCCACCGCGCTGGTAGACAAGGACGAGGTCCTGCTCTACGGTCCCGATCTGCGGGACATCAGGGGCAACGTCCCCTTCGCCCGCATCGTGCTGGCCCGGGTGGGCCTGATCGAAGGCGACGACGAGGAGATCTACCGCGCGCTGAAGGACATTGAATTCTGCAAGTACCACGTCTACCCCGAGGGCTACATGGTGCGGATGAGCCCGGAATCCTCCCGCGAGCAGGTGCGCGTGAGCAGGCAGGCCGTGCGGCAGGGCATCGGCTTCAAGGCCATCGGCGCGGACTATATCAAGCAATACAAGGAGAACCGCGATGTTCTCAACGTGAAGATCATCTTCATCACCGACCCGTCCATCGACTATGATGCGCTGAAAAAGAACGCCAAGCTGGCGGACGGCATCACCTCCACCCTCACCCACATTCTCGAAGGACTGCCCACCGACTGCTCGGTATGCCAGCTGAAGGACGTGTGCGACGAGGTTGAGGGCATGAAGGAGCTGCACTTCGGCAAGGCCGCCAAAGAGGCCAGGCACGATTGATCCGCAAAAAACCTTAGGCGTGGCAAGCCACGCCTCGGCTGCCGAACCCGGTGGAAGGAGTAAAAATCATGGAAAATCAGGCTAAAATTCTGGCGGTCGCCGGCAAGGGCGGTGTGGGCAAGACCTCCCTGTCCGCGTCCATCGTCCGGCTGCTGACCGAGCAATATCCCGACAAGAAGATTCTCGCCATCGACGCCGACCCCGCCGTGGGTCTGTCTGTGGCGCTGGGCGTGGACGTGAAGCTCACGCTGGACGATATCCGCATGAGCGTGGTGGACAGCGTGGAAAACGGCGAGGCCCGGGAGGCGCTGGAGCTTCTCAGCGAGGCCCGCTTCCGCATCTTCGACGCGCTGGTGGAAATGCCCGGCTATGCCTTTCTGGCCATCGGCCGTCCCGAGAGCTCCGGCTGCTACTGCAAGGTGAACTCCTATCTGAAGGAGGTCATCGGCGTGCTGGCCAACAGCTTCGATTATGTGGTCATCGACGGGGAGGCCGGTATCGAGCAGATCCAGCGCCGGGTCATGGAAAAGGTCACCCACCTGCTGCTGGTCACCGACCAGTCCAAAAAGGGCGGGCAGGTCATCAAAACCATCAAGGACGTGGCGGACGGGCTTATCGTCTATGAGAAGATCGGCGCGGTGATCAACCGCATGACCAATCCGGAGCTGGCCGATCTGATCCAGGTGCCCGGCGTGCCCATTGTGGCCAGGATTCCCGCCGATCCGGCCTTTGCCGCCAACGACATCAAGGGGCAGAGCGTCATGCAGCTCCCCGCGGACGACGCGCTGCTGATGGGCGCCAAGGAAGCCATCACCAACCTGGGCCTGCTCTGAAGCCTCGCCATAAAAGACAGGTGCTGCAAGCAATTTGCAGCACCTGTTTTTTATTTTGTTCGGTCAGGTCTGGGTGTAGACCATGACGATCTGGGCCACCTGCGCGCGGCTGGCCGTGCCCTGGGGGCGGACGGTCTTGCCCGTGCCGTCGGCGAAACCGGAGACGATGCCCATCTGCACCGCCCATGTCAGCGGCGCCACGGCGTAACTGTTCACCGAAGCGGCGTCGCTGTAGCCGGAGAGGTCCTTCGCCGGGTCGTAATCCACATTTTTGCCCTGCAGCTGGGCGAATTTGTAGAGGATGGCCACCAGCTGTTCCCGGGAAATGTCGGCCTCGGGGCCGAAGGTAGTGGCGGAGGTGCCGCTGACGATGCCCTGAGACGCCGCCCAGCGGATGGGCTCGGTGTACCACTGGCCGTCGGGCACGTCCGTAAAGGCCATCTCGTCAAATACGGTGGGCTTGCCGGACATCGTCCACAGTACGGTAACCAGCATAGCGCGGGTCATTTTGGTATCCGGGGAAAACAGCGTGGCGGAGGTGCCGCTCATCAGGCCCTGCGCGTAGCAGTAACCCACTGCGTTGTAGTACCAGGTGCCGTTCTTCACATCGGTAAAGGGAATCACCACGGTATCGGACCAGGTGGCTGTCGCGTGCAGATTGCGGCTCACGGTATCGGAGGCCCTGAGAATATTGCCGGTCTCCTTCGCCTGCCAGCCCGCAAAATATTTGCCGGCCAGCGTGGGTTCGGGCAGGGTGCCGTAAGCGGTACCGGTCTGATAGCAAAACACGTCGTTTTCCAGCGTGCCGCCGTTGCGGTCCATAACCAGCCAGCTGAACTGCGGGCAGGCGGTGCCCTGGTAGTCGCCGTAAAGCAGGATCTGGGCCTCCCGGATGCGGCGGGTGATCAGCCCATCGAGAACGGTCGTCCCCTGATGTGAGAGCACGCCCATGGCATCCACGATCTGGAGGGCTGAGTAGTTGGAAAGGCCGGCCTTGACATAGCGGCCGATACGGTAAGCGTCACTCATCCAGGTGCCGCCCATGTTATAGGTCAAGCTGATCAGCGCGTCGTACTGGTTCTGATTCAGGCTCACGCCGTTTGCCGCGAGAAAAGCGTTGAGCTCCGTGACGGCGGTGCCGTCCAGATAGGCCCTGAGCATCTGTTCCGCCTCGGCCTGGGTCACGCCGTTGGGGTAGGCGTCCTTGGCGCAGGCGGAGCCGTAGCCGATGAAATAATTGCCGGAACCCACGGGATCTTCGTACTGGTTCTGGGAATACCCCTCAAAGCTCTCGAGGAAGGTCACGATCTTGTCGCTGTAGGTGGTCGCGCCGTCGGCCAGCGCCACCGTGCCCAGCGACAGCGTCATCACCGCGGCCAAAAGGATTGTAAGGAATTTCTTCGTATGTATCACTCCCATAACTTTTTCTGGGAGCAATTATAGCATGCTTGGACGAATTATGCAATTTTTCGGCGGATGCAATGATTGGAAAAGCGCCCAGCCTTCCGTCCGGGCGCCTGACCTGGCAGCTGTCACGCCGCCTTCGCAGTGGTCGCGGCCGAGGAGGACGGGGTTCCGGAGGACCCGTCCGTACCCTGGCCGGGGCGGGTCCCGCCGCCCTTGCCTGGGCGCGTCTGACCGGGATCAGAGCTGCCGCCGGAGGGCATCTGCCCGCCGCCCATACCGCCGCCCATACCGGTGGACGCGGAGTTCACGGCGATGGCGCTCATGGTGACCGTGGCGGTCTGGCTGCCCGCGGTGATGGTATAGGCCGCGCCTTCCGCGAGGTCGGCGCTGGAGAATTCGATGCTGGAGCAATCCTTGGCGGTGGTGTAGCTGTACAGCTGTTTGCCGCTGGCGTCGGTGATGGTGATCTCCGTGCCCGCCGCGATGGTGGAGGAGAAGTTGTACAGGAACGAATACTGGGTAGAGCGGGTGTCGAAGCCCTCGGCCATGCCGGAGGCGCCCAGCGCGAGGACGGTACCGCCGTTCACGGAGATGGTGCCGCCGTTCTCCGCGCCGGAATCCAGCGCGCCGTTGCCGCTGTTGGTGGGACCGTTGACAAGGATGGTGCCGCCGTTCACGGTGAGGTCGCCGTTGGAGTCGATACCGTCGCCGGAGGCGTCAATGGTGAGCGTGCCGCCGTTGATTATCAGCTCGTGGGTACCGGAATCCGCGGCAGCGGTGGTGGACGTCTGGCCGGTGCCGGTGCTGCCGCCGCCCGCGTTGAGGCCGTCGTCCGTAGCGGTGATGTCAATGGTGCCGTTATTGATGGTCAGGATGGCCTTGGACTCGATGCCCTCGGTGGACTGGGTGATGGTGATGCCGGTGGTCTCTCCGTCGATGGTGACGTTGCCGTGGCCGGAGATGCCCTTGCCCGCGGAGGACGCGATGGAAAAGGTGCCGCCGGTGATGTCGATGGTGCCGGTGGAGTGGATGGCGTGGTCGGTGGACTGAATGGCGAAGGTGCCGCCGGTGATCTTCAGGCTGCTGCCGGCCTTCATGGCCTTCATGCTGACGTCATCGGCGCTGTCCGTGTCGCTTCCGTTGAAGAAGTCGCCGAACTGCATACCTCCCTGAGCCTGCAGATCGGACAGGGTGGTCTCGCTGCCGTCGCCGGAGGTGATGTTGAAGGTGCCGCCGGTGACGGTGAGGTTGGTCCCGGCCGAGATACCGTCGCCCTGGGCGGTGACCGTCAGGGTGCCGTCCGCGATGGTGATGGCGCCGGCGGAGGATTTGACGCCGTCGTTGGCTGCGGTAACCGTGATGGTGCCGGATTGGATGGTCACGCCGGTCTTGCCGGCGATGCCGTTATTGATGCTGCCGTTCACGGTGAGACTGCCGGTGCCGGTGAAGGTCAGCGCCTCTTTGGAGAAGATCGCCGCGCCGGAGGCGTCGTCCGTGCCGGATGCGGCGTCATCGGATGCGGCGGTGTCTGTGGTCCCGGCAGCGGCGCCGGCCGCGGTTTCGGTGGCCGAAGCGGCGGAAACCGTGCCGCTGGTGACGGTATTCTCCGTGCCGTCGGCCAGCTGGATGGTGACCGTGCCGGATTTCACATGGATGGCGTCGTCGGCCGTATTGGTCAGGGACGCGCCGGAGAGGAGCAGTGTCACGTCGCCGGAGGCGTCCACCACCAGCTGCCCGTCGTTGAGGTTGCCGGTGACAGTGTAGGTTCCGGCGGAGGTGACGGTGACGGTACTGCCGGAGACAGCGGCCCCGCTGCCGGAGACGGCGGCGGTATCGCCGCTGAGGGTTATGGTCGCGTTGACTGCCGCGGAAGCGGCCGTGGTGGAGGAGCACGCCGCCAGCAGGCAGATCGCGCTCAACGCCAGCGCCAGTAATACAAGACGGATTTTTTTCATAGTCGAGACTCCAGTCACATCGCGATTTCCTTGTCCGCCGCGCGGCCAAGGGCGATGTTCAGATTTCCGTTGCGGCAGCGCAGTTCGTCCAGAAAGGCCTTGCTGTCTCCGTCGTTTTTCAGCGTGATGTCGTAGGTCAGCTCGTAGAGCGTGCCCATATTGCTGGTTTTGATTCGCTCCAGTTCGTTGAAGGACAGGTACTTTTCAAACAGGTCGTCGAACAGGCCGTCGTAATCCAGATTCTCGGGAATGGTGACCTTCAGCTGCTTGGCCCGGGACCTGTTCTCGCCGAAGCCCACGGTGGACAGCACCAGCACGAAAACCGCCATAATGGCGAAGAAGATCGCCGCCAGCCCCACATAGCCCATACCGCAGGCAAGGCCGATGGCCATGGAAATGAAGATTCCGGCGATCTCTTTTGCCGTGCCGGGGACGCTGCGGAAGCGGACCAGAGCGAAGGCTCCGGCCACGGCCACGCCGGCGCCGATGTTGCCGTTGACCAGCATGATTACCAGCGCCACCGCCGCGGGCAAAATGGCCAGCGACAGGGCCAGAGACGCGGTGTGCTTGGTTTTATAGGTAAAGACCAGTGCTGTTAAAACGCCCAGCACAATGGCGGAAAAAATACAGATCAGGAATCCCCCGATGGAAATTCCGCTGGCAATAACGCTGTCAAGCACAAAAACTCACTCCGTTTCCTGTTTTGTCTGCGGCTGTCAGCTGCCTGTAGCAGCTGCCGTATTTGGAAAAGCCCGTGGGAAAGAGGCGCCTCTCGCTGAGCAGGTGGGACAGCCACACGGGGACCGTGCCGGGGATCTTGATCTCCATCAGGAGGGTGTCCGGGGCCAGAAGCGGCTCTCCGTGATCGCCCTCGGTGAGATCGAGCTCGTAGTCGCGCCAGCGGATGTTTCGGTCGAAAGTGATCCGAAGCTCCGGGTCTTCCCTGCCGGCCAGCGCCGTGCGGTCATACGCGATGTACACCTTGGGCTCCAGACTGCGGCGGCTGCAAAACCAGTCGATCTCCCGCCGAATTTGGCTGTCATTCCTGGCGGGGACACCGCAGTTGAGGTAAGCGAAGGCTTCCCCGTCCGGCATGCGCACGCGGCGTTTATACACCACGCCGTCGTACTTTTTCTTGATCTCCACGAACACCTTGTCGCCCCGGGTGGGGATGCCGTAGCTGCGCACGCGGAGCTTTTCCTTGTAGACCGGCTGTTCGATGGACGCCCTCGCCAGCGCGAAATCCGGGGTGTCGTAATAGACGTTGCACACGGTGCTCTGTCCGTATTCGTCAGCCCGCATAGATTGATCCAGCGCCTTGCGGAGGGTCTGGTACTGGGCGGTATCGAGAAGGTACTATTTTTCGTATCTTTTGAAGGTAAATTGTGATTGTTTCATATCGCGGCCCCCTTCTTACGAAAACAATCCTATCGGCATGACCTTAAACGTACTTAAAACTGAACCAGGAATTTACAAAAGGCCGCTTCTGTTAAAAATGGGTAAAACAATACCGCCTCCGCCCCGGCGGGCGAAAGCGGTATCGGTTTTTTTGACTCAGTCGTTGAGCAGCGCGGCGGCCGCGGAGCCCAGCAGGGTGGTGTCCTCCGCCGTGCGGAATTCAAAGCGTCTGCCGATGGCGTCGGCGTACGCGCCCAGATGCTTTTCCAGCGCGGGGCGGAAACGGCGGCTTTTGAGAAAGAGCGAGCCTTCGGCGCAGATACAGGCGGGGCCCTCCCGTCCGGCCCCGGTGAGCAGCAGCAGCGCACCAAGATTGGAGGCCACACAGCGGGCGGCGCGGTCGAACACGGCGCGGCACACGGTCTGGATAAACACCCTGTCCGCCTCGCTCTCGGCCAATCCCTCCAGCCCCTGGCCGTCACACCACGCGTCCGCCTGGGAGGCATCCATGTGGGGGACTCCGCGAATACACTGCGAGATCAGGCCCTGGTCCGCCGCGGCGCACAGTGAAATGCGGCACAGCTCGCCCAGATAGGCGCCGGAGGTCATTTTTTCGTGCCAGCCCCGGCCCGGGTCGTTGCTGGCCTCATCCAGCAGCCGGTCGAAATCGCCGCGGGGCAGGTCCTTCATATAGCCGGATTCCAGATTCACCAGCATTTTCCCTTCCCCGCCGCCCAGTTTGGGGATGGCGGACAGCGGCAGCATACAGCAGGTGTTGGTGCCCGTGCCGGACACCAGCCCCAAAATGCCGTCGTAGCTGTCCTTGTCCAGCAGCGCCGAAACGCCCAGCAGCACCGCGGCGGTGTCGTTGAGCAGGGTAAAGCTCTTGCCGGTGACGCCCCGGCGGGCCAGTTCCCCGGCAAGCTCGCCGCACAGGTGCCTTCCCGCGCAGCCGCTGATCTTCACCTGCTTGGTAAAGCGGGGGTCGCAGCCGTCCCGGTCCGGGGTCATCACCGCCAGATAGGAAAAGCAAAAGCCCACGTGCTGTACCCGGTCCATCAGCGGCATCAGGGCGTCCGCCGTGTAGCGGATAAAGCCGTCGAAATCATCCGGCGCGGTCACGCCGGGCATGGTGGTCTTGCGCAGCTCCTCCACCCGGTAGTCCCCGTCGCCGAAGGTGACCAGCGCCCGGCGGAAGTTGGTGCCCCCGGCGTCGATGACGGCGGCGGGCACAGCTCTGGGCACCCGGCCGTCCGCCTTGAGATAGGTAGGCAGCATGGGCAGACCGTCCTCCTCGCCCCGCAGGCCCTTTTCCATGGCGGCGACGAAACGCGGCGCGCATTCCGCCGGTTCGATCCGCTCCGGCTGCATCCCATGGGCGATCAAAAATTCTTCTGCTCTCATTTCCGCTCCAAAAGGAAACCGGCGAATCCGCCGGTTTCCTTTTTCCTGTTTCAGCTTTAATTCTTCGCCGCAGCGGCTGACGACGCCGCGGGCGCGGCGGGCTTCTCCTCGGTTTTGACGCTCTCGACAATACCGGCGGCCAGCCCCGCGATCCCCTGGATCTCGCTGGGGATGATGATCTTGGTGGCTTTGCCGTTGGCGGCGGCGGCAAAGGCCTCCAGCGCCTTGATCTTGATGACGGCCTCGGAGGGGGCCGCCTCGTTGATAAGCCGGATGCTCTCGGCGGTGGCTCTCTGCACGGAGAGGATGGCCTCGGCCTGGCCCTCGGCCTCCAGAATCTGCTGCTGCTTTCTGGCGTCGGCGCGGAGGATGGCGGATTCCTTTTCGCCCTCGGCGGTGAGGATGGCGGCGCTCTTTTCACCCTCGGCGCGGAGAATGGCTTCGCGGCGTTCGCGCTCGGCCTTCATCTGTCTCTCCATGGCGTTCTGGATTTCCTTGGGCGGCTCGATGCTCTTCATTTCCACGCGGGTCACCTTGATGCCCCAGGGATCGGTGGCCTCATCCAGAATGGCGCGCAGCTTGGTGTTGATCACATCCCGGCTGGTCAGGCACTGATCCAGCTCCAGATCGCCGATGATGTTTCTCAGCGTGGTGGCGGTGAGGGTCTCCATGGCGATCATGGGGTTCTCCACGCCGTAGGTGTACAGCTTGGGGTCGGTGATCTCGAAATACACCACCGTGTCGATCTGCATGGTGACGTTATCCTTGGTGATGACCGGCTGCGGCGGGTAATCCAGTACCTGCTCCTTCAGGGACACGACCTTGGCCACCCGCTCGATAAACGGGATTTTGAAATGCAGACCCACGTTCCACGTGGTGCTGTAGGCGCCGAGGCGCTCGATAACATAGGCTCTCGCCTGCTGTACGATGCGGATGTTGCGTACCAAAATCACAACGATCAGCAGGATGATGATGAGAATGCCCCATTCCATAGTTCAGTTCTCCTTTTCATTTTCTGCCGCATCCCGCGCGTCGGCGGTGACGATGAGCTTGACGCCCTCGATGCGCAGGGCGGAAACCCGGTCGCCCGGCTGGAAATGTACGTCGTCCTTGTCGCTGCGGCCCGTCCAGACCTTGCCGTCCATGGCCACGGCGCCCGTTCCGGCGATATTGTCTATTGTTTCCGTTACAACGCCTTCCATACCCAGAATTCGGTCGGCGTTGGTTGGCTGATGGGTCGCGCTCCACCGCCGGGCCAGAGGCTTGGTGATGATCAGCGCCGCAATGGACACCGCGAGAAACCAAATGAACTGCGCGGCCATCTGCGCTCCGAACAGGGCCGCGATCATCGCGGCCAGTCCGCCCACGGCGAACCAGATGGATGTCAGCCCTACCGTGGCGGCCTCAATCACCAGGAACATCACGATCACGGCGATCCAGAGGATCCAGGCGTTGACTGCAAGAAATGCCATAGCTCCACCTCCTTTAGATTACTGTTATCATTTTAACCCATTTTTTCGGGGATGGCAATAGGCAACTCACCGGCCGCTAATTTACATTTTGACGCGGTTGGGCCTTTACTTTTACACTTTACCGCTGTAAAATACAGGTGATCGTTTTTTGTGAGGTGCTGTATGAACAAAATGAACAAGAAACCCCGCAACGAGGATATGTACAAGGCTATCCTCTCTCTGCGCGACATGAACGAGTGCCTGCGCTTTTTTGACGATCTGTGCACCGTCACGGAGCTTCAGGCCATGGAGCAGCGCTATCATGTGGCCGTGTGTCTGGACAAGGGTATGATCTACAACGACATTCTGGCGGAAACCGGGGCATCCAGCGCCACCATCAGCCGCGTGAACCGCTCCCTGCAATACGGCGCCGGCGGCTACGGCATCGTATTCGACCGGATAAAGGAGCAGGGTGGGAAATGATGTCCTACGGCCCCTTGGCGAGATGGTACGACGCGCTGACGGCGGACGTGCCTTATCCGGCGTTCGCCGACTTTTATGAGGCGGCTTTCCGGGCCGACGGCGGGGAATTTTCCACGCTGCTGGATCTGTGCTGCGGCACGGGGACGCTGACCGGTCTGTTGGCGCGGCGCGGCTACGAGATGATCGCGGCGGACGCTTCCTCCGATATGCTGATGGAGGCCCGGGAAAAATCCGCCGCCCTGCCCGTCCCGCCGCTTTTTCTCTGTCAGAGCGCGGCGGAGCTGGATCTTTACGGCACGGTGGACGCCGCCGTGTGTTCGCTGGACGGGTTGGATTACATCCCCCCTGCGGAGCTGCCGGAGGTCTTTCGCCGCCTGCATCTCTTTCTCCGTCCCGGGGGACTTTTCATCTTTGACGTGCGCACCCCCCGGTCCTTCCGCGAGCTGGACGGCGAGGTCTTTGTGGACGAGGCGGAGGATCTGCTGTGCCTGTGGCGGGCGGATTTCGACGAGGCGGAGAACACCATGACCTACGGCATGGATATCTTCTCCCGGGAGGGCGCTCTGTGGCGCCGCGAGGGCGAGGAGCACACCGAATACGCCCACGACCCGGACGCGCTGCGGCAGCTGCTGGAAGACGCCGGCTTCACGGCGGTCACGCTGTGCCCCGACTGCCCCCAGAGCGGGGACGGCAGACTTTTTATCACTGCGAAAAGGAACGATTGATATGGATAAGATCCTCCACGCCGTCGCGGGCGACGGTTTTATCAAAATGGCGGTGATCGTGGCCACGGATGCCGCCGAAAAGGCCAGCCGCATCCACGCCTGCTCCCCCACCGCCGCGGCGGCGCTGGGCCGGGCGCTGTGCGCCGCGTCCCTGCTGGGCGAGAGCATGAAGGAAGACGGCGCCGCCCTCACCCTCCGCATCGACGGCGGCGGCCCGGTGGGCCGGGTAGTGGCCGTATCCGATTCCGGCGGCAACATGCGCGGTTATGTGTCCAATCCCGGGGCCGATCTGCCCGCCCGTGCGGACGGCAAGCTGGATGTGGGCGGTCTGGTAGGGAAAAACGGTATGCTCACCGTCAGCCGGGACATCGGCCTGAAGGAGCCCTATATCGGCTCCACGGAGCTGGTCTCCGGCGAGATCGCCGAGGATCTCACCGCCTATCTGCTGGAGAGCGAGCAGGTGCCCTCGGCCTGCGGTCTGGGTGTGCTCATCGATACGGACAAGTCCGTCAAGGCAGCCGGCGGCTTTCTGGTACAGCTCATGCCCGGCGCGCCGGATGCGCTGGCCGCTAAGCTGGAAGATAATATCTTCTATATGGATCAGCTCACCACCATCCTCGCCGAGGACGGCGCGGAGGCGGTGTTTGATCAGGTTCTCAAGGGGCTGGAGCGCCATTGCTTAGGCGAGACGCCCGTGGAATACCGCTGCCATTGCAGCCGGGAGCGCGTGAGCGAGGCGCTGCGCAGCATCGGCGGGGCGGAGCTGGCGGCTCTGGCGGCGGAAGGCAAGGACATCGACGTCAGCTGCCAGTTCTGCGACCAGGTTTATCATTTCACCCCGGCGGAGCTGGAGGATATAAAAGGCGAAAAAAACGCCGAAGAAAATAAGGGATAGCGCTTGACAAGCGGAAATGGTTTTAGTATAATCATAAAGCCGCTGAAATGGGAGCATAGCTCAGCTGGTTAGAGCACTTGCCTTACAAGCAAGGGGTCACTGGTTCGAGCCCAGTTGTTCCCACCAGCTTTTCAGGCGATATGCCTTGGTAGCTCAGTAGGTAGAGCAGCGGACTGAAAATCCGCGTGTCGTTGGTTCAATTCCGACCCAAGGCACCACACCGGGAGGCGCTTAAATGCGCGCCTTCCGGGTTCCATCTGAAAGAGAAAAAAGCTTTAGATGCAGTCTCCCTTTTCTCTTTCAGGTACACTCCGCGCCGGCGGCAAACGATTTCCGGAAGGCATTGTAAGCGGACGGACTTCTCTTCCGTCTGCCGGGAATTCTCTTTTTATCCTTTTCTTTTGTTGAGAATGCAGATGCGGCCATAGCTCATCTGGTAGAGCGCCACCTTGCCAAGGTGGAGGTAGCGAGTTCGAGCCTCGTTGGCCGCTCCACGTCAGAAATCGTCTTCATTGCTACATGCGGCGCAAGCGCCGCATATCCGCTATTCAGGCGATTTCTTCCTCAGCCGAACAAAATCACGCATTTTGTTCGGAGAGAAACGACAAAGACGAAAGTCTGACGAAGGGCGAAAGTCTGACGAAAGGCGAAAGTCTTTTGTAGTTTCCCCGTATCCCCCCGTCTCCCCGTCTCCCCGAACAAAACCTATAGTTTTGTTCGGAACAAGGAGCGAGCCCCAGAGGTGGAAGGCGCGACCAAATCGGGAGCGCCGGAACCGTCCGGGGCGAGCGACGTCCTGGCGCCATAGCCAAGTGGTAAGGCATGGGACTGCAAATCCCTGACCCCCGGTTCAAATCCGGGTGGCGCCTCCAAAAAAAGACGACTTGTTTTTACAAGTCGTCTTTTTTATCCGATTCCTGGTTCCTCATATCCGGCCATGGTCCTGGGCTTGCCGAAGTAGAAGGCCGCCATCAGGCCGGGGCCGCAGTTGGAGCCGATGATCGTGCCGATATAGGTGTAATACACATCCCGGAATCCAAACTCTTCCTTCAGGGGTTCGCCGAACTCCCGTGCCTTTTCCGGGATATCGGAGTGACAGATATAGAGCGTCTGATCCGCGGTATCGGTGAGCGTCTCCCCGATGATCTCATGGATGCGCGCGATCGTCTTGTCGAAACCGCGCACCCGCTCCTGCACAATCAGATGTCCCCCGGAATCGAGATTCAGGATGGGGCAGATATGCAGCGCCGTGCCGATGATGGCGCTGGCCCGGCTGCATCGCTCGCTGCGGCGCAAATACAGCAGTTCGTCGGTGGTGTACCAGGTGTTGACTTCGACCTTATGCGCCTCCAGCCACTCCGCGCATTCCGCGGCGGACTTCCCCGCGTCCCGCATTTCGGCGGCTTTCAGGGCCAGCATGCCGTACCCCGTGGAGCAAAGAGTGGAATCAACAACATGGATCTGCGCGCCGGGTATCTCGTCCGCAAGCAATTCGGCGGCGATAACGCCGTTCGACCACGTTCCGGAAACGCCGCTGCCGAGGCTGATATGAAGAATTGGTTTCCCCCGCGCAAGCAGCGGACGCCAAAAATCCACAAACTCCTTGGGGTTGATCTGGCTGGTCTTGGGCACCGCGCCGCCGCGCATCTTATCATAAAATTCATGGCAGTCCTTCTGATTCATGGTGTCCCTGTGGGAAACGCCGCCGATGTCATAGCTCAGCATGAGCGGGATAATCCCTTTCTCCTGCAGCAGGCTCAGCGGAAGGTCGCATCCGGAATCCGTCGTAATTAGATAACTCACTTGTAAGCCTCCGTCCGATATCCGGTTTGAAATAACACGCTATGTAGTTATTATAATATTCTGCTTTTTTCATGTCAATGTGTCACTTTTCGCATTCTGCGCAAAGGCGGTTCGTCTTTCCTTTCTTACCATAATGTGATATAATCCCATAAATCCATAAGAAGGAAGGCGAATTTCCGTGTACGAGCTCGTTCAGTTGGGCGAAAAAAGCTACTATATCAGTTCCCCTGCCAAGATCGGCGTATATGTTGCGGCGCCCGACCGGGTGTATCTCATCGACAGCGGCAGCGACAAGGACGCCGGCCGCAAGGCCCGCCAGATTCTGGACGCCAACAACTGGTCGCTGCAGGGCATTCTGGTGACCCACTCCAACGCCGACCATATCGGCGGGTGCCGCTATCTCAAGCAGCAGACGGGCTGCACTGTGTTCGCCCCCGGCATCGAGCGGGCGTTCACAGAGTATCCCATTCTGGAGACGGCCTTCCTCTACGGCGGCTGTCCCCCCTCCGACCTGCGGCACAAATTTCTGCTGGCGCAGGACTGCGCGTGCGCGGATGTCACCGACCCGGCCTTCCCCCCGGAGGTAGAGATCATCCCCCTGCCCGGCCACTTTTTCCACATGGTGGGCTACCGCCTGCCGGACGGCACCGTGTTCGCGGCGGACTGCGTGTCCTCCGCCCAGACGCTGGAAAAATACCAGATCGGCTTCATCTACGACGTGCCCGCGTATCTGGACACGCTGAACAAGGTCTCCGGACTGGAGGCCCGGGTGTTCGTCCCCGCCCACGCAGAGCCCTGCGCCTCCATGGCGCCGCTTTGCGAAGTGAACCGGGACAAGGTGCTGGAGATCGCGGAGAGAATTGTGTTCCTGTGCGCTCAGCCCGTCAATTTTGAAGCCATCCTGCAACAGCTGTTCCGGCAGTATCAGCTGGAGATGGACTTTGCCCAGTATGTGCTGGTGGGCAGTACGGTGCGCTCCTATCTCAGCTGGCTGCGGGATACCGGACGGCTGACGGTTGAATTCTCGGATGGAATGCTGCTGTGGAAAGCGGCGGAGGGTTAACGGCGTGTACAGGATCTTAATCGTGGAAGACGACGCGGTGATCGCCAATGCGGTGCAGAAGCATCTGGTGTCCTGGGGCTACGAGGCCCGGATCGCGGAGGATTTTGAAAACGTCCTGCCCGCCTTCGCGCAGTATGCGCCGCAGCTGGTACTGATGGACATTTCCCTGCCCTTCTTCAACGGCTACCACTGGTGCAGCGAGATCCGAAAGATCTCGAAAGTGCCGGTGATCTTCATCACCTCCATGTCCGACAACCTCAATCTGGTCACGGCCATGAACATGGGCGGCGACGATTTTATCGCCAAGCCCTTCGATCTGGCGGTGCTGACGGTCAAGGTGCAGGCCATGCTGCGCCGGACTTACGAATTTGGGGGCGAGAGCACGCTGCTGGAGCACGGCGGAGCCATCCTGAACATCAGCGACGGCACGCTGTCCGTGAACGGGCAAAAGCTGGAGCTGACAAAAAACGAATATAAGATTCTGCACATCCTCATGGAAAACCGGGGCAAGATCGTCTCCCGGGACGCGCTGATGGAGCAGCTGTGGCAGAGCGACAGCTATATTGACGACAACACCCTCACCGTCAACATGACCCGTCTCCGCCGCAAGCTGGAAGACGCGGGGCTGTCGGACTACATCACCACCAAAAAGGGCGCGGGGTATCTGATCGCATGAAGACTTTTTTTCAATGGCTACGCAGCCGGGTCTGGTATTTTGCGCTGTTCGCGGCGTTTTTCGCGGTGCTGGGACTGCTTTTTTACCTCTATCGCCTTTCGGGTGAGATCGTGATCTACGGCTTTGCGCTGTGCGCCGCGCTGGGGCTGATCTTCTGTGCCGGGGACTTCGCCGCCTTCCGGCGGCGGCACCGGGCGCTGCGCGCCGCGCTGGAGGCCATGCCCGACGTGCGCGAGCCCCTGCCCGCGCCGTCGGGCCAGATCGACGGCGACTACGGCGAGCTGGTGTCCGCGCTGCGGCAGGAGAACGCCCGTCTGCGCTCCGCCGCCGCGGTGCGGCGGGAGGATATGGACGATTATTATACCCTCTGGGCCCATCAGATCAAGACCCCCATCGCCGCCATGGGCCTGATTTCGCAGTCCGCAGGGGAGACGCTGACCGCCCGGGAAAAGGCGGAGCTGGAGACCGAGCTTTTCCGCACGGAGCAGTATGTGGCGTTGGCCATGAGCTACCAGAAGCTCTCGGGCGACGGCAGCGATTTCGTTATCGCCCGCTGTCCGCTGGACGGCGTCATCCGGCAGGCGGTACACAAATACGCCCGGCAGTTCATCCGTAAGGGCCTCACGCTGCGCTACGAGCCCGTGGACATCACGGTGCTGACGGACGAGAAGTGGCTGCAATTCGTCCTTGAGCAGCTCTTATCCAACGCCCTGAAATATACCCGCGCCGGCGGCATCTCCATCTATCTGCGGGACAGCTTCAAGCTGGTCATCGAGGACACGGGCATCGGCATCGCGCCGGAGGATCTGCCCCGCATCTTCGAAAAAGGCTTCACCGGCTACAACGGCCGGGCGGATAAGAAATCCACCGGCATCGGGCTGTACCTGTGCCGCCGCATCCTCGCCCGGCTGGGGCACACCATCTGGGCGGAATCCGTCCCCGGCCGTGGGACGAAGGTCATCCTCGATCTCGCCGGCCGCGAGCTGGAAGTGGAATGAGGAGGCTTGGCCCTCCGGGGTTGAACACCTTTCAAAAATGTAAGATACCGGGCCGAAATGTAAGCCGTATCCATGGCGGCGCATTCCGGCCCGCGCTATACTGGGCGTGTAATCTGCCAAGGAGGAACAAAAAATGCCGATTCTTGAAGTCACAAAAGTGAAAAAGATCTATACGCCCCGCTTCGGCGCGCCGGTTCCGGCGCTGCTGAGCGTCTCGTTTTCCGTGGAAGCCGGGGAATACGTCGCTATCATGGGGGAATCCGGCTCCGGCAAGACCACGCTGCTGAACATTCTTGCGGCTCTTGACCGCCCCACCGACGGTGAAG
The DNA here is from genome assembly GCA_035352555.1 of Oscillospiraceae bacterium. Taxonomy (GTDB): domain Bacteria; phylum Bacillota; class Clostridia; order Oscillospirales; family Oscillospiraceae; genus UBA2922. The sequence goes on from DAOPXW010000009.1 coordinate 25,386, forward strand.
TGCTGCTGAACGGCCAGAGCATTCTCACCGTGCGCGAGCGCGATCTCGCGGCCTTCCGCCGGGATAATCTGGGCTTCGTGTTCCAGGATTTCAACCTGCTGGACACCTTCAACATCCTGGACAATATTTTCCTGCCGCTGGTGCTGGCGGGCAAATCTTACGGCGAGATGTCCGCCAGGCTGGCGCCCATAGTGGAAAAGCTGGGCATCGGCGACATCCTGGAGAAATTCCCGTACGAGGTCTCCGGCGGCCAGAAGCAGCGTACCGCCGTGGCCCGCGCGCTCATCACTGACCCGAAGCTGGTATTGGCCGACGAACCCACCGGCGCCCTGGATTCCCACTCCACAGACGATCTGCTGGCGCTGTTTGCCAACATCAACCGGGACGGCCAGACCATCCTGATGGTCACCCACAGCGTCAAGGCGGCCAGCCACGCGGGCCGGGTGCTGTTCATCAAGGACGGCCAGATCTTCCACCAGATCTATCGCGGCGACCGCACCAACGAGGAGATGTACCAGACCATTTCCGACACCCTCACCGCCATTGCCACAGCGAAAAACAACGGAGGCGAAGTCGGTGCGTAACGGACTGTATCCCCGCCTCGCCGCCGTCAATCTGAAGAAAAACCGGCAGACCTGGCTGCCGTATCTCTTCACCTGCATCGGCACCATCATGATGTTTTACATCATGCTCACGCTTCTGAGCGATCCCGCGCTTACGAGCATGTCCGGCGGCACGCTGCTTTCGACCACGCTTTCCTTCGGCAGCATCATTATCGCCATTTTCTCCGTCATCCTCGTCTTTTACGCCGATTCCTTTATTATCAAACAGCGCAAGCGCGAGTTCGGCCTTTACAATATTCTCGGCATGAACAAGCGGCATATCGGCAGGGTGCTGCTGTGGGAAACGCTGTACACCGCGCTCATCGCCTTTGTTTCCGGCATCGCGCTGGGCATTTTGTTTTCAAAGCTCATGCAGCTCCTGCTTCTGCGGATTCTGCGCTTTGACATCCGCTTCGGCCTGTATGTGAGCCCCTCCGCCATCGGCATCACGGCGCTTCTGTTCGCCGGAATCTTTTTCCTGACGCTGCTCAATTCCCTGCGCATTATCCACCTTTCCAAGCCGGTGGAACTGCTGCACGGCACGCAGGAGGGCGAGCGGGAGCCGAAATCCAAGTGGATACTCGCTGTATTCGGTGTTCTCTTTCTCGGCGCTGGCTACACCATGGCCATCATGACCAAATCCGCAGCCGCCGCGATCTCGCTGTTTTTTATCGCGGTCATCTGCGTCATCATCGGCACCTATCTTCTGTTCACCGCTTTCAGCATCGTGTTCCTCAAGCGTCTGCGGGCGAACAAAGGCTATTATTACAAGACGAAGCATTTCGCCACGGTCTCCGGTATGCTGTACCGCATGAAGAAAAATGCCGGCGGCCTTGCCAGCATCTGCATCCTCTCCACCATGGTGCTGGTGACGGTGTCCACCACCGTGTGCCTTTACATGGGCGTGGACGATATGCTGGACAATATGTATCCGAGCGATATCAACGTCTCCTGCTATGACGCCGAAACAGCCGACCAGCGGCAGGCGGCGAAGCAGACGGTGCTCGACGCGGCGAACGGTCAGAATCGGACCGTCCGCGACGAGCAGGCTTATCAACTGCTCGATTTTGTCACCGTCCGCAGTGACAACAGCTTTACGGCAAGCGGCAGCGCTGTCGGAAATGATATCATGACCGTCGCCTCTGAATTCAAGGTCATCACCGCGGCGGATTATAACACCCTTTTGGGCGGAAATGTGACACTGCAGGACGGCGAGGGGCTGCTGTATACGCCGAATTACACGAAGAACGCTTTTTCCGGAGACAGCCTCACCCTGTGCGGGCGGCCCTATCGGGTCACCATGCTTACCTCCTTCCCGCTGGAAGCGAGTGTCTCAAACTTCGGCTGTGAGACTTATTTTCTGGTAGTCCGGGATGCCGGTGAGCTTGCGGCCCTGCGGGAGGCTCAGACTGCCGGCAACGGCGGCAGTGTTCCGGTTTACATTATCTCCTTCAACCTTGACGGCACGGATGAGGAAAAAATCGACTGCTCGAACGCCGTGGCCTCGGCGCTTTCCGATGACCAGCAGGGCGGCGCGCAGGCAACCGACAGCCGTGTCGCGTGCCGGGCGCAGCAATATCAGGAGTTTGTCTCCGTTTACGGCGGGCTGTTTTTCCTGGGGCTGTTTCTGGGCTTTCTGTTCCTCATGGCCACGGTGCTCATCATCTACTACAAGCAGGTCACCGAGGGCTACGACGACCGGGAGCGCTTCCGCATCATGCAAAATGTGGGCATGACAAAATCGGAGGTCAAATCCACCATTCATTCTCAGGTGCTTATCGTGTTTTTTCTTCCCCTTGCCGCCTGCATCGTTCATCTCGGGTTCGCGTTCCCGATGATTCGGCGCATACTCCAGATGTTCAGTCTCACAAACGTGGGCCTGTTTGCGGGCTGCACCCTCTGCGCCATCGCCGTGTTTGCGGTGCTGTATACGCTGGTATACGTTCTCACGGCCAAAACCTATTACCGCATCGTCAGCTAAAGAATTCTTAATATCTCGCCGAAACTATTGACAGCGATGATATCACTATGATATCATCGCTGTAATCTGTGTATAGATTAACAAGGAGAAATGAACGTCATGCTGAAAATCGACCATTTGACCAAGACCTACGGCGATAAAAAAGCGGTTGACGACCTGAGCCTGCACATTGCCCCGGGTGAAATCTACGGTTTCATCGGCCACAACGGCGCGGGCAAGACCACCACCATCAAGGCCTGCTGCGGCATTCTGCCCTTCGACGGCGGCGAGATCACCGTTGACGGCAAATCCGTCAAGACCGATCCCATCGGCTGCAAGGCCGTCACCGCCTACATCCCGGACAATCCCGACCTCTACGACTTTATGTCCGGCATCAAATACCTGACCTTTATTGCCGACGTGTTCGGCGTCTCCAAGTCCGACCGGGAGGAGCGCGTGCTCCGCTACGCCGACACCTTTGGTCTCACCTCGGACCTGGCTCAGCCCATCTCCGCCTACTCCCACGGCATGAAGCAGAAGCTGGCCATTATCTCCGCATGGCTGCACGCGCCCAAGCTCATCGTCATGGACGAACCCTTTGTGGGCCTTGATCCCACGGCCTCCTACAAGCTCAAGGAGATGATGCGCGCGCACTGCGACGCGGGCGGCGCCATCTTCTTCTCCACCCATGTGCTGGATGTGGCGGAAAAGCTGTGCGACAAGGTGGCCATTATCAAGGAGGGCCGCCTGCTGGAGAGCGGCAGCATGGAGGAAGTCAAGGGCAACGCCTCGCTGGAATCCGTCTTTTTGGAGCTGGAGGGCGACGAAAATGCTTAAAATCCTCCTGCGCGCGCAGTTGGGTGCCTATTGGGCGCGATTTTCCGGCGCGACCCGCTCAAAAAAACGGCAGGGCGCGGGCAAGGCCGTGCTGTTTTCGCTGCTGATGCTGTATGTGCTGGGCTGCTTCGGGTTCATGATGTACGGCATCTTTTCTCAGCTGGCCGCCCCCTTCGCGGCGGCGGGCCTGAGCTGGCTGTATTTTTCGATGTACGGGCTCATGTCGCTGACCCTGATGGTCATCGGAAGCGTGTTCACGGCCAAAGCCCAGCTGTATGAGGCCAAGGACAACGACCTGCTGCTGTCCATGCCCATCCGCCCCGGCGCGATTCTGGCCAGCCGGATGCTGACGCTGGGCGTCGTCAATTTCGTCTGCGGGCTCATCGTCTCCGTGCCGGCGGCCATCGCCTGGGCCGCCCGGTCCGGGCAGGTCACCACCGGCGCCCAGTGGCTGAACTACTGCCTGATCTCTCTGTTTATCATCCTGCTGTCCCTGTCGCTGGCCTGTCTGCTGGCGCTGCTGATGAGCCTGTTCACCAGCCGCCTGCGCAGCAAGGCCGCGGTGGATACCATCGTATCGCTGGTATTTCTGCTTGCATACTTCTGGTTCTGCTTCCGCATGAACAGCATGATCGCCTCTCTGGCCGCCAGCGGCAGCTATCTGGCGGGCAAGCTGGGCGGCGTGGCCCCCCTGTACTGGATGGGGCTGGCCATGGCGGAGGGGAATATTGGCTGTCTGGCCGCCACACTGGCCATCTGCATCGTGCCCTTCGCCGCCATCTATGCCGTCCTCGCCGCTACCTTCCTGCACACGGCCACGGCCAAGCGCGGCGCGGCAAAGGTCAAATACGTCCAGCGCGAGCAAAAGGTCTCCTCCCCGTTTTCGGCGCTGTACCGCCGGGAGCTGGCGCGTTTCACTTCCAGCTCCGGGTATCTGATCAACGCGGGCCTGGGCGCGATCTTCATGGTCGTCGGCGCGGTCCTCCTGCTGGTCAAAGGGCAGGCGCTGTTCGGCTCCTTTTCCCAGCTGCCGGGGTTGGTCAAGCTGCTGACGCCGGTACTGATACTGGGCGTATGCGCCATCTCAGGCATGACCACCATCAGTGCGCCCTCGGTTTCCATCGAGGGGAAGAATCTCTGGATCGCCCAATCCCTGCCCGTGCCCGCCGCGGAGATCCTCAAGGCCAAGCTGACCCTGCACATCAGCATTCTGCTGCCCGCCATGCTGTGCGACGTTGCCGCGCTGCTGATCGTGCTGCGCCCCTCGGGCGCCATGCTGGCGCTGGCTTTGGTCCTGCCGCCGGTTTTTGTGTTCTTCACCGGCGTCCTGGGCCTGACGGCCAATCTCCGCCACCCCAATTTTGACTGGGTCACCGAGACCCAGTGTGTGAAAAACAGCATGGCCGTGATGATCGCGCTGTTCGGTTCCTGGGGCGCGCTGATCCCGCCCTTCGTGCTGCTGTTTGCGGTATCCGAACTGCCCCCCTGGGCAGTGCTGACGGTTTTCACCGCCGCCATTGCCGCGGCGGACGTGCTGCTGTATCGCTGGATCGCCACCAAGGGCGCCCGGCGCTTCAGCGAGATGAAGTAGTTCACTCCGCCGAAGTCGCTGCCCGGCGGCTTCACCTCCTGCTAAAAAAAGCAGACGCCTTCCGGCGTCTGCTTTTTTTAATCTGTCAAGGTGAGCGTAGCGGCGATCCGGGCCAGTTTCGCGCCCCAGCCGCCCTGCGTGATCTCCGGGCAGCGGCACAGGATGGAGACGGTGTCTCCGCCCCGCTCCGCCACAAAGAGCTGCACCGACACGCCCCCGCTGATTACGGCGGCGGAGCACGCGCTGTCCGCGCCGGCGGGCGCATCCCAAAGCGTCCACTCGATACCCGGATACTGTTTGGCCAGCAGGGCCTTCACCGCGTCCGGCGCGGTATCTTTGTGCACACGGAAGGTCAGCGCCACAGCGGAATTCTCCTCAAGGCTGAGCACCAGCGGGCCCACCTGCGTGTCCTCGGCGGAACGGGACGTCCACCCGTCGGCCGGGACGAGGATACTGGCTCCGTCCAGCGCCACCTTGTCCGCCGCCACCGTCTCGGTCTGGCCGTCGACCGTGAAGGTGATGGAGGTCTGCTGCTCGGTGGGCGCGGGCGTGGCGCTGACCACGCCGTTGCGCAGACGCACGGTCAGCGCCGTGAGCTGGGCGGGATGGCTCTCCCGGATTACGCCGTCGTAGGTGATCTCCACCTGGGTTCCGGCGGTAAAAAAGCTCCGATCGACGGCGTTGCCGTCAGCGTCGGCCAGCATGGTGTTCTCCGTCAGCGCCACGGTGAAGAGGTCGGCGGCTTTGGCTTCGCTGCTGGTCACATCCGGCGTCACGGTGAGACTGCTCTCCCCCGCCGTGTCGATGCGCGCGGCAAAGGTTTTGTTACCGCCGTCCGACCGGCCGCAGGCGCACAGGGACAGGCTCAGTGCCAGCGCCAAAAATAGTAAAAACGCTTTTTTCATGAAATGCTCCGCCTGTCAAAGAACTAAAAGGGGAACGGATTTGGGAGATGATGCGGGGGGGGAGCGTGAGGGGCATTTGGGCGATACGGTGCCCAAATGGGGAGCGGCAGTGAATGGAGCGCCGGGGGCGCTCCAGAGCCGCGACCCGGGCCTGCCCGAAGGCAGGCGGAGCCCCGCCTCAATTTGGATAAATAGCCGCCAAACCCTTGCTGACCAAGGGTTTGGGGAGCGGAGCGACGTTTTTTTGCGAGAACACGGTTTCGCAAAAAATTCGGCGTTTGGAGGCTGTCAAAAAGGCTTTTTTGACAGCCTCAGGAAAAGCTCCCGCCGCCGGCGGGAGCTTTTCCTTATTTTTTGTGCCACTGCTCGTAGGTCTTTACGCGCGCCATCGCCCGGTGGAGACTGGCCTCGGCGCGGACCATGTCCATATTGGCAGCCTTGCTGAGAATGCGCTCCTGCGCGCGGGCCTCGGCGGCCTTGGCGCGGGCAAGGTCAATGGTCTCCACGGTTTCCGCCGTGCGCACCAGCAGCACGACCTTGTTCTGGTACACATCCACCACGCCGGTGCCGACGTAGATGTATTCTTCCTTGTCGTCCTCATAGGTGCATTTCACCGGCCCGTCGATCACGGCGGCCAGCAGCGGCGCGTGGTCTGCCAGGACGCCGATTCCGCCGCCCTCCAGCGGGAGGGAGACATAGCTCACCATGCGGTCGTATTTCACGCCCGCGGAGGTCACGATCTGCAGCTGGATACGGTCGTCCGCCATTGTCAGCGCCTGCCTTTCCGTGCCGGACTGGGATTATTTTATTTCCTCGCTCTTTTTCTTCACATCGTCAATGGTGCCGCACAGCAGGAAGGCCTGCTCGGGGATATTGTCGCATTCGCCGCCCAGAATAGCTTCCATGCTGCTGATGGTGTCCTCGACCTTGACATACTTGCCCGGCGTGCCGGTGAAGTTTTCGGCCACGTGGAGGGGCTGGGACATAAAGCGCTGGAGACGGCGGGCGCGGGCCACGGTAGCCTTGTCCTCCTCACCCAGCTCATCTATGCCCAGCACGGCGATGATATCCTGCAGCTCCTTGTACTTTTGCAGCACGCCCTGCACGGCGCGGGCCGTGTCGTAATGCCGCTGCCCCAAAATGTTCGGGTCCAGAATGCGGGAGGTGGAGTCCAGCGGGTCCACGGCGGGATAGATGCCCAGCTCGGTGATGCTTCTGGACAGCACGGTGGTGGCGTCCAGATGGGCGAAAGCCGTGGCCGGCGCGGGGTCGGTGAGATCGTCCGCGGGGACGTAAATGGCCTGCACCGAGGTGACGGAGCCGCTTGTCGTGGAGGTGATGCGCTCCTGCAGGGAGCCCATCTCCGTGGCCAGCGTGGGCTGATAGCCCACGGCGGAAGGCATACGCCCCAGCAGCGCGGAAACCTCGGAGCCAGCCTGGGTGAAACGGAAGATATTGTCAATAAATAGCAGTACATCCTTGCCGGAGGTATCGCGGAAGTTCTCCGCCATGGTCAGGCCAGCCAGCGGCACCCGCAGACGAGCTCCGGGCGGCTCGTTCATCTGACCGAAAACCAGCGCCGTCTTGCTGATGACACCGGAAGCGGTCATTTCGTTCCAAAGGTCATTGCCCTCGCGGGAACGCTCCCCCACGCCGGCAAAGACGGAATAGCCGCCGTGTTCGTAAGCCACGTTGCGGATCAGCTCCTGGATCAGAACGGTCTTGCCCACGCCGGCACCGCCGAACAGGCCGACCTTGCCGCCCTTGGAGTACGGGGCCAGCAGGTCGATGACCTTGATGCC
>DAOPXW010000009.1:33182-38569 GCA_035352555.1 Oscillospiraceae bacterium
CCTCCATCACGACCTTGCGGTCCTCCAGCTGGATCTCGATGGCGTTATAGATTTCCGGCAGATTGCCGGAGGGGAACTGTACGTCAACCACAGGGCCGATGACCCTTCTGACGATACCATTTTCCATAGCGACCTCCTTGGATACAAAGGTGCATCAAAATGCGTGATTTCTCAGGTTCTCTTCTTTTTCAGGGCAGCCGCGCCGCCGACGATCTCGGAGATCTCGGTGGTGATCTGCGTCTGACGGGCGCGGTTGAGCTTGAGATTGAGCTCGCCGATGAGCTCGTCGGTATTGTCCGACGCGGCGGTCATCGCCGTCATCCGGGAGGAATGCTCGCCGCACTTGGCTTCCAGCAGGGCGCTGTACACCGAGTTGTTGATATAGAGCTGCATCACATTTTCCAAAATAGTGGCCTGGTCGGGCTCAAAGAGATACCCGCTGTTGACCGCGGCGGAAGCGGCGGCCCCGTCCCTGATCTCCGGCGTGGCCGGAAGCAGCACCGTATCGGTGGGGATCTGGGTCAGCGCGTTTTTGAAATGCTGGTAGACAAGCACGATCTTGTCGGCCTCGCCGTTGAGGTACAGCTCCTTGAGATACTCCGCGATCTCGATACCCTGCTGGGCGGTGGGCGTGTCGCTGACGCTGTCGAAGACCTTGGACACAGGCAGGTTGAGCCTGCGCATCACGTCCCGGCCCCAGCGGCCCAGCACCACCACGGAATACTCGCGGGTCTCGGCCGCGGCCAGCTCCGCCATGTGGCGGAGAACGCCGCTGTTATAGGCGCCGCAGAGTCCGCGGTTGCCCACATACAGCACATAGCAGACCTTTTTCACCTCCGCGCGGGGCGTGAGGAAGCGGTTCTCGTAGCCGCTGCCGGAGAGCAGGGTATCCAGGATCTCACGGCTCTTTTCCGCGAAGGGGCGCATGGCCGTCATGGCCGCCTGCGTCCGGCGCAGCTTGGACACGGAGATCATCTTCATGGCCTTGGTGATCTGCTGGGTGCTGGTTACGGTTTTGATGCGGGTGCGTATCGCGCGCATCGTCGCCATTGTGCGTCCCTCCTTTCGTCAGGACTGAGCGGGTGCTCAGAAGGTTTTCTTGAATTCCGCAATGGCGGCCTTGAGCTTCTCCAGCGAATCGGTGGAGAGCTTTTTGCCGCTTATGATGTCGGCGCGGACCTCGGGGTCGGCGCGGTTCACGGCGTACACCAGCTCTTCCTCGAATCGGGCCATGTCCTTCAGCTCCACGTCGTCGGTATAGCCTTCGGCCCCGGCAAAAATCTGCACCACCTGATCGGCTGCGGACATGGGCGCGAACTGACCCTGCTTGAGGATCTCGGTCATGTGCTCGCCGCGGTTAAGGGTGTCGCGGGTGGCCTTATCCAGATCGGAGCCGAACTGCGAGAACGCGGCAAGCTCGCGATACTGGGCCAGATCCATCCGCAGCCGGCCGGCGACCTGTTTCATGGCGCCGATCTGGGCCGCGCCGCCCACGCGGGACACGGAAAGGCCCACGTTGATGGCCGGACGCACGCCGGAGTGGAACAGGTCCGTCTCCAGGAAGATCTGGCCGTCGGTGATGGAAATGACGTTGGTGGGAATATAGGCGGAGATATCGCCCGCCTGGGTCTCGATGATGGGCAGGGCGGTCATGCTGCCGCCGCCCAGCTCGTCGGACAGACGGGCCGCGCGTTCCAGCAGCCGGGAATGCAGATAGAATACATCGCCGGGGTAAGCTTCTCTCCCTGGCGGGCGCTGGAGCAGCAGCGAAAGCTCGCGGTAGGCCACGGCCTGCTTGCTCAGGTCGTCGTAGATGACCAGCACGTCCTTGCCTTTGTACATGAAGTACTCGCCCATGGCCGCGCCGGCATAGGGCGCGATGTACAGCATTGGGGCGGGCTCGGAGGCGTTGGCGGCCACCACGATGGTATAGTCCATGGCGCCGTGCTGGCGGAGCTTCTCCACCACGCCGGCCACAGTGGATTCCTTCTGGCCCACGGCCACATAGATACAGATGACGTTTTTGTCCTTCTGGTTGATGATAGCGTCCAGCGCGATGGCGGTCTTGCCGGTCTGGCGGTCGCCGATGATCAGCTCGCGCTGACCTCTGCCGATGGGCACCAGCGCGTCGATGGCCTTGATACCGGTCTGCAGCGGGACGGTGACGGGCTGGCGGTTGAGCACGCTGGGGGCCGGGCTTTCGATGGCCCGGGTCTCGGCGGCGGCGATGCTGCCCTTGCCGTCGATGGGACGGCCCAGCGCATCCACCACGCGGCCGATGAGGGCCTCGCCCACGGGGACACTGATGATATCGCCGGTGCGGCGCACCTCGTCGCCCTCCTGCAGGGTCTCGTAAAAGCCCAGCAGCACGACGCCCACGGTCTCCCTGTCCAGATCCATGACCATGCCGCGCAGGTCGCCGGGGAACTCCAGCATCTCGCCGGCCATCACGTCGGCCAGACCCGAGACGCGGCAGATACCGTCGGACACGGAGATGACCTTGCCGGTCTGATACACGTCGATGCTGTTGTCCGCGCCGCGGAGCTTATCCTTGATGCCCTGAGCGATGGACTGCATTTCGCCGTCGGATCTGAGGGTGTTGGCCTCGACCTCCTGGGTCAGCCGGTCCAGCGAATGGGCCAGAGAGCCGTCGTAGACGGTGTCGCCGACCTGCATCCGCACGCCGCCGATGAGCTTGTCGTCCACCTCGTTGTGCATGGAGATGAACGTCTCGCACAGGATGGCCTGCAGCTTTTTCATCTCCTCGTCGCTCAGCGGCTCGGAGCTCGATATTGAAATGTTCAGCTTCTTCAGTTCGTTCATATTCAAAATATCACTCGGCATTGCTGCCACCAATTCTTTGATTTGTCGGATGTACGCATCCGTAAGGGCCTGCCGCGAGGACGCGAAGGGCGGCTGCTTCAGCACCTCTCCGGTGAGGGCCGCCGCGGTTTTGACTGCCTTGGCGGAGATCTGGGCGGCCATCTCGTCGCGCATCTGCGCTTCGCTCAGCGCGATGCCGCCGGTGATCTCCCCGGCCTCCTGCCGGCCGCGCTGAACGCTCTCGGTGCTTCTTTCGGCGGCCTGACGGTGGGCATCATCGATTATGCCCTTTTGTTTTTGGGCGGCGGAGGCTTTCTCGGTGTCGATCTCGGCGTTCAGCCCCGCAGCTTCCTTCCGGGCGTCCGCGGCCTTTTCAAGCTCGGCGGCAATGGATTGCTGCCGGCCCTTAAATGCTTTCGCAATGGGTTTTCGCGCCAGGTACCAAAGTCCGCCAAACAGGATGACGAAGTTGAGCACCATCCAGAGGATATCAAGCCATGACATTCCGCCTCATCCCCCCTTTCCTGAATTGAGGATTCTTCATAAGCTCACTGCTCCCGCGCGGTCAGGACACAGTCCCGGATGAGACCGGCGTTGGCGGAGACGACGGCGTCGTCCCCCAAAAGCCGCGCGGTCAGCGCGGCCACCAGCTCCGGCATGCTCTCCGAAACGGAGGCCTCCGCAGCCTTCTTCTCCTCGCCGATCCGGCCCCGGGCGTCCTTCAGCGCGGCGGTGGCGTCGTTGCGGGCGCTCTCCAGCACCTTGGCGCGGCCCGCCTCGTCCACGCTTTTGGCGTCCGCCAGGACCTGCTTGGCCTCGCCGCCGGTGCGGCGCAGTTCTTCTTCCAGCTGCCGCCGGTTTTCTTCCTTCGCCTGCCTGGCCATTTTGCCCTCCTCAAGGCCGCCCTCGATGCGGGCCTTGCGGTCGTCCATAAATTTGATGATGGGCTTGAACAAAAAGGTGTTCAGCAGAAAATAGAGAAGGAAGAAACTGACAATGGTCAGAATGACAGTCCAAAGATCAAGTGTCAATGTAATCAGCCTTCCTTTCGTGTTGGGGTCGCGGAAGCCTCATCACATTTTCGCGATAAGGATGAATGATATCAGCAGTCCGTAGATTGCGAGAGCCTCCATGATGGCCAGCGCAAGGATCATGTTGGTGCGGAGCGTGCCCACCATCTCCGGCTGGCGCGCCATGGCCTCCATGGCCTTGGAGGCGGCGATGCCCTGGCCGATGCCCGGGCCGATGGTGCTGATCGATATTGCCAGCGCGGCGGCGATCGCGATAATTGCCGATGAAGTCATAATGATTCCTCCTGTATAAAATGGTAATTATTAGTAATATAACAACACATGATTACGTCACTCGTCCCCGCCGATGGCCTCATGGACATAAACGGCCGTGAGCATGGTAAAGACCATGGCCTGAATGAGGCAGAACAGCAGGCTGAGCACCTGCATCACCAGCGGCAACAGCACAGGAAACATCTTGCGCAGCTGCGCCGTGACCATCTCCTCGGCGTAAATATTGCCGTAAAGTCGGATAGCCAGAGAAAACGGGCGCACCATCTGATCCAGAAGGGTCAGGGGCAGCAGAAAAGCGATCGGCTTGAGGAAGGACTTCGCGTATCCGCCGACGCCCTGCCGCTGTATGCCGATGGTGTGGGTCGTGAAAAATGCGATAACTGCCAGCGCGGCGGTAACGGAGATGCTGGCCGTCGGGACGGCGAAAGTCTCCCCGGCGGTGGGGATCAATCCGGAGTAGTTGGACACCACGATAAAAATGAAGAGCGTGGCGAACATGCCGAAATACCTGCGCATATTCTCAAAGCCCAGCGTCCCGCCGAAATAATCCTCCAGCTTTTCCACCGCCATCTCCACGATGTTCTGCAGCGGGCCGGGGACGTCCTTCAGCCGCCTTGTGACAAGAATGGACAATATTGTGAGCACCGCGATAATCACCCAGATGGTTATGATGGGCTTCCCAATGGAAAAATCTGTATTGAACGTCAATTTATTCTACCTCCCGGACTTATTTTCCGTTCACTGTCGGTTAAACTTATCCGTAAGTCTGTAAACGAGCAAAATGGAAACGGCAGTCAGGCCGATCACCGTTCCGATGGCAGTGGCTATAAAGGGCAGCGGGACAATATTGCGCATAAAAAAAACAATTGCCAAAGCGGCAATGTTGACAAGCTGTCTTATAAACGTCAGCCCCATGGCCGCAGCCGTCCCTTCCGGCCCCTGATTATCCTTATTTCTGTTTAGATATCTCTTGGTTATCAGCGAATTGAGATAGGCGACCAGGGTGCCGAAAGCCAGTCCCGCCGCCCCGCCGAGTATATACATTGCAGCGGACATGGCGCACCCTCCCGCATTTTGAATTTTGGTATGACCCGATTTAATTAATTAAATCACATTTCGATTGAAAAATCAATGATTAAGGGGATTTTTCTTGTCAAAACTCTTTCTCTTGTGTATCACACACGATAGCACTCCATTATTAGAGGAAAATTAAATTTCCGGGGAAAAACACACGCCGTCCGCGGACGGCGTGTGTTTCAG
>DAOPXW010000010.1:0-38039 GCA_035352555.1 Oscillospiraceae bacterium
ACGACAAAAGCTGAACAAGGAAAACCAAAGACGGCCCCAAATGGGGCCGTCTTTTCTGCCTTGCGGGATCAGTCCACCGCGTACTGTTCGGCGCGCTCGGCGGCGAAGTCCGCAAAACGCCGGGCGGCGGGGGCCAGCGTCTCCGGGATGGCCAGACCGATCTCCACCGGCTGGGGCGGGCTCAGCGGCTTGATGGCTACCCGGCCCGTCCAGTCCCGGGACACCAGCGACTGGTTCAGGCTGACGCCCAGACCCGCCTCCACCATGAGATAGGCGGCGTAGTTGTCCGACGCGGTGAAGTGGACGTTGGGCGTGATACCGCCCCGGTCCAGCAGCAAAGAGCAGTCCGTATCGCTGGTGTGGGTGATGTCGATGTACGGGTCCTTGGCAAATTGCTCCAACGGGAAGGTGGGCGCCGAGACCAGCGGGTGCCCCGCCGGCAGCCAGGCCACCATCTCCTCGATGGCCAGGGGCAGCCAGTGGAAGTTCCCCTCCCGGCGGCTGATGAGACACAGGTCGGCGCGGTGCTCGTCCATGGCGACGGTCAGCTCGCTGCTGATGCCGTCCAGCACGCGCACTTCGATCTTGGGATACACCTGGCAGAAATCGGAGATCACCTGGAACAGCCAGCGGTAATAGCCGCCGGAGGACACGCCCACCGTGACCACGCCGGTCCCCAGCCCGCGGATCTCGGAGGTGGACTGCTCAAACTGGTCGCCGTAGCTGCACAGGGCGCGAAAGAGCGGCATCAGACGCTCGCACTCCCCGGTGGGGGTCACGCCGCTGCGGGAGCGCACCAGCAGCGGAAAGCCCGCGTCGGCCTCCAGCGCGGCCATCATGCGGCTGATGCCGGAGGGCGTGTAGCCCAGCTTTTCCGCGGCGGCGGAGAGACTGCCCGTTTCAATGGTGCACAGCAGAGCTTTGCATTTTTCAGTATCCATAATCAGGGCTCCTCCTTTGACAGTTCTTCAAGCGAGGCTTGATTAAAAGCTTCTTTACTCAAAGATACCGCCCCGGTCCGCCGTTGTCAAGACCCATCGGATTTTTCCCCGTCCCGCCGTTGCATTGGCGGGGCGGGATTGGTATAATAACCACAGACACAAAGAAAAAGAGTCGGAGGGCGCCATGAAAAATATACTCATGATCGGCACGGGCGGCACCATCGCCTCGGAGGTCACCGGCGAGGGGCTGACCCCGGAGCTGACCCCGGAGCAGCTGATGGAATATGTCCCCGGCGTGTCGGAGCTGTGCCGGGTGCGCTGCCTGCCGCTGTTCAACATCGACAGCACCAACATGACCCCCGCCCACTGGCTGGCGGCGGCGCGCGCCGTGCGGGACAACTACGATTCCTGCGACGGCTTCGTCGTCACCCACGGCACGGACACCATGGCCTACACCGCGGCGGCGCTGTCCTATCTCGTTCAGGGCAGCCCCAAGCCCATCATTCTCACCGGGGCGCAGAAGCCCATCAACTTCGACAGCACCGATTCCAAGGTCAACCTGCGGGACGCCTTCATCACGGCCTGCGCCGACGGCATCAGCGGGGTGAACATCGTGTTCAACGGCAAGGTCATTCTGGGCACCCGGGCCCGCAAGACCCGCTCCAAGAGCTTTCAGGCCTTCTCCAGCATCAATTACCCCTACGTCGCCACCCTGCAGGACGGCTATCTGATGCAGTACATCCGGCAGGAGGCGCTGCCTGCCCCCCTGTTCTGCGACACGCTGGACGCCAACGTGGGTCTGGTGAAAATGATCCCCGGCATCGATTTCGAGCTTATCGATTTTCTGTTGCGGCGCAAGGACGCGGTGATTATCGAGAGCTTCGGCGTGGGCGGGCTGCCCAGCTATAATTCCGACCAATTTTTCGACATCATCACCAAGGGCATCCAAAACGGCAAGATCATCATCATGACCACCCAGGTGCCCAACGAGGGCAGCGATCTGGCCGTCTATAACGTGGGCCACCGGCTGAAGGGCTGGCGCAACGTGCTGGAGGCCTACGACATGACCACGGAGAGCGTGCTGGCCAAGATCATGTGGATCCTGGGCCGGACCCGGGACTGGGAGGAGATCTCCCGGCTGTTCTACAAGCCCGTGGCCAACGACATTTTATACCGAGGCTGACCATGAAGACTGTTGCGATCATCGGCGGGGGCGCCTCCGGCATGGCGGCGGCCATCGCCGCGGCGGAGGACGCCGACAACCATATCCTTCTCTACGAGCGGCAGCAGCGGGTGGGCCGCAAGCTCCTCAGCACCGGCAACGGCCGCTGCAACCTCACCAACACCGGCGCGGTGCCGGCCCGCTACCACGGCGGCGCGGATTTCGCCGCCGCCGCGCTGACCGCGTTCCCGCCGGAAGCGGCGCTGGCGTTCTTCCGCGCGCTGGGCCTGGTCACGGTGACGGAGCCGGGGGGCCGGGTGTACCCGCTGTCCGATTCCGCCAACTCCGTGGTGGACGTGCTGCGCTTCGCCCTGCAAAAGGACAACGTCGAGCTGCGCACCGCCGCCCCGGTGACGGGCATCGTCCGTAAGGGCGCGGGCTTCCTTGTGCGCACCGGGAGCGGCGAGACGGCGGCGGACTATGTCGTCGTGGCCTGCGGCGGCTGCGCCGGGGCCAGGCTGGGCGGCGGGAAGGACGGCTACGAGCTTTTGAAGACGCTGGGCCACCGGCGCACCGGGCTCTACCCGGCGCTGGCGCCCATCACCACCGACCCCGACTATACCCGGGCGCTGAAGGGAGTCCGGACGGATGCCGCGCTGCGCCTGACAGGCGCGGCGGCGGGGGAGAGCGCGGGGGAGATCCAGTTCACCGAAAAGGGCGTGTCCGGCCCCGCGGCCTTCGAAGTGTCCCGGGCGGTGTCCACCGCCGGAGACGGGCCGAAGACCCTGCACATCGACCTGCTGCGCGCCCTGACCCCGGCGCAGGTCGAAGCGCTGCTCCGCGCCCGGCGGAGAAATTGCCCCGCCCTGCCCGCCGAGGAGCTGTATACCGGCGTGCTCCACAACCGGCTGGGCCGCATGGCGGTGAAATACGCGGGCCTCTCCGGCACAAAGCCGCTGGGCGAGCTCACCGACGGGGAGCTTACCGCGGCGGCGGCCGCCGCCAAGGATTTCGCCCTGCCCGTGCGCGGCACGGAGGGCTTCGACGCCGCGCAGGTCACGGCGGGGGGGATGGACACCGCCCAGTTCGACCCCCGGACGCTGGAGAGCCGCCTGGTGCCGGGCCTGTTCGCCTGCGGCGAGGTGCTGGACGTGGACGGCGACTGCGGGGGCTTCAACCTCCAGTGGGCGTGGGCCAGCGGGCGTATCGCCGGGAGGCTGGGGAGATGATTCTTGTACGCAATCTGCGCCTGGAGCCGGACGAGCCCCGGGAGGCGCTGAAAAAGCGGGCCGCGCGGAAGCTGCGCGTATCCGAGGAGACCGTGACGGGGCTCCGCCTGGTGAAGCGCTCGCTGGACGCCCGGAAGAAAAACGACATCCACTACGTGGTGTCGGCGGCGGTGACCGTCCGGGGCGACGAGGCAAAGCTCCTCGCCCGGGCGGGGACGCCCGACGCGGCGCCGTATACGGAATACGAGTATCCCATCCCCGCCGTCTCCGTGCCGACCCGGCCTGTCGTCGCGGGCTTCGGCCCGGCGGGGATGTTCGCGGCGCTGGTGCTGTCTTACGCCGGGGCCAGACCCCTTGTGATCGAGCGCGGGCCGGATGTGGACGAGCGGATGAAAAAGGTGGCCGCCTTCCGCGCGGGCGAGGCGCCGCTGGACCCGGAGTGCAGCGTGCAGTTCGGCGCGGGCGGCGCGGGCACCTTTTCCGACGGCAAGCTGAATACCGGTATCCACGACGCGCGGCTGGAATGGATGCTGCGCCAGTTTTATCTTCACGGCGCGCCGGAGAGCGTGCTGTACGACGCCAAGCCCCACATCGGCACCGACATTCTGGTGGATGTGGTGCGCGCCATTCGGGCGGATGTGGAGGCGCACGGCGGCGAGGTGCGCTTCGGCCACCGGCTGGACGGACTTGTCACAGCCGAAAACCGGCTGACGGGTCTGCGCGTCCACAGCGGGGAAGGGGACTACGATCTGCCCTGCGGGGCCCTGATCCTGGCCGTGGGCCACTCCGCCCGGGACACCTTTGAAATGCTGCATTCGCTGGGCGTGCCCATGGAGCCCAAGGCCTTTTCCATGGGCGTGCGCATCGAGCACAGACAGGCCGATATCGACCGTGCCCAGTACGGCCGCCCCCGGGGGGCGCTGCCCCCGGCGGATTACGCGCTGAACGTGACGCTGCCCGGCGGCGGGAGCGCCTATACCTTTTGCATGTGCCCCGGCGGGCAGGTGTTCGCCGCGGCCTCCGAGCCGGGCGGCGTGGTCACCAACGGCATGAGCTATTCCCGGCGCGACGGCGAAAACGCCAACGCCGCCCTGCTGGTCACCCTCGGGCCCGAGGATTTCCCGGACAAGTCCGCGCTGGGCGGGATGTACTGGCAGCGGGCCATCGAGCAGCGGGCCTTTCAGTACGGCGGCGGCAATTACTTTGCCCCGGCCCAGCTGTGCGGCGATTTTCTGTCCGGGACGGCCAGCGCCGGCCCGCGTTCCGTCCGGCCCAGCTACCGCCCCGGCGTAAAATGGGGCGACCTGACGGAGGTGCTGCCCGAAAAGATCACCTCCGTGCTGCGGCTGGCCATTCCGGCGCTGGGGAAAAAACTCGCCGGCTTCGACACGCCGGACGCCGTGCTCACCGCCCCCGAGACGCGCTCCTCCTCGCCGGTGCGCATTCTGAGAAACGCCGACAGGGTCTCCGCCGGCATCCGGGGGCTCTATCCCTGCGGGGAGGGCGCGGGCTACGCGGGGGGCATCTCCTCCGCCGCCGTGGACGGTATGCGCTGTGCCGAAGCGGTGCTGGAGGCCTTGAGATAGCGGCACTTTTTGACATTTTGCCGGAAAATGACAAAAAACTTCTGTATTCCGCCCATGGACATTTCCGGGGACGGAATACTATATTTTGTGGTGATTTTGCCGTTTGTAACCGAATTTTTATCAATATCTTGTGTATTGTTGCTTGACATCGGGGGCGTGATAAGCTAGTATTGAAAGCGACAGCAGGTTCTGCTGTCGGTTTTATCTGCGAAACAATGGAGAGAATCATGCTGATATCAGGACTGCAAAAACTGACATTATTGGACTATCCCGGCGCCGTGGCCTGCACGGTGTTTACCGGGGGGTGTAATTTCCGCTGCCCCTTCTGCCACAACGCGCCTCTGGTGCTGCCCGAGCGGCTGGCCCGGGACACCGACGAGGACGAAGTGCTGGCCTTTCTGAAAAAGCGGCGGGGGGTTCTGGAGGGAGTGGCCGTCACCGGCGGGGAGCCGCTGCTGCACGACGACATCGACGGTTTTTTGGAAAAGATCAAAAATCTGGGCTACAAGATCAAGCTGGACACCAACGGCTCCTTCCCGGATCGGCTCATGCGCATCGTCAGCGCCGGGCTGGCGGACCGGGTGGCCATGGACATCAAAAATTCCCCGGAGGAATACGGCAGGACCGTCGGCGTACCCGATTTCGATCTGGCGCCCGTGGAAAAAAGCCGGGATTTCCTGATGCACAGCGGCGTGGACTATGAATTCCGCACCACCGTGGTGAAAGGGCTGCACACGAAAGAGAGCCTGTTGGGGGCGGCCCGATGGATCGCCGGGGCGAAGGAATATTATCTCCAGCAGTTCAAGGATTCCGGCGACGTCATCGCCATCGACGGCTTGGGTCCTTACAACGAAAGAGAAATGCGCGAGCTGTGCGAAGCGGTGCGGGAATTCGTCCCCGCCGCCCGGGTCAGAGGCGTGTGATAGAGAATGTGGGAGGATAAAAAATGTATCAGGTAGTCAAAAGAGACGGCAAGATCGTTGATTTCAATATCAAAAAAATCGCGGACGCGGTCCGCAAGGCGTTCGATGCCACCGGCACGGAGTATAACGACGACATTATCGACTTTCTGGCGCTGAAGGTGTCGGCCGATTATCAGCCCAAGATCAAAGACGGCAAGGTCGCCGTGGAGGACATCCAGGACAGCGTGGAGACCGTGCTGTCCCGGGGCGGCTACGAGACCGTGGCCAAGGCCTATATCCTCTACCGCAAGAACCGTGAGAAGCTGCGCAACGCCAAGTCCACCTATCTGGACTACGCGGACACGGTGAACAAGTATGTCAACGCCTCCGACTGGCGCGTGAAGGAAAATTCCACCGTCACCTACTCCGTGGGCGGCCTGATCCTGTCCAACTCCGGCGCCATCACGGCCAACTACTGGCTTTCCGAGGTCTATGACGAGGAGATCGCCAACGCCCACCGCAACTGCGATATGCACATCCACGACCTGAGCATGCTCACCGGCTACTGCGCCGGCTGGAGCCTGCGCCAGCTCATCAAGGACGGCCTGGGCGGCGTGCCCGGCAAAATCACCTCCACCCCCGCCAGCCACCTGTCCACCCTGTGCAACCAGATGGTGAACTTTCTGGGCATCATGCAGAACGAATGGGCCGGCGCCCAGGCGTTCTCCAGCTTCGACACCTATCTGGCCCCCTTCGTGAAGGTGGACAACCTCACCCAGAAGGAAGTCAAGCAGTGCGTGCAGTCCTTCGTCTACGGCGTGAACACCCCGTCCCGCTGGGGCACGCAGGCACCGTTTTCCAACATTACGCTGGACTGGACCTGCCCCGCGGATCTCGCGGACCAGAAGGCCATCGTGGGCGGCAGGGAGACCGACTTTACCTACGGCGAGTGCCGGAAGGAAATGGACATGGTGAACAAGGCCTTCATCGAGATCATGATCGAGGGCGACGCCAACGGCCGGGGCTTCCAGTACCCCATCCCCACCTATTCCATCACCAAGGGCTTCGACTGGAGCGACACGGAGAACAACCGCCTGCTGTTTGAGATGACGGCCAAGTATGGCACCCCCTATTTTTCCAACTACATCAACTCCGATATGGAGCCCTCCGACGTGCGCAGCATGTGCTGCCGTCTGCGTCTGGACCTGCGCGAGCTGCGCAAAAAGTCCGGCGGCTTTTTCGGCAGCGGCGAATCCACCGGCAGCGTGGGCGTCGTGACCATCAATATGCCCCGCATCGCCTATCAGGCCAGGGACAGGGCCGATTTCTACAAGCGCCTCGATCACGTGATGGATCTGGCCGCCCGCTCGCTGAAGGTCAAGCGCACCGTCATCACGAAGCTGCTGAACGAAGGCCTTTACCCCTATACCAAGCGCTACCTCGGCACTTTTGCCAACCACTTTTCCACTATCGGTCTCATTGGCATGAACGAGGCGGGCCTCAACGCCGACTGGATCCGGGCCGACATGACCACACCCGCCTGCCAGGCCTTCACCAAGGAAGTCCTCGCCCATATGCTGGACCGCCTGAAGGATTATCAGGAGGAATACGGCGACCTCTATAATCTGGAGGCCACCCCCGCCGAATCCACCACCTACCGGCTGGCCAAGCACGATGTGGAGCAGTTCCCCGACATCATCACCGCCGCCGAGGCGGGCGGCGCGCCCTACTACACCAACTCCAGCCATCTGCCCGTGGGCTATACCGAGGACATCTTCGCCGCGCTGGACGTGCAGGACGAGCTGCAGACCCTGTATACCTCCGGCACCGTGTTCCACGCCTTTTTGGGCGAGAAGCTGCCGGACTGGCAGGCCGCGGCCAAGCTGGTGCGCAAGATCGCTGAAAACTACAAGCTGCCGTATTACACCTTGTCGCCAACCTATTCCATCTGCAAGAACCACGGCTACCTCACCGGCGAGCAGTTCACCTGCCCCGACTGCGGCGAGCCGACTGAGGTCTGGAGCCGCATTACCGGCTACTACCGCCCGGTGCAGAACTGGAACGCGGGCAAGACCCAGGAGTACAAGGAGCGCAAGGAATACGATCTCAGCAATTCCACCCTCACCCATGCCGGCCCCCTCAAGGCCGACTCGGCCCCGGCGGAGACCGGCGGACAGAAGGCGGCGGCCGGAATGGCCGATCCGGGCGCCAAGGCGCTGCTGTTTGCCACGCCCACCTGCCCCAACTGCCGCATCGCGGTGTCGTATCTGGAAAAGGCGGGCTACCCCTATGAAAAGCTGTTCGCCGAGGAGAACGCCGAGCTGGCGCTGAGCTACGGCGTCAAGCAGGCACCCACGCTGGTGGTCCCGGAGAACGGCGGCTACCAGAAATACGCCGGTGCCGGCGCCATCAAGCAGTTCCTGGCCAAGCAGTAAAAAACATAAAAACAGGCCGCCGTGGTCAGACGCGGCGGCCTGTTTTCCGTACGTAAATTGAACGGAACGGAAGGGAAGGGACGGTCGCAAGATGTACGACGTTATCATTATCGGCGGGGGTCCGGCGGGCCTCACCGCCGCGGTCTATTGCCGGCGGGCCGGAAAATCCGTGCTGGTGCTGGAAAAGAACGCCTTCGGCGGGCAGATCGTCTGGTCGCCGAGAGTGGAAAATTTCCCCGCCATCGAATCCGTCAGCGGCGCGGAGCTGGGCGACCGGTTCCTGGCCGCGGCCATGGATCAGGGGGCGGAAGTGGAACTGGACGAGGCAATATCCATAGCCGACGGCCCTGAGAAGACGGTGCGCACCGTCTCCGGCGGGATCTATAAGGCCAAAGCCGTTATTCTGGCCACCGGCGCCAAGCCCCGGGAACTGGGCCTGCCGGGGGAGGCGGACTATATCGGCAACGGCGAATGCTTCTGCGCCGTGTGCGACGGCGCGTTCTATGCCGGGCGGCCGGTGGCCGTCATGGGCGGCGGCAATTCCGCCCTGCAGGACGCCGTGATGCTGGCGGAGAAGAGCAGCCGGGTGTATCTCATCCACCGCCGCGCCGAATTTCGCGGGGAGGAGCAGCTGGTGGAGCGGCTGCGGAAAATGCGAAGCGTGGAATTCGTGCTGGAAAGCCGGGTCACCGCCCTCCACGGGAAGGGGACGCTGACGGGGATCACGGTGGAGAACGCCTCGGGCCGGACCCGGGAGCTCGCGGTGGACGGCCTGTTCGTGGCCGTGGGCCGGGAGCCGGTGAACGGCGCCTTCGCGGATTCTCTGGCGCTGGACGCCGGGGGCTACGCCCTGTCCGGGGAGGATTGCCTGACCAAAACGCCGGGCGTGTTCGTGGCCGGGGACTGCCGCGCCAAAAAGGTGCGCCAGCTCACCACCGCGGCGGCGGACGGCTCCGTGGCCGCGCTGGCCGCCTGCGCGTATATCGACAGCGCAGATTAGCGTCCCGCGGCTTTTTCGGGAGAGGTCTGCCCCTCCCGCCGCCGTGGGGATACATTGACTTTTCGGCGGGCTGATGGTATAAATTGATTACCGCAAAGCGAGACATGCGGCAATGAGGGGAACCGATGAAAGACAGTTTTGGCCGTGAGATCAATTATCTGCGCATTTCGGTGACGGAAAACTGCAACCAGCGCTGCATCTACTGCATGCCGCCGGACGCGCCGCCGCCGAAGCTGGCCGTGCTGACGGATGACGAGATCGTGGAGATCGTCCAGGCCGCCGCGGGGCTGGGAATTGAAAAAATACGCATCACCGGTGGCGAACCGACGGTTCGTCCCGGCATTGTGGAGCTGACGCGGCGCATCGCCGCCGTGCCCGGCATCCGGGAGCTGGCCATGACCACCAACGGCGCGCTGCTGCCGGAGATGGCCTTCAAGCTCAGGGAGGCCGGGCTTCAGCGCGTGAACATCAGCCTGGATACGCTGGACGCCGTGAAGTTCCGGGCCATCACCCGCTGCGGCGAGATCAGCGACACCCTCAACGGCATTGACGCCGCCTTCGAGGCGGGGCTGACGCCCATCAAGATCAACACCGTCCTCATGGGCGGCGTGAACGACGACGAGATCTATAAGCTGGTGGAGCTCACCCGCTCCTGCCCGGTGGAGCTGCGCTTTATCGAGCTCATGCCCATCGGCGACACCATCCGCTTTCCCGAGAGTTCCTACATCCCGTGCTCGGTGGTGCTGGAAAAAGTCCCGCGGCTGGTGCCGGTGGGGCAGACGGGCGACGGCGTGGCCCGGCTGTACCGCCTGCCGGACGGCAAGGGCCGGGTGGGGCTCATCAGCCCCCTCAGCGACGAGTTCTGCGACACCTGCTCCCGTCTGCGCCTGACGGCGGACGGCTGCTTGAAGCCCTGCCTGCACTCGGCGGAGGAGATCCATCTCCGGGGCCTGCACGGCTCGGAGCTGACCTGGGCGCTGAAGCTGGCGATCGCCCACAAGCCCAAGCAGCACGGCATCCTCTCCGCCACGGAGCGGAGCGGCTCCCGGAGGGACATGAACCGAATCGGCGGGTGAAGTCCGAAGCAGGTTCGGACTTTACCGATTTTTGAGCGCGTTTCACTCGCCGCCGCGGCGGAAGCCGCGAAACAGGCGCGAACGGCCTTTCGTTTTTTGAGCCGGTTTGTGCCTGAGCGGCGCGGAAGGAAGGGTCATAACGATGGCGGACTTTTCTCATTTCAACGAAAGCGGCCGGGCCCGCATGGTGGACGTCTCCGGCAAGAACGAGACCCTGCGCACCGCCACGGCGGCGGGCCGGGTGCTGGTGAACCGCGCCACCTTCGACCTCATCCGCTCCGGCGGCATGGCCAAGGGCGACGTGCTGGGCACCGCCCAGATCGCGGGCATCATGGGGGCCAAGCGCGTGCCGGACCTCATCCCCATGTGCCACCCCATCGCCATTTCCGGGGTGGACATCCGGTTCGAGATGAACGAAGCCGAGCTGGCCGTGGAGATCACGGCCACCGCGAAATGCACCGGCGTCACCGGCGTGGAGATGGAGGCCATGACCGCCGTTTCCGTGGCGGCGCTGACGGTGTACGATATGTGCAAGGCCGTGCAGAAGGATATGGTGATCGACACCATCCGGCTGCTGGAAAAGACCGGCGGCAAAAGCGGCATTTTCAGAAGAGGAGAATAAATTATGGCGACAGTGAAGGCAATCAATATCAGCGAAGTGCGGGGCATCCAGAAGCACACTGTGCCCGAAGCCTACCTCAAGGCCGACTGGGGTATCGAGGGTGACGCCCACGCCGGCCCCTGGCACCGGCAGGTGAGCCTGCTGGGTACGGAGAGCGTGGCCCGGATGCAGGAGAAAATCGACTTTGCGCTGGCCCCCGGCGCTTTTGCGGAAAATATCCTCATCGACGGGCTGACTGTCTACACCCTGCCCGTGGGCACCCGGCTGAAGATCGGCGAGGCGCTGTCGGAGGTTACCCAGATCGGCAAGGAGTGCCATCAGGACTGCGCCATCCGCAAGGCCACCGGCGACTGCGTCATGCCCAGGGAGGGGATTTTTGTCAAGGTGCTCGCTTCCGGATGGGTGAGACCGGGGGACGAGGTGACGGTAGTCCATGGCTAAAGACCCGAAGCTGTCCAAGAAGGAAAACACTATCCAGGCAGTGAAATTTCTGGCCTTCTCCTGTTCCGCCGGCGTCATCCAGGCCGGCTCCTTCTCCCTGATGTCGGAGCTGGCGAAGTTCCCCTACTGGCCGGCCTATCTCATCGCGCTGGTGCTGTCCGTGGTGTGGAACTTCACCCTCAACCGCAACTACACCTTCAAATCCGCCAACAACGTGCCCGTCGCCATGCTGAAGGTGTTGGGCTACTATGCGGTGTTCACGCCGCTGTCCACCTGGTTGGGCCAGGTCTGCGTGGACGTCGGCGCACCCAAGTATCTGGTGCTGTTCGTCACCATGGTGGTCAATCTCATCACGGAGTTTTTGTTCGACCGCTTCGTGGTGTTCCGGGGTTCCATCAATTCCAGAGAGGGCAAAAAGCCCAAATCGGCTGAATAAAATTTTAACAATTTTGACAATAATGCAGAAAAGGTCAAAACACTTTTAAAAAAGTGTTGAAAACGTCAGCCGGTTGTGATATATAGGATGAGGATGTCGTATATCCATAAATAGACTGCGCCCCCCGCAGTCGAAGAGCTCCGGCCGGTTGGCCGGAGTTTTTTATACACCAAAACATTCGGCGCAGAAAAAGCTGAGATCCAATTCGAGGCGGGGCGCCGCCCTCCCCCTCGAGCACCCCCGCTCCCGGGCTTGTCAATTCACCGACGGTATGTTAAAATCATTTCATAATTTTTTCAACAAAGGAGATCACGACAATGCTGGAAGCAGGAATCAAAGGTTACGGCGAGACCGTCGTTACCCATGACAATACCGCAAAATTCGCCGGCAGCGGCGAGCTGGAGGTTTTCGCGACCCCGGCCATGGTGGCGCTGATGGAGCAGACCTGCCAGAAATCCGTGGCCGGCGGGCTGGAGGCCGGACAGGGCACTGTGGGCACCCGGCTGGACATTTCACACGACGCCGCCACACCCCTGGGCATGAAGGTGCATGTGGACAGCGAGCTCACCGCCGTGGACGGCCGGAAGCTCACCTTCTCCGTGAAGGCCTATGACGAGTGCGGCCTCATCGGGCAGGGCACCCACGAGCGCTTCATTATCTTCAATGAGAAGTTTCTCGCCAAGGTCAATGCCAAGAGCGCAAAGTAAAGGAAATACGGGCAAAAGGGGACGCCGGGTCGAAAGACCCGGCATCCCCTTTTTCAATACGGCTTATTTCATGTACTTCAGCACGGCCACCTGGTGAGGCATCCCCTTGGTGATCTCGATGGTGTTGGTGGGATAGTCGATCACGTCGCATTCGCCGTCGTACAGGCCGGTGAAATCCTCCGCCGTGGAGATGCGGCGGTTGCCGCAGTCCCCATGGTGGTAGTGCATGGGGATGACGACGTTGGCGCCCATGGCGTCGGCCATGTCCTTGAGCACATAGGGCGGCAGGGTGCGGAAGCTGCCGCAGCCGATCATCAGCGCGTCGGGGCGGAAAAGGCGGCTGTCATCGCAATAGAGACCCACGTCGCCCGTGTGCACCAGCTTGATGCCGTCGGCCTCCAGCACGTGGATGGTGTTCATGCCGCGGATGTTGCCGTTGGCCTCGTCGTGGCTCACCACCACTTTCTCAATGGCGAAGGGGCAGGGCCGGCCGCTGCCGGTCAGCTTTACGGCCCCGCGGTTGTTGTGGCCCCGGTGCTCATGGCTCACCAGCACCATGTCGGCGGTAATGTGCAGCTCCGGATAGCCGGTGCTGGCGGCGGAATAGGGGTCGATGACGACGGAATAACCGTCATGGGTGATCTTGAAGCAGGCGCGGCCCAGCCAGGTAACAGTCATAGCTTATCCCTCCATAATTGGCATGGCGCGCAGCGCGGGGTCCCCGATGCGCGCCTGTATCTCATAGGCGTGGGGCTCCAGATAGTCCCAGGCGCCGTCTGTGAGCTTCTGATTTTTGAGCTCGCCGATGACGGCGGCGCTCACGTCCTCGATGACGCCCGCTTTGGTCTTTTGTCCCGCCGCATCGTTGTCGCCGGTGAGCAGAAAGGTCAGCGCATCCCGCAGCGCGCCCAGCACGGGCAGCGTCTCCATGCTGCGCAGGGCCCATTTGTAATAGGGCTTGTGGCGGCGGTTGAGGAGATACGCGGCGTCGGCGGCGGAGGAGACGAACTCCGCGGCGGCCAGCATGGCCGCGCCCTCCTCGCCGTGCGCGAGGCAGCGGGTGTAGTTGTACTGCCCCGACTGGGCCATGGAGGCGCAGCGGGCGGCCAGCTTTTTCAACCGCACATCCTCGGGCATCCCGTGCAGCAGCACCTCGCGCATCCGGGTGAACTCGCCCAGATCGTCCCGGAAGACGGCGCCGTTGGTGGCCTCCGCCAGCGCCCAGGAGGGGATGGACAGCCAGTGCAGGTTTCCCTCCGGCAGACCCTCGGAGCCGGTGTAGCGGCTGTAGAAAAACAGGGTGCGGCGCACACCGCTGGTGTTTTCGCCCTGAACGCTCCGCGCCGCCGGGTCCGGGGCGGGCAGGGCGCGGTAGGCCTGGGCCAGCGCCGCGCCGATGCGCGCATCGTCCGCGTCCGTCAGCCACAGGCAGAAGCCCGGGGCAAAGTCGTGGTCCCGGGAGAGGGCGTCGTCATAGCCGAAGCACTGGCTGCCGTGGCCCGCCAGACCTACGGCTATCCGCCCCTCGTAATCGGGAAAGCGGTCGTGCAGCATGGCCCGGCCGCAGTCCTCGTAAAATTTGCGGGCCTCGTCAAGTCCTGTCATAGAGCTCCTTCGCGCGCTTTTTCAGCGCCGTCTCGTAGAAAAAATACCCGAAATGGCCGAAGGTGGGGGCGCATTTTGAGAGGGTAAAGGCGTGGTAGCCGTCCTGCGGCACGCCGGGCGCGTTGAGACAGGCCCAGGCGTCCTCCAGCGCGCCGCCGATGCGCGGGTCCTCCGGGTCGGCGCGCTCATAGAGCTCCGCCAGATTGCAGTCCGTCACGGCCAGCTCGTTTTCAGGGTTCGGGCAGGCGCGGATCACGGCCATGGCCCGGCGGAAGCAGGTCTCCGCCCCCTCCAGGTCGCCCGTGTCGGCCAGCGACAGGGCCATGTTGTTGTACAGCCCCGCAAAGCGGTAGTCCCCGGGGTCCAGAGAGGCGGCGTAGACGCGGCAGACCTCCTCAAACAGCGGCAGCGACCGTGCCGCGAGGCCCAGCGCCTTCAGCGTGGTGGCGGCGTTGAGCGTCACCGTGGCGCCGGAGACGGTGCTCCCCAGATGGTGGGCGTTGATCAGAGCCAGCCCCCCTTCCACGGCGGACAGAGCGGCGGCACTGTCGCCGGTGCGCCGGTGGAGTCCCATCAGCTCGGACTGGACGGACAGCTCCCCCCGCCAGTCGCCCAGGGCGCGCGCCTCGGTCAGCCACCGCTCCAGATGGGCGCGGGCGGCGCCGAGATCGTCCCGCTCCAAAAGCGCGTCCAGCGTCCGCACCACCGCGGGCACGTCGATGGCCGCCGGCGCTGGGGCGGTGTCGGGCGCGGGAATCACGCCCCCGCGGCCGAAGCAGCAGCCATGGTCGTCATAGTCTTCGCGTTTCAGCGCGCACATGGGTATCCCTCCCTTTGTTCCCAGCATACCAGCTTTGCCGCGGCGCTTTTATGGCCTGTGCCACAAAAAGGAAAAATCAGTCGTAAACCAGCTTGACGCGGAAGCAGGGCTCGTCCGTCTCCCCGGAGAACCACCAGGCGCCGCCGTCACAGCCGTAGCGCAGCGAGAGCGTCTCCCCCGGGAGCACCTCCCGCAGGTAGTCCGCCGCGGCATAGGACAGGCGGTGATGCAGCAGGTAGTCCACGGGGATGCGGTCCTCTGCCTCGTCCAGATATTTGGCGTTGTTCATGTGGCCGTTTACGTCCGCCTGACTGTAGCGGGCGGTGAAGGAGGAGGTGTTGGGCAGCTCCGGCAGGCGCAGCTTCCTGGGCCGCTCGGTCTCCCGCCCGGTGACCAGCAGGGCCATCTGCACCCCCGGGTCCCGGGTCAGGGCCCGGGTGGCGGCGTCCACCAGCACCCAGGTGGCGCTGGCCTTCACGGCGCTGCCGCCGTCGGCCCGGCGGATCTCATAATACCGGGTGTAGAGCCCGTGATTTTCCTCGCCCAGCCAGGTGGATACCACGATCTCGTCGCCGAAGGCAGGAAGAGAGAGCACCTCCGCCCGCATATGGACTACCATCCAGAGAATGCCTCTCGCCGAAAGCACATCCATGCCCGCGCCGTAGGCGGCGGCGCTCCGGGCGGCGGCGTCCTGCAGAAGCGAGAACAGCGCGGAAGGCCGCAGCAGCCCGTTCATGGCGGCCAGGTCGGCGCTGACGCACACTTTTTTCTCATAGAGTTCCATAGAAACGTCCTCCTTGCCATAAATACTTATTATAGCACCGGAATACCTATGATTTCAATGGATGTTCAGCCAAATTGACGGTTGAAACTTTTTTTATTGATGGTATAATAACCACTACGTGGTTATTATACCACGCACGTCATCGCGCGGCGCGCGATGGCGCATTTAAATCGTCCGCCGCCTCGCCCCGAATGGGGCAACCGGCGGCGATGACGGATTATACCATGAATTCCTTGAATTCATGGTATAATGATAGAACTTGCGACAAAGCAGTCAGTATTATTGGAGATGGGGATTCAACTTTGAAAATCATTGTGACCGGTGCCGGCAAGGTCGGCTATACCGTGGCAGAGCAGCTGGCCGAGGAGGGCCATGACATCACGATCATCGATTCCAGCCATGAGAAGATCAGTCAGGCGTCCAACGCGCTGGACGTGATCTCCCTGGAGGGCAACGGCGCCAGTCTGGAGCTGCTGGACGAGGCGGGCGTGCGCTCGGCGGATATGCTCATCGCGGCCACCGGCTCCGACGAGATCAACATGATCTGCTGCATGGCCGCGCGAAAGCTGGGTACCAAATATACCGTGGCCCGCATCCGCTCGCCGGAATACTACGGCCAGAGCGACTTTTTACAGGAGACCATGGGCCTGTCCATGGCCATCAACCCCGATCTGGAGGCCGCCGCGGAGATCTCCCGCGTTTTGCAGTTTCCTTCGGCCGCCCGGGTGGAGACCTTTTCCCACGGCCGGGTGGACATGGTGACCTACCGCATTCCCGACGGCAGCGATCTGGACGGGCTGCGCCTGCGCCATCTGGGCGCGCGCTACAAGGCCAAGGTGCTGGTATGCGCCGTGGAACGGGGCGAGGACGTGCTCATCCCCACCGGCGAGTATAAGCTCAAAAGCGGCGACTATATCAGCATCGCCGGCTCCCAGCCGGAGCTGCGCAGCTTTTTTATGAACGCCGGCGCTTACAAGAAGCCGGTGCACAACGTCATCATCATGGGCGGCAGCCGCATCGCGATTTATCTCACCAAGCTGCTCACCGCCGCGGGCATCGGCGTGACCATCATCGAGCGCAGCATGCCCAAGTGCGACACGCTGGCCGAGCTGCTGCCCAAGGCCAAGATCATTCAGGGCGACGCCACCCGCCGGGACGTGCTGATGGAGGAGGGCCTGAAGAACGCGGATGCGTTTGTGGCGCTCTCCGGCTATGACGAGGACAACATCATCATTTCCATGTACGCCGGCACGCTGGGCGTGGGCAAGGTGGTCACCAAGGTCAACGAGGAGCATTTTTCCGAGATGCTGGACAAGACTACGCTGGACAGCATCATCTGCCCCAAGCTGCTGGTGGCCCAGCAGATCACCCGCTATGTCCGCGCCATGCAGAACGCCACCGGCAGCAACGTGGAGACGCTGTACCATCTGGTGGACCGCCGGGTGGAGGCGCTGGAGTTCAACGTGGGCGAAGCCTCGCGCTGCACCCTGCGCGAACTGAAGGACCTGCAGCTGAAGCCCGATATCCTCATCGCCTCGGTCATCCGCGGGGGAAAAAGCAGCATCCCCGACGGCCACACCCGGATCATGCCGGGCGACAAGGCCATCGTCGTCACCACCAAAAGCGGACTGAGCGATCTGGACGCGATCCTGCAGGAGTAAGAGACAGAAATGAATTATCGAATGATCTGGCAGATCCTGGGCAGGGTTCTGCTGATAGAGGCGGCCCTGATGGTGCTGCCGCTGGTGGCGGGTATCTGCTACCGCGAGGACCCTACGCCGTTTTTGATCGCCATCGCCCTCACGGGGCTGGTGGGCTTCGGACTGATCAGGGTCAAAACGAAATCCCAGGATATTTTCGCGCGGGAAGGATTTGCCGTTGTGGGCCTGTCCTGGATCGCCATGTCCCTGTTCGGCGCGCTGCCCTTTGTGCTGGCCGGGCAGATCCCCAACTATCTCGACGCGCTGTTTGAGACCGTCTCCGGTTTCACCACCACCGGCGCCAGCATCCTCACCGACGTGGAGGCCATGTCGAAGGGCTGCCTGTTCTGGCGCAGCTTCACCCACTGGGTGGGCGGCATGGGCGTACTGGTGTTTATCATGGCGGTGCTGCCCATGTCGGGCGACCACTATATGCACGTCATGCGGGCGGAAATTCCGGGTCCCACGGTGGGCAAGCTCGTCCCCAAGGCGAAAAAGACCGCCGCCATCCTCTATCTCATTTACACGGCCATGACCGCTGCGGAAACGATCCTGCTCGTGTGCGGCGGCATGGATTTCTTCGACGCCCTGCTCCATTCCTTCGCCTCGGCCGGCACAGG
Source organism: Oscillospiraceae bacterium (assembly GCA_035352555.1). GTDB lineage: Bacteria > Bacillota > Clostridia > Oscillospirales > Oscillospiraceae > UBA2922. The sequence continues at coordinate 18,067 of DAOPXW010000010.1, forward strand.
CGGCTTTTCCACCAAAACGGCCAGCGTGGGCTATTATAACAGCGCGTACATCGATATCGTCATCGGCACGTTCCTGATCCTTTTCGGCGTGAACTTTAACCTCTATTACCTCGTCCTCATCGGGCACTTCAAGGCCGCGCTGAAAAGCGAGGAGCTGCGCACCTACCTCGGCATCATCGCCTTCGCGGTGCTCACCATCGCCGCCAATATCGTGCATCTTTTCGGCAACTACTTCACCGCCCTGCGGTATTCCTATTTTCAGGTGGCGTCCATCATCAGTACGACGGGCTTTGCCACGACAAACTTTGACGGGTGGCCGGAGTATTCCCGCTGGGTTCTGGTGCTGCTGATGCTTGTCGGCGCCTGCGCCGGTTCCACCGGCGGCGGCATCAAGATCTCCCGTCTGATCATTCTCCTCAAGTCCTCGTTCTGCGAGGTCCGCCGCCTGCAGTATCCCCGCAGCGTCAGCAAGGTGCGGCTGGAGGGTAAAGTGGTGAGCGAGCAGACTGTCCGCTATGCTTATGCGTTTTATATGCTTTATATGCTCATTATTCTGCTGTCGGTGCTGATCCTTTCCTTTGACGGGCTTGACCTCACAACGAATCTCACCGGCACCATCGCCTGTATTTCAAATATCGGCCCGGGCCTGTCCCTGGTGGGCCCGGCGGGGAATTATTCCATCTTTTCGTGGTTTTCAAAAGCCGTCCTCATTCTCGATATGCTCATCGGCAGACTGGAGATTTACCCGATCCTGCTGCTGTGCGCCCCCTCCGTGTGGAAGAAAAACGGCTGAATTAAATTGTCTCCCGCTTTTCAGAAGGCAGTTATAAAAGTTCCCTGTCCGGCCGGAGCTTGAAAAAAGGAGAATCAACATGGCCAACAACAGCAACGTCAATCAGAAAAAGAAAAAGGCCGAGACCAAAGCCCAGCGGGAAAATGTCCAGCGGATGCGGAAAAGCACCCTGATCGTCATCATGCTGCTGGCGCTGATTGTGGGCGGCTTCTTCCTCCTCTGGCAGAAGAACCAGGCCCAGACGGAGCTCGGCAGCAAGACCGTGGCCGTTCAGGTCGTCCATGGGGACAAATCCGAGAAGGACTTCACCCTGCACACCGATCAGGAGTATCTGGGCGCCGCGCTGAAGGATAAAAAGCTGGTGGAGGGCACCCAGGGCCAGTACGGCCTGTACATCACCACCGTGGACGGCGAGACCGCCGACAAAGCGCAGCAGCAGTGGTGGTGCCTTACCAAGGGCGGTGCACAGGTCAACACCGGCGCGGATACCACGCCCATCGCGGACGGAGAGACCTATGAGCTCACCCTCACGACCGGCCAGTAAGCTCGCCGCCCGGGATCTGGCGGAGCTGGGACTGATGTCGGCGCTGATGGTGACCACCCAGTTCGCCCTGTCCTGGATCCCCAACGTGCATCTCACCGCGGTGCTTACCGTGGTCACCGCCGTCACCTTCGGGTGGAGCGCGCTGTGCGCCGTTGGGGTGTATGTGCTCGTCGAAGGACTGATGTACGGCTTCGGCGTGTGGTGGTTCGCCTACCTCTACGCCTGGCCGCTGCTGTGCATTGCCGCCGTGCTGCTGCGCCGGGTCAGCCCGCCGCCGCTGCTGTGGGCCGCCGTCACCGGCACCCACGGGCTGCTGTTCGGCGCCATGTGCGCGCTGCCCTATGTGTTTATCAGCGGCTTTCCCGCCGCCGCGGCCTACTGGGTCGCCGGCGTCCCCTTCGACCTGATCCACTGCGCGTCCAACTTTGCGCTGACACTGGTGCTGATCAAGCCGCTGATCGCCGCCGCCCAAAAGCTCTATGCCCTCGGCCGCCCGCGGGAAGCGGAACAATGACCCACCCCGGATGCCGAAAGCCATCCGGGGTTTCCGCGCTCCGCGCAATCTGCACAAGTAAGCATCGAAATTTTTGTGATTTATTTCTCCGAGAAGATGAAGGAAAAACTGGCAAATGTAACCTGTTTTGTAACCGGAGCATGCTATAATCATTCTAATTACCGAAGCCGGCGAGATTACCGCCGCTTTGAAAATCAGGAGGAACCGCCCATGAAGAAGCTTTCGCGTACTGTACCGGCCGCCGTGATGGCCCTTTGCCTGACCGTGTGTCTCCTGTGCGTGTCTGTCTTTGCGGACAACGAAACCGCTCAGCCCGCGGCATCTCCGGCGGAGGCCGGGGCCGTGCTGACCGTAGGAGAGAGCGAACAGCCGGTGGAGGAGATCGATATCCCCGACGAGGAAGTGCCCGTGGCGGCAGCGCCCACCGGAACCAAGGCCAACGCCGCCCAGCAGGTCACAGGCGAGGGCGACGCCGACGCCGTGAGCCTTGTGGCCTCCGTGATCGCCATTGCGGGCCTGGGTTATGTGGTCGTGGCCGGCAAAAAGCACAAAGAAGACTAAAAAAGCCGGGCGGCTCAGGCCGCCCGGAACAATTTCCTCAATTTAAAGCATGGGCTCCAGCGGCTGTACGGAATACCGCAGCTTTGCCGGGGAATGGGGATACTGCCGGGCAAAGGCCCGGGTCACCCGCTCGCACACCATGCAGGAATTTTCATAGTTCGCCTGGGGCAGCAGAATGACATATTGCGAAACGCTGCACCGGGAGGCCACGTCGCCTCTGCGGAGACAGGCACAGATCAGCCGTTGGAGATTATCCATGCACACGTCAATACTCTGCTTGGAAAGCTCCCGGCCGTCCTCCCCGGCGACCGACAGCAGCCCGATATGCACGGCGTCGCCGTTGCGGGCCACGCTGCGGGCCTGGGCGTGGTAGATAACCTTGAACAAATCATAATCGCATAGCAGCGCGCCGAAGGAACCGCCGTTCTCCCGCAGCTGATCCCGCACCGTGCCGAGACTGACTTCCCGGTCATTGACGGAATTCTGCGCTTCCCGGTACAGGGCGTGGAGCTCCTCCGAGGGCGTGACGCCGAAATTATCATACATGAGCTCGCTCATGTTCTGATAGACGGAAACCGCCTCGCGGCCCCGGCCTTGGGCCAGCAGGGCGCGCATCTGATGGAGATAGAGCTCCTCGTTGTAAGGCTCCTGCGCCACCGCGCGGGAGCACAAATCGGAAATCGCCGCCCACTGCTCGCCGCGCTCCAACTGCTCCGCCGCGGCCACCGCCGCGCGGACGAAAAACTCGTGCAGCCGCGCGCTCTTGGGTACGACCCAGGCTTCCGAGGCCAGACGGGGCAGAAAATCGCCCTGATACAGCGCCAGCGCCTTTTGATAGCAGTCCAGCCGAAGCTGCGGGTCCACGGCGTTGTTCCCCTGGTCGCACAGCGCCTTGAAATCGTCAATGTCCAGCGAAAAGTCCACGTCCGGATTCCAGGCGTAGCTGCCGTCCCGGCGGACGATCAGCCGGTGACCCGCCCCGTCGCCGAGGCCGTCCAGCATGGCGCGGACCCGGTGAAACATGGTCTTGAGGGCATTGATGGGATTGGAGCTGCTCTCCTCGTCGCTCCACAGGAGCTCCACCAGTTCGTCCTGCGATATGGTGTGACTGCGGCTGCAGATCATGTAGGCCAGCAGCAGCCAGACTTTTTTGGAGCGATTGTCGCCGTCGTTGATCTCCCGGTCACCCAGACTGATGGAGAAACCGCCCAACATGCGGATATCCAGAGCACCGCAATCCATACGCAAAACACCTCTTATCGGTTACAAGTAATACAACGGTGGATACAAGTGCCAATATATCATCATATGTAACTTTTTGCAACCAGAAATCTCATCTTCAGTACGGTTACAAAAATTCAAAAAAAATGAAAAAAACTTACAAAAAGTACTTCTATTTTTCCCTATCATCTGTTATACTGCAGCTGTGGGAGACCGCGCAGGGGTTTTGCGCGGGAGGAAAGGAGACCGCCATGAGAGAGAGAATTCGGTTTGCCGCTGCGCTGCTGGCTGTCGTGCTGCTGGTGCCGCTGTTGGCGGCCTGCGGACAGGGATCCGCCGAAGCGGCCAAGGATGCGCAGGCGGAAGCCGCGCTTGCCGCCGACAATTATCTGGATAATGTGCAGATCGCCGGCGCGGATATCGCGGAAGAAACGGTCGCGCTGCTCAGCACCCCCGCGCTCAGCAGCCTGCTGACGCCTGTCGCCTCCGGCGTTCTGGTACAGACCAGCGCCAAGGCCGCCATCGACTATTCCAACACCGGGGACGGCTATGTCATGGCCAAATTCACCGCGGCTTCCGCCAAAAAGATCAAGGCCCAGGTGAAGGGCCCCACCACCACCTATACTTACACGCTGAAGGCCTCCGCCCAGAGCTGGACCACCTTTCCCCTGTCGGACGGCAACGGCAGCTACACCGTGACCGTGTATGAGAACACCTCCGGCACCAGGTATGCCGCGGTGGTCTCCGTCAGCTTCACCGCGTATATGGCGGATGAATTTGCCCCGTTCCTGCGGCCCAACCAGTATGTGGATTACACCAACGCCCCAAATGCCATCGCCAAGGCCGCGGAGCTGACCAAGGGCCTCACCGACCCGCTGGAAAAGGTCAAGGCCGTATATGATTTTGTGGTGAACAACCTCACCTATGACAAGCAGAAGGCCAGCACCGTCCAGAGCGGCTATTTGCCCGTGCTGGATACCGTTCTGGCGGATAAGAAGGGCATCTGCTTCGATTATGCTTCACTGATGACCGCCATGCTCCGGTCTCAGGGCGTGCCCTGCAAGCTGGTCATCGGCTACGCCGGCTCCGCCTACCACGCGTGGATCAGCGTCTGGTCCGAGACGGACGGCTGGGTCAACGCCGCCATTTATTTCGACGGCAATACCTGGCAGCGGATGGACCCGACCTTCGCTTCCTCCGGCAAGCAGAGCAGCACCATTATGAAGTACATCGGCGACGGCAGTCACTACACCGAGAAGTATATCTACTGAGCCGATACTGCAGACCGGCGTCCCCGGACCGCGCTGAACGGTCCGGGGAATTCTTTCACCGCGGATCGAAAGAATTATGGAATATTTACAAAATATCAACCGGAAAATTAGCACTTCGACCAACAATCTTTGAAGGCCGAACTGCAAAATGTATCCTGTTTTGTAACCGCCGTATGCTATACTTGCGGTGTAAACTCCAGAAGGGAAGATTGGGAATGAACAAAGACAGAGGAAATGAATACCGCACGACCATCATCTGCGTGGACAGCTATCACGGCGGCGCCATGAGCGGTCGCCTCTATAACCCCCGGCTGGACGGAGCCGAGGCCTTCAGCAGCGCCATGCAGCTGATCCTGCGCATCGACAGCCTGCTGGATGAGATGAATCTTCCCCAGTCCTTTGAGGCCAAGCGGGAATTCAGCCCGGTCAATCGCCCGCCCGTCGCCCGTACGGACGACGACAATCAGCGGGGCCGCGCGGCCACCTTTGCGCTGAGGGTCCTGTTCCGGCAGAACGCCAGCTGGCAGGGCAGCGTGTCCTGGATGGAGGGCAACCGGGAGGAGAGCTTCCGCAGCGTGCTGGAGCTGCTGTTTTTGATGAACAGCGCGCTGGAAAGCAAAAAGAAATAGGGCGGCGCACAGGAACACATGAGGGGGCAAAAAAGAGATGTCCGCGAAAGTAAGAAGAATTTTGGCCCCGGCGCTGTCCCCACTATGACTAAAAAAACGCAGGGCGGGATATTCTCCCGCCCTACGCGCTGTCCGCCATCCCGCGGGAAAGTGAGAACGCCATGCGGAAAACCACCCGAAAAATTCTGATTATCGTCCTCAGCTGCGTGCTGCTGGTTTCGCTGGGCGTGATGGGCTATGAGCTGCTCCAGTACCGCCGGGGCGACAAAACCTACGACGAGGCCGCCAAGATCGCGGGCCTGCCCGCTCTCGCCGATGAGGCCGAGGCCGAGGCCGCCGCCACCGATCAGCCCGCCACCGGCACCGACACCGAGGGCACGGCCGTGGCGGTGGATTCCTACAGTTATACGCTGAAGGATGTGGATCTGTCCGCCCTGCGAAAGAAAAACAACGATGTGCAGGGGTGGATCTTTGTGCCGGGCACCATCATTTCCTACCCCGTCGTGGACGGCAGCGAAAGAACCGATACCTATTACCTGACCCACACCTGGACCGGGGAGTACGGCATCGTGGGCGCCATTTTTATCGACCCGGCCAACAGCAGTGACTTTTCCAATTACAACACCGTGATCTACGGCCACAATATGCGCAACGGCTCCATGTTCGGCACCCTGAGCAGCTTTGCCTCCCAGAGCTATTGGAGCGCCCACAAGAACATCTACATCACCACCGACGCCGGGGCCCGGTGCTACCAGATCTTCGCGGCCTATGAGGTCTCCACCTCCGGCAAGACCTACCAGATCAGCTTCTCCTCCCCGCAGGACCGGCTGGATTTTGTGGATTTCTGCTTGAAGCAGTCGGTGATCGATACCGGCGTAACCCCCGGTGCCGAAGACCATATCGTCACTCTGTCCACCTGTACGGGCCGGGGTCACGCCACCCGCTGGGTGGTGCAGGCGGTGCTGAAGAGCACCACCGCCGCGGCCGCGCCGTCCCCCTCGCCCACGCCGGCGCCCGTCGAAACCCCTGCTGGAGCGGAATCCGCCGCCCCTGACGAAACGGGCGAACCCGCCGGGACCGAGACACCCGCCGGGACCGAGGCGCCCGCTGCGGAGACCCCGGCGGCGGAGGAGAGCTCCGCCCCGGTGAGCTGATAAAGGAAGAAAAGAAGGCCTGCGGCTGATTGCCGCAGGCCTTCTTTATTTCTGAACATCCACGACGTGGATATTCAGGTGGTCGTAGGTCATCTCCACGCCGCTGCGGAGGAAGCTCTCCCGCACGGCGGCGTTGAGGTCGTAATAGACATCCAGATAATCGGCGGAGCGCGTCCATACCCGGCAGACATAGTCCACGGCGCTGCTGCCGTAGCCGCTGACGGCGACGAAGGGCGCGGGGTCGGTCAGCACGCGCTCGTCGGCCCCGGCGGCCTCCAGAATGGCGGCTCGCACCTGCCCGGTGGCGTTTTCATAGGAGGCGGAGAAGGTCAGTTCCACCCGGCGGGTGCCCTCCGCGCTGTAGTTGACGATATTGGCGGCGGTGATCTTGCTGTTGGGCACATAGACATCCTTGCCGTCCACCGTGACGATGAGCGTGTGGAACAGGCCGATGGCGCGCACCGTGCCGCTCTCACCGCTGATCTCCACATAATCGCCGCCCTTGAAGGGCCGGGTGCCCAGAATGGTCACGCCGGAAAAGACATTGCCCAGAATGTCCTGCAGGGCCAGGGAAAGCGCCAGACCGGCCACGCTGACCACCGCCACCAGCGAGGCGATGGGGATGTTCAGGCAGTCCGCGATGATGAGGACGGCAATGATCCACAGCACTACCTTCAACGTTGATTCGATGAAGCTGCGCAGCCCGGAATCCAGCGGGGTGCGCTCCAGCGCCTTGCGGTTGATCTTGCGCAGGATCTTGATGACAACGCAGCAGGCGATGAACACCACCAGCGCCGAGAGCAGCGCGTTGAGCGAGATGGTGCCGAGCTTGATGCTGTCCAGCTTTTCAAAAAAGGTCAAGGAAAAACACCTCCGAAATCCGCTGTTTTTGCGGAGCTATTTTATCGCAGTGCGCCGTCCGCGTCAACCGCGGGCGGTTTTTTTCTTGTACGCAAACGTCAAAGTACCCCCTCGCGGTACGCTATGGGTGAAAGGCGGGTGAACCTATGAACGATGCGATCCCTCAATTGCCGGCCCGGCCGGACAACTGCGGCGGGCGGCGAAGGACCTCGTCCATCCGGTATCTGGTGTTCCACTACACCGCCAACGACGGGGATTCGGCCCTGGCCAACGCCCGGTATTTCGCCCAAAACCGCGTGGGCGCGTCCGCCCACTATTTCGTGGATGACTGCGGCGCGGTGCAGAGCGCGGCGGACGACTTGATCGCCTGGGCGGTGGGCGGGGCCCCCTGGGCCGACTGTGCCGCCACCGGCGGCGGAAAGCTGTATGGGCAGTGCACCAACGCCAACTCCCTGTCCGTGGAGCTGTGCGACACCCGCGCCGACGGGCGGTACGGCTTTTCCGAGGCCACGCTGGAAAACGCGGCGGCACTGGGGCGGAGGCTGATGAAGATGTACGGTATCCCGCCGGAGCGGGCGGTGCGGCATTTCGACGTGAACGGCAAGCACTGCCCGGGCGCGCCGGGCTGGTGGGGCGCGGAGGACGGCGCGTGGCGCGCGTTCAAAGAGAGATTGGAGGACGACATGACAGGCGAGGAGATCTATCAAAAGCTCTGCGCGTATCTGGAGGCGCAGCCCTGCCCGGATTGGGCAAAGTCAGCTCTGGCGGAGGCGGTGGCGCTGGGCGTCACCGACGGGACGCGGCCCATGGCCCCGGTGCCCCGCTATCAGGCGGCGCTGATGGCGGCCAAGGCCGTAAAGCTCGCAGGGGAGGTGAAAAAATGAAGTATCTGGATGTGATCGTCAGCGTGCTTTCGGGACTGACGGTGTGTCTGCCGCTGGCGGCCAAGCTGGCGCAGTACGCCGCCCAGGCGGTGCGGGAGCGAAACTGGACAAAGCTGATGAACCTTACCCTGCGGTACATGACGGAGGCGGAGCAGAAATTCGCCGACGGCGCCACCCGCAAGGAATGGGTCATGGCCATGCTGCAGGCTTCGGCCAAAGCGCTCAACTACGAACTGGACGCCGATACCGTGAGCCGCATGATCGACAAGCTCTGCGGCATGAGCAAGACCGTGAACGCGGCTCAGACCGCCTGAGTGGGATTTGATCGCAGGGACCTTTCCTGCAAAAAGCTCCCGCCTGATGTATCAGCAGGCGGGAGCTTTTTGCTTTTCTGTTTGGCCCTGTTTTTACGTGTGGATGATCTCGTCCTTGAGCTCCTCGAATTCCTCCTGGGTGACGAAACCGGCGTCCACCAGCTCGGAGAGCTTGGTCAGTTCGTCGGCATAGCTGCAGCTGCTGTCCTGACAGATCACCACGGGCCTTTCCGCCCGCTCCTGCCGCTCCACCAGCAGCCGGACCACGGCGGAACGCACCTCGTCGGCATTTTTCACCAGATAGAAGGCTGAGCGGCTGGACGGGGCGGTGACCTTTACCCCGCCGAAAGCACAGGTGCCCACGGAGGAGATGGAATCCACCGGCACGTCCACCATCCGCTGGAAAGAGCAGCGGCCGGATACCCGGCGGTTGGTGACGGCCACGGCGCACCTGACCATGCGCCAGTTGTAATAGCCCACCAGCGCGATCAGCGCCGCAAGGCCGATGAGATACACCGGCTCCAGGTGCCACAGCACGAACAGCACGGCCACGCCGGCGATAATCACGCCGCAGACGATGTCAAAAATTCTGAGATTGCCCATGCTGCCGGTGACAATGGTCTTTTCCGGGGCGGGCTCACCGCCGTCCGGCTCGGCTCTGGGAGCATCCCCGCCGCCCACGTCCTCGTCGTCTCCGCCGTCGTCGGCAGCGACAGGCGCTTCCTCCTCCGGCTCGGGTTCCGGCTCGGGCCGGGGCATGATCACATCGTAATTTTTGGCGTAGACCTCGTTTTCCGGGGCCAGGTCCACGGCCATCTGGATATATTTTTCCGCCAGAGCCAGATCGCGGTTTTCCCCGCTGCGGTAATAGAGGATGGCGGCCTCGTTGGCGCCCTTGGGCTCGCCCAGCTCGGCGGCTTCGGTGTACCAGCGCAGGGCCTTTTCCTCGTCCCGCCGGGTAAAGCCCTTCTCCTTGGTGGGATCGTAGTTGACGCCCAGAATGAGACAGGCGGACACATCCCCCGCGGCGCCCATGCTCTCCATGATGCCGATGGCCTGGTCGCGCACGGTGTCGTTCTCCGCGGATTTGTAAAGCTCAATGGCGGCGATCAGCTGCTTGTTCTTGATTTCCATATCCTGTACCTCGACAATTCCATAGCCGGCCGACATAAATAAAATTTCTTATGGCATGAAGCCTGTTTCTGCCATAACAGGGCCCCGCGCCGTCGCCGACGGCAAGGCCTGAAAATAAGCGCCTGCCCGCGGCGCGGGCGGCTGCGTGCATAAGAACCGCGCTGCGCTTATTATAGCAGATAATTTGAGGAATGCAAAACAATATGCAAAAGCTCCCGCAAAAATGCGGGAGCTTTTGCCGGTCTCAATCCGCGCGCTTTTTGCCGAAGAAGAACAGGGCCACCGTGCCGGGGCCGGTGTGGCTGCCGATGACGGGGCCGATGCTCTCCAGCCGGACGGGGCCGTCCATCCTGGGGAAGGCCGCTTCCACCATGGCGGCCACCTGGGTGGCCTCGGGCAGACAGGCGGCGTTGCACATGAACACCTTCCCGCAGTAGTCCGCGCCGCCCTCGGCGTTCTCAGCCATCATCTTCACAAGCTCCTTCATCACGGCATTTTTGCCCCGGCACTTTTTCCGGGGCACCAGATGGCCGGTGCTGTCCACGTTCATCAGCGGACAAATGTTCAGAAGGGTGCCGAACCAGCCTGCGGATTTGGTGATGCGCCCGCCCCGGACGTAGAAGGTCAGATCCGTGGAATAGAGCCAGTGGTGCACATTGAGCTTGTGCTCCTCCGCCCAGGCGTAAACGGCCTCGATGCCCTCCCCCTCGTCCCGCAGGTCGGCCAGCCTGTCTATCAGCAGGCCGAGGCCCCGGGACGCGCCCAGAGAATCCACCAAATAGATACGCCGGCCGGGAAATTCCTCCAGCAGGGCCTCTCTGGCCAGATTGGCGGAGGTCATCACCCCGGTGAGACCGGAGGATACGCACACGTGCAGCACGTCCCGCCCCTGGGCCAGAAACGGGCGGAAATAGGCCTGAAAATCCTCCATGTTGGGCGGGGCCGTTTTGGTGTCGGCTCCGGCAGCCATGTCGGCGAAGAGCTTGGCATAGGGCATTGTGACGCCCAGATCGTCGATATAATCCCTGCCGCCCAGCGAATAGGAATAGCCGAGGCAGTGCATTTTCCGGCGGACATAGTAATCCGCGGTGAGATCGGCGGGGCTGTCGCAGCTGAGTATGAAATCCATAGCGTTCAATTTCTCCTTGAAGTTAAGTTAACAGCGTTAGCATACCACAGCGCCGAAACTATTTCAAGAATTTTAAGTAAACATGAGGAAAAGCGGAGCGGTCTGCCGAAAACCGTTCCGCTTTACCAGATTCGTGGAAAAGAGAGGAGAAAGAGAAGAAATGAAAAAGTTCTTTGTACCCGCTTGCTTGGTACGATCTCAGTAAACACCCCGGACTTGAAAGCAACCTTAAAATCACAAGAACAATTTGTAAACGAAAAAACGCCGCCCCGAAGGGCGGCGTGGCGCGCGGTACGATCAGAGTTCCTTTTTCCACAGACCGTGGAGATTGCAGTAGGCGAAGGCGGCGACGGGCTCGTCGCCGTCGGCCAGGGCGAAAACGGCCTTGGGCTCCGCGCCGGGCCTGAGCTCCTTGCGCTGGTTGCCCTGCTTGCTCTCCAGTGAGATCCACTGGATGTAGTGCTCGTCGGTCATGGGATGGGCCACGCTGCCCACGGTGACGGTGACGACGCTGCCCTTGACCTCGATGACGGGGACGTGCTTTTCCTGAGAGGCGTCGGTGGTGTTGGGCAGGATTTCCTGCATCACGTCGCCGCAGCAGGTGACTGGCGCACCGGAGGCGTGGACGAAAGCAATGATATTGCCGCAGTGCTTGCAGAAGAAAAATCTCTGAGCAGTCATAAGAAAACTCCTTTCATCAGTCGGGCTTGCTTCTTTTGGATGAGATCATCATAGCAAAGAAAACGGCGGACAGCAACCTGAATTTGTAAATTTTTCGGCGGAAATTGACAATACTCCCCCGATGGGATACAATTTTGCCATCAAACGCTGCGGCGAAAGGAGCGATTCCATGATGGGACTGGGAAAACTGTTTCATAAAAAGGCCGGAGAGCCGGACGGCGGAGAGGAAAAGGGGCTGCTGCTGTTCTACCTGCCGGGCTGCCCCTATTGCCGTCAGGCCGAGACGCTGATCGCCGGACTGATGGCGGAGCACCCGGAATACGCCGCCGTGCCGCTGCGGCGGGTCAACGAGTTGACGGAGCGGAGACTGGCGGGGCAGTATGACTACTGGTACACGCCAAGCCTGTTTTTGGATGGGGAAAAGGTCTACGAAGCCGATTCCAGGGACGGCGCCGACACGGTGAGGGACAAGCTCGCCGACGTGTTCCGGGAGGCGCTGGAGCGGGCAAAGGAGCCGGCCTATGAGAGCTGAGACATTGAATCGGGCGGTGGTGGCCGGAGCGGGCACCATGGGCCCGCTCATCGCCAGCGCCTTTGCCGGCGCGGGGATCGGCGTGACGCTGTGGAACCGCAGCCGGGCAGGGCTGGACCGGGCGGCGGCGCTGCTGACGGCCAACGGTGCCGGCGCCGTCGAAATGACCACCGACGAGGCCTGTTTCGCCGGCGCGCCCTTCGTCATCGAGTGCATCGCCGAGGACGCGGCGCAGAAGAGGGAATTCTACCGCCGCGTCGGCCCCCTGCTGGCGCCGGACGGGGTCCTGGCCACCAACACCTCGGGCCTGTCCATCACCGCGCTGGCCGAAGGGGCCGCCGCGCCGGAGCGGTTTTGCGGGATGCATTGGATCAATCCGCCGCAGCTGATCCCGCTGGTGGAGGTGGTGCGGGGCGAAAAGACCGCCGCAGACACCGCCCAAAGCGTGTTCACGCTGGCGCTGCGGCTGGGCAAGAAACCGATTCTGGCCCGGGATGTGCCGGGCTTCGTACTCAACCGGCTGCAATTCGCCGTGCTGCGGGAGGCGCTGCATCTGGTGGACAGCGGCGCGGCCGGGATCGAGGACGTGGATGGGGCCATGAAATACGGGCTGGGTCTGCGCTACGCCTGCCTGGGCCCTTTCGAGACCGCCGATCTGGGCGGGCTGGACGTGTTTTCAGGCATTGCCGGATATCTCTTTGCCGACCTGGACAACAGCGCGGGGGCGGAGACGCTCCGCCGTCTGGTGTCGGAGGGGGCGCTGGGCGTGAAGTCGGGCCGGGGCTTTTACGAGTATCCCGGCGACCGGGGCCGCGAGACGGTGGCGGCGCGCAACAAAAATCTCTCCGCGCTGCAAAAAGCGCTGTCCGAAAAGGAATAGAGAGCCCCAGGAGCGCGGGACGACAGTTTGGGAAACGTTTTTCGCGGTGAAATCCATCGCTTGAAAAAATGCGATTCCGGCGGCCGGAGAGAACCTTTCACGGCAATAAGGAAAAAGCGCGGCCCTTTCGAGCCGCGCTTTTCCCTTATTGCTTTCTTCGGCCGGGCCGGGCTTGCCGCCTGCGCGGTCATTTGTTGTAATACAGGATGCCCAGGCATCTCGGGCCGCAGTGGTTGGAGATGGTGCAGCCGGACTGGGTGTTGATGATCTCCTCAAAGGGGCCCAGCTGCCGCAGCAGCGCCTCCAGCTCCCGCACCAGCGCGGGGTCCACGCCGGAATCGGTGATGAAGATGCGGGAATAATCCACGTCGTCCCGCCCCTCCAGCCTGTCGCGGATATAGTCGGTGAGGCATCTTTTCAGGCTCCCCCGGTATTTCCTGTCCACGCCCATCACGCCGTCCCGCACCTGGATGCAGGGCTTCAGCCCCAGCAGATTGGCGCCCAGCGCCGCCACGCCGGAACAGCGGCCGCCCTTCCACAGATAGGTCAGCGTGTCCAGCACGAAGCTCACGTTCAGCCGCTGCTTTTTCTCATCCAGCGCGGCCTTGATCTCCCGCCCGTCCAGACCCTGCCGGGCCAGCTCCGCCGCGTCCAGCACCAGATGGCCGATGCCGGTGGAGAGGCTGCGGGAATCCACCACGAACACCCGGCCGGGGAATTCCTCCGCCGCGATGCAGGCGTTTTGGCAGCAGGCGGACATCTCCGCGGAGATGGTGAAATGCACCACCGAATCATACCGCTCCAGCTGCTCGCCAAACCAGGCGTGGTAGTCCGCCACGGGCACCGCCGAGGTGCTGCACGGCTTGCCGGTGGCCTGCACATAGGCGAAAATGTCTTCCCGGGTGCACTCGATGCCGTCCCGCAGGGTCTTGTCCCCCAGGACGATGTAGAGCGGCGTGATGCCGATGTCGTTTTTTTCGATCAGCTCACTGCCGAGATCGCAGGTGCTGTCCGAGGAGATGCGTACGCTCATAGTGTGTCTCCCATCGTAGGATATGAAAAAATAATACCACAGCCGTTTTCAAATGTCCAGAATTCCGGGCAAAATTGTTCAAATTTTTGAAGCTGTTTAGGCATTTCGGCACGCTTGCAAATACGGTGCGACCGGTTTACAATGAAAGGCACAACGGACAGGGAGGGATATCGATGAAAATCGCGGTGGTCACGGGCGCATCCTCCGGCATGGGCCGGGAATTTGTCTATGCGCTGGACGCGCAGCAGAAGTTCGACGAAATCTGGGTGCTGGCCCGGCGGGAGGAGCGGCTGCGGGCGCTGCAGGCCCGGGTGCGGGCCCGGGTACGGGTACTGCCCTGCGATCTTTTGAAGCGGGAGAGCCTCTATCTCTACGCGGACCTGCTGAAGGCCGAGGAGCCGGAGGTGGCGGTGCTGGTCAACGCGGCGGGCTTCGGGCTGTTTGGGACCTTCGCCGAGATGTCCATGGACGAACAGCTGGACATTATCGCCCTCAACGACCAGGCCCTCACCGGAATGTGCCATCTCACGCTGCCGTATATGAAAAGGGGCGCGGTCATCTACAACATGGGCTCGCTGTCCTCCTTCCAGCCGGTGCCGTACATTAATGTCTACGGCGCGTCCAAGGCCTACGTGCTCTCCTTTTCCCAGGCCCTCAGGACCGAACTGCGCCGCCGGCGTATCAAGGTCATGGCCGTATGCCCGGGCTGGGTGTCCACAGAGTTTTTCGATCACGCGGTGCACGACGATACCGTGTCCTATTACAACCGCTATTACCAGCCCGAGGATGTGGTGGCGCAGGCCCTGCGGGACATGAAGCGCGGAAGGGCCGTGTCGGTGCTGGGCGCGCCGGAGCAGCGCCAGGTGCGGATGGTAAAGCACCTGCCCGCCGCCCTGGTGATGAAGGCCTGGTGCAGGCAGCAGGGAAAGTAAGGCTGAAAAAACCCGCCGCCCTCTCGGGCGGCGGGTTTTTCTTTTTTCAGCACTGCTTCAGCACGCGGAGGAAAAATTCCACGGCGCGAAGGGCCGTTTCGAGACGGATGCGCTCGTTGTTGCCATGAATGGTGTGCCGCTCCTCCGCCGTGAGGTCCATGGCGGAAAACCGGAACACCCGGTCGGACAGGTCGCGGTAATGGCGGCTGTCGGAGCACTGCACCATCAGATACGGGGACACGACCGCCCCGCGCCAGGTGCCCTGAACGGCGGAGACGACCTTTTTCCAGCCCTCGCAGTCGGTACGGGAAATGGGGCTGGGCTCGGCGCTCACGTCCGCGCGAAGCCCGACGCCGTCGTCGCCGACGACATTTTTAAGATAGGCAATCGCGGAGGCCACGGAATCCTCCGGGTTGAGGCGGATGTTGGAGACCATGGACGCCGCGGGCGGAATGACGTTGGGGGCCTTGCTGCCGCTCATCTGGGTAAAGGCCACGGTGGTGCGTACCAGGGCGTTCAGCTCGCCGCCGCTTTTTTTGCACACGCCGTCCAGAATTCCCCCGAAGCACCACAGGTTTGCAAAGATCATGCGGTAGGCGAAGGTGGAATACCGGCCCAGCGTATCGAACATGAGAAGCACCGGCTTTGTGAAATGGGCCTTGAAGGGATGAGCCTCCACCTTGGCGCAGGCCATGGCGAGCCTGCCCACCGGGGTGTGGGGCGAGGGGGCGGAGGCGTGGCCGCCGTCGGATTTCGCGGAATACTCAAGGTTCATCATGCCCTTTTCCGCAATGCCGATCAGGGCGCAGGGCTCAGTTACGCCGGGGAATATCCCCTCCACCACCGCGCCGCCCTCGTCCAGCACGAAGGCGGGCGTGATGCCGTTTTTCACGAAATAATCCACAATGTTCACGGCGCCGGGGCCGCTAACTTCCTCGCCGCCGGAAAAGGCAAAGTACACGTCATGCTCCGGGACGAACCCGGTCCGGAGCAGGCTTTCGGCGGCGGAGAGGATGCCGTTGAAGGTGACCTTGGTATCCAGCGTGCCGCGGCCCCACATCACGCCGTTTTCGATCACGGCGTCAAAGGGGGGCTTTTCCCAGTTCTCCTCCTCCACGGGCACCACGTCGTAGTGCGCCATGAGCACGGCGGGCTCTCCGGGGGTCCGGCCCGGCCAGCGGTACAGCAATGCCCGGTCCGGCAGGCGGGTCAGGGGGCAGGCGCGCGTCACATTGGGATAGAGCTCCGGCAGCAGGCCGGTGAGCTTGCCGAATTCGGCGTTATCCTCTTTTTCCCGGTCGGCGTCGGACACGGTCCTGCACCGCACCAGCTGTCCCAGCGCACCGATGGCGGCGTCACCGTCGAAACCGACATCCTCAAAGACTTCCTCCGGGGCGGCCTTCGGGCGGAAGGCGGCCGTGCGGAGCAGCACCACGATCAGGAACACGACAAGTATCGCAAGTATAATATAAAGTGCAATCATCGCTTCTCCTCCTCAATCCAGCAGACCTTTTTTGTACATCAGCCGGGACATGCCCAGCGTGAACAGCACGCCCACTGGCACCATGATGCCCACGGTGGAGGCGTTGACGGCGGGCACGAAGATAAACAGCGCCAGCATCAGTACGATGGGGGCGATGGCGATCTTCCAGTTTTTCGACACAAACACCACGCCCAGCCCGCCGAACAGCGCGGGGATGATCTGGGCGAAGGCCGGGGCCAGCACCGGGGCGTTGAGTACCGGGGTGATGGGCGTGATAAGGATAACACCGAACATGATGATCGCGGTGGTGACGATGCTGGACACCGCGATGGCGATGGTGGACACCACCTCACCCTCCTCGGAGTTAGCCTTCACGTCCATCTGCTCCAGCGCGTTGAGCGCCACGGGCAGCTTGAGGTTGGAGATGTTGCCGGTGACGAAGGACAGGTACGAGCCCCCCGCGCCCAGCATGGGGATGTAGGTAAAGGTCTCTACCACGCCGACGGCCCAGTACATGGGCGCGGTGGCCAGAAGCCCCAGCAGCAGGCCGTGCCAGTCCGGCGCGGCGCCGTAGATCAGCCACACCGCCGCGGGAAAGGCGAAGAGCAGCACCATCATGCCAAGATTCCAGATGCGGCCGTATTTGTGAACGGAATCCATATAGGACAGTTCTTTTTTCATGCTTTTCCCCTCCTCTCAGGACAGCCAGGCCGTGATGGGAATGGCGCTGGCCATGCCCGCAATGAGACTGATGGGCAGCGCGTAATCGCCCACCCAGCGCCAATGCAGCTTGTTTACCAGCAGCCCCGCCAGACACATCACCAGCGCGGACACCGCCATGACGCACACCGGGATGAGACCCGACCCGTCGCCGTGGAAAATGGTGGAAAAGTCACAGAATACATACCCGAGGAAGGCCGAGATCATGCCGATGAACATGGACGCGGAGAACAGATCGCTCCACTTTTTGTCCCGGTTTTCCAGATTGATCATGCCTGTCTGCATCTTTTTGCACACTACCGGCACCAGCCAGATGCCCACCATGATGCTGGCCGTCATGACCATGGCGATGGTGACGTACTGGGACGCCGACAGCGCCGAGACCTGGCCGAAGATGAGCCCCATGGCGTTTTCCGCGTTGGTGGCGGCGATGGTCTCGTAGGACAGCGAGCCCACCACGCTCAGCCGCAGCCACGGCAGCGGCAGCCCCAGATCCTTGGCCAGCGTGATGACGCTGATGACTATGGCCACCGCCGGCGCGATGGTAAAGACCCCCGCCGTCACGGCGGTCTTTTTCAGCCGGGCCTTGTCCATGCCCAGCGCCGCGCCGCGCCGCCAGGCCCGCACCAGAAAGAACACCGACTGCGCCACTACCGCGAGAATGATGATCCCCGCCAGCAGAAACAGGATGGGACTGTTCGCGTTAAATTCCATACGCATCACCCTTTCCTTGCATTTTTTTACATAGTAATACATTACACCGCTGATGACAAGTGAAATCGCGGCCGGCTAACGCTGTTTACTCTTGACTTTTCAGGATGTGACTGTTAACGTGAAGTTGTTAAGCGATTAACGAATTATAAAGGAGTGATCGTATGATTTTGACACCTGAGCAGCAGGCCCTGCTGGACGGCGCGCAGGGCGAGATCATGGCCAAGGTCATGAAGACCCTGGTCATGTATGGCGATACCTTCAAGGCGCAGCGCATGGTGCCCGTCACGTCGCAGTATGGCCACACGGTCATCAGCTTTGGCCTCAAGGGCATGAAGCCGGTGTACGATCTGTACCAGCAGATCATCGACGCGGGCATTGTTTCCGGCCAGAAGTTCACCGCGGACCCCAGGCCCCTGGATAAGAACGTACCCTCTAATTTCGCGGAGGATCTGATTTTCAAAAAGCTCATGTACTCCTATCAGGACAGCTACGAGCAGCAGCTCAGACAGTTGGGCATCCTCGACGACGACGCTTACACCTGCACCTGCTATCTCGACCAGGTGGGCAACCGCCCCCAAAAGGGCGACGTTCTCTCCTGGGCGGAATCCTCCGCCGTCATCTACGCGAATTCCGTCCTCGGCGCACGGTGCAACCGCAACTCCGGCATGCTGGAACTCATGGGCTCCATCGCGGGCTGCGTGCCGGAATTCGGCTTTCTTACGGATGAGGGCCGCAAGGCTTCCTGGATCGTGGAGGTCCGCTGCAAGGCCCGCCCGGAGCCTCAGCTTCTGGGCAGCGCCGTCGGCATGAAGGTCATGGAGGACGTGCCGTATATCCGGGGGCTTGACAAATGGCTGGGCACGGAACTCGACGATGAGAACTGCGCCTATCTCAAGGATTTCGGCGCGGCCTGCGCCTCCAACGGCGCGGTGGGCCTGTACCACATCGAAAATCTCACGCCGGAGGCCAAGGAGCAGGGCGAGGCCCTGATCCGCGAAGGCGCCAAGACCTATGTCATCGACGACGCGGAGCTTGCCCGGGTCAAGGCAAGCTATCCCGTCGTCTGGAAGAACCCGGAGGGCGCCCCGCAGCTTTGCTTCCTGGGCTGCCCCCATATGACCCTCGGCCAGCTCCAGGACTGGACCGAGCGGGTGGAAACGGCGCTGCGGGCCAACGGCCTGCACAAGGTCACCATCCCCACGGTGTTCACCGCCGCTCCGGCAGTGATCAAGGCCTTTCAGAAGACGTCTTATTCCGGGCGGCTGAAGGCCACCGGCGTCATTTTGAGCTACATCTGCCCACTGATGTATATGAACAACCCCCTGTGCAAAAAGAAAAACGTGATCACAGCCTCCAACAAGCTGCGCACCTACACCAGCGCCCGGTACTATACCGAAGCGGAAATTTTGGAGAAGATCACCACGGCAAAGGAGGGCAAGTGACATGAAACAATTCAAAGGCCGCGTCATCGTCCCCGGTGAATGCACCGCCCCCGCGCTGGTCAGCCACGGCGGCTTCAATACCCTGGCAAGCTATCAGGCGGCACTGATGTTCAACGATAAAAAGGTAAAGTGCGGCGACCAGAACAACCCGGACCTCTACAAAAAGCCCATGATCGGCACGGCGCTTTGCCTGCCCATCACCATCGGCTCCACCACCGGCGGCATGGTGCTGTATGGGGCCTGCGCCATGGGAAAGCAGCCCGCCTGCCTGCTGTTTTCTATGCCCATCGACTCCCTGGCCGCCAGCGGAGCCATCCTCGCCGGCGTCTGGACGGATGTGAACATGCCCGTGGTGGACTGCCTGGGCGACGAGTTCCTCGCCTATGTCCAGGACGGCATGAAGCTCACCGTGGCCGCCGACGGCACCGTCACCGCGGAGTGAACGCCCATCAAGTGAAAATAAACGGCCCATCCGAAAGGATGGGCCGTTTATTTCAGACTGTAGACAAAGCCGACCTGCACACTAAGCGCAGGCCGGTTTTGTGTT
>DAOPXW010000011.1:0-26331 GCA_035352555.1 Oscillospiraceae bacterium
AAGCGGCCGGCAGCATCCGCTGCCGGCCGCTTTTTAGATCGTTTTTATTCGCTTGACGGGGCGCGGTTCAAAAATTCGGGCGATCGATTCGTGTCAGATGCCCACAAGATTGGTGTAGCCGTTGAGATATTCATCCGCCTCGGCGGCGGCGGCGCGGCCCTCCGCGATGGCCCACACCACCAGGGACTGGCCCCGGCGCATATCCCCCGCGGAAAAAACCTTGTCGACGCTGGTGCGGTAGTGCCCCGGCTCGGTGGTGACGTTTTTGCCGAAGGCCACGCCGAAGGCTTCACACACCGTTGTGTCGCAGTGGTCAAAGCCTGTGGCGCCGATGAGGAGCGTGCAGGGCAGCGTATCCCCGCCCGTGGTGACCACGCCGGTGAGCGCCCCGTTTTCCGTCACGGCCTCCTTCACCCCCACGCCGAAGCGCCGGGGGTCCGCGCCGAACACGGCGAGGGCTTCCTCATGGGCGTAGTCCGTGGGCAGCGATCCGTCCGCCGGCGCGTAATCCTCCCGACGCCGGCGCACCAGCTGGGTCACGGAGGCGCAGCCCTGACGGATGGCGGTGGCCACGCAGTCGCTGGCGGTGTCGCCGGTGCCCACAATGACCACATCCCGGCCCGCGGCGGCGGGGATTTCCGGGGACTTCCCGAACTGAGCCCGCTCCACGGCGGCCTGAAGATACTCCGTGCCGTAGCAGACGCCGGATATACCGGCTGCGTCGAAGCCCAGCGGCCTGGGCAGCCCCGCGCCGCAGCAGAGGATCACGGCGTCATACTCGTTCAGGAGGCGTTTCGCGATCTTCGGGTTGGCGGCGTCCACGCCGGTGACAAAGGTCACGCCCTCGTCGGTCATCAGTTCGACGCGGCGGCGGACGACGGATTTCGGCAGCTTCATGTTGGGGATGCCGTAGGTCAGCAGGCCCCCCGGGCGTTCCTGCTTTTCAATGACGGTCACGGCGTGGCCCCGGTGATTGAGCTGATCGGCGGCGGCCAGTCCCGCGGGGCCGGAGCCGATGACGGCCACCTTCTTGTCGTCATACTGGGGTGGGTGGCGGGGGAAGATGCGCTTCTGGGCAAAGGCGTCCTCGATGACGGACAGCTCCCCGGCCTTGATGGTGATAGGGCTGTCGTGGATGCCGCAGATGCAGGCCTTTTCACAGGGCGCGGGACAGACCCGGCCTGTGAATTCCGGAAAGTTGTTGGTCTTGAGCAGACGCGACAGGGCGTGGCCCCGGTTGCCCATGCAGATCATGTCGTTCCATTCGGGGATGAGGTTGTGCAGCGGGCAGCCGAAGGCTTTGCCGTCCAGCAGCATCCCCGCCTGGCAGAAGGGGACGCCGCAGTTCATGCACCGCGCGCCCTGCTCCTCCCGGCGGGCGGGGGCGAGGGGAACGCGAAACTCGTTCCAGTCGCCGACACGCTCCAGCGGGGACCGCGCCGTCTCGTCCCGGCGGGCATATTCCAGAAATCCTGTGGGTTTTCCCATCTTCCTCAATCCTCCTCCGCCGCTGCGGTGTTGGCGTAAAACGCCTCCAGCTCGGCCCGCGCCCGGGGCAGGCCCTTCTCCTCCATCTGGGCGATGGCGCGCAGCATTTTGTCGTAATCCCTTGGCATGACCTTTTTGAAGCAGGGGATGTAACGGTCAAAGTCGGCCAGGATTTTTTTGGCCTTTGCCGAGCCCGTTGCCGCCGCGTGCTCCTTGATGAGCCCGCGCAGCTCGTCGATGTCGTGGGCCTCGGTGAGCGCGCCGATGCTCACCTGCTCCTTGTTCAGGCGCATATAGAGACTGTGACTCTCGTCCAGCACATAGGCGACGCCGCCGGACATTCCCGCGGCGAAGTTCTTGCCCGTGGGGCCCAGGATCACCACCCGCCCGCCGGTCATGTATTCGCAGCCGTGATCGCCCACGCCCTCCGCCACGGCGGAGGCGCCGGAATTGCGCACACAGAAGCGCTCGCCGGCCTGGCCGCAGAGAAAGGCCCTGCCGGAGGTGGCGCCGTACAGTGCCACGTTGCCCGCGATGACGTTTTCGCTGGGGTCGAAGGCGCTGCCCGCGGGCGGGTACAGGATCAGCTTGCCGCCGGACAGGCCCTTGCCGAAGCCGTCGTTGCAGTCGCCCTCCAGCTTCAGGGTGAGGCCCTTGGGGATGAACGCGCCAAGGGACTGGCCCCCGCCGCCGTGACAGGTGATCACATAGCTGTCGTCGGGAAGGTCGGAGCCGCACTGGCGGGTGATCTCGCTGCCGAACAGGGTGCCGAAGGCGCGGTCGGTAGAGGAGACCGCCAGATCGAGCCTGCCGGACTTTTTGCCCTTCAGAGATTTGCCAAGTTTTTCCATCAACACGGACATATCGGCGGTTTTTTCCAGGTGAAAGTCGTAGACGGCCTGGGGGTGAAAGTGGGGCGTGTCCGCCGTGCCGGGATTCGTCAGCAGGTAGCGCAGGTCCAGCGTCTCCGCCCGTCGGGTATTCAGCTTTTCCCGCACCTGCAGCAGATCGCTGCGGCCCACCAGCTGGTCCACGGTGCGCACGCCCAGCCTGGCCATATATTCCCGAAGCTCCTGGGCAACGAACATCATGAAATTCATCACGTATTCCGGCTTGCCCTTAAAGCGCTTGCGCAGCTCCGGGTTCTGGGTGGCGATGCCCATGGGGCAGGTGTCCAGCGAGCAAACGCGCATCATGCAGCAGCCCATGGTCACCAGCGGCGCGGTGGCGAAGCCGAATTCCTCCGCCCCCAGCATGCAGGCGATGGCCACGTCCCGCCCGGTCATCAGCTTGCCGTCGGTCTCGATGACAACCCTTTCCCGCAGGCCGTTTTCAATGAGGGCGCGGTGGGCCTCCGCCACGCCCAGCTCCCAGGGCAGGCCCGCGTTGTGGATGGAGGTGCGCGGTGCCGCGCCGGTGCCGCCGTCGTAGCCGGAGATCAGCACCACCTGGGCCCCGGCCTTGGCCACGCCGGCGGCGATGGTGCCCACGCCCGCTTCGGAGCACAGCTTCACGGAGATGCGGGCGAAGCGATTGGCGTTTTTCAGGTCGAAGATCAGCTGGGCCAGGTCCTCGATGGAGTAGATATCGTGGTGGGGCGGGGGAGAGATCAGGGACACGCCGGGAGTGGAGCAGCGGGTGCGGGCGATCCAGGGATAGACCTTCCGCCCGGGCAGATGGCCGCCCTCGCCGGGCTTGGCTCCCTGTGCCATCTTGATCTGAATCTCCCTGGCGCTGTTCAGGTATTCGCTGGTGACGCCGAAGCGGCCGGAGGCCACCTGCTTGATGGCGGAGCAGCGCCCGTCCCGCAGGCGCTCCGGCGTCTCGCCGCCTTCGCCGGAGTTGGATTTGCCGCCGATGGAGTTCATGGCCAGCGCCATGCAGGTGTGGGCCTCCTCGGAGATGGAGCCGTAGCTCATGGCGCCCGTCTTGAAACGATGGACGATGGACTCGGCGCTCTCCACCTCGTCGATGGGCACGCCGCCGTCGGGGGCAAATTTGAAGTCCAGAAGACCCCGCAGGGTGTGGGGCTTGTCGGCGAAGTCCACCAGGGCGGAGTAGTCCTTGAACACGCTGTAATCCCCGGTCTGGGCCGCCTTTTGCAGCAGCAGGATGGTGCGGGGGTTATAGAGATGATCCTCTTTGTCGGGGCCGGAGCGCAGCTTGTGCGCGCCCATGGAATTGAGAGTGGTGTCGTAGCCCAGACCCAGCGGGTCGAAGGCCTGATTGTGGTTCCACTCCACACCCTCCCCGATCTCGCTGAGACCGATGCCGCCCACCCGGCTCACCGTGCCCGTAAAATAGCGGTCGATCACGGCACAGTCGATGCCCACGCACTCAAAAATTTTGGCCGATTGATAGGACTGCACGGTGGAGATGCCCATTTTGGAGGCGATCTTTACGATGCCGTGGAGCACGGCGGCGTTGTAAGCGTCCACCGCGGCCGCCGGGTCTTTGCCCAGCATGTTGAGGGTCACCATCTCCTCCACGCACTCCTGGGCCAGATAGGGATTCACGGCCTGGGCGCCGTAGCCCAGCAGCGTGGCAAAATGGTGGACCTCCCGCGGCTCGGCGCTCTCAAGAATCAGGGAAACGGCGGTGCGCTTTTTCGTGCGGATGAGATACTGCTCCAGCGCGGACACCGCCAGCAGCGACGGGATGGCCACATGGTTTTCGTCCACGCCCCGGTCGGAGAGAATGAGAATGTTGGCGCCGCCCCGCCAGGCCCGGTCGCAGGTGACGAACAGGCGCTCCACCGCGTTTTCCAGCGGCGAACCCTTGTAATAGAGCAGCGACACGGTCTCCACCTTGAAGCCCGGTGTTTTCATGTAACGGATCTTCATCAGATCGAGGGAGGTGAGGATGGGGTTGCGGATCTGCAGCATCGTGCAGTTTTCGGGCTTTTCCACCAGCAGATTGCCGCCGGTGCCCACATACACGGTGGTGTCGGTGACAATCTCCTCTCGGATGGCGTCGATAGGCGGGTTGGTGACCTGGGCAAACAGCTCCTTGAAATAGTTAAAGAGCGGCTGGCGCTTCTCGCTGAGTACCGCCAGCGGCACGTCCACCCCCATGGCGGAGAGAGACTCCACCCCGTCCCTAGCCATGGGAAGCAGGATGTCCTTGACCTCCTCGTAGGTGTAGCCGAAGGCCTTGTACAGCCGGTCCCGGGTCTCCTGCGTGTGGCGGTCCACCCGGCGGTTGGGAATGGGCAGATCCTTCAGACACACCAGATGCGCGTCCAGCCACTCGCCGTAGGGCTGCTGCCGGGCGTAGCCGCGCTTGACGGCCTCGTCGGAGAGGATCTCGCCCCGCACGGTGTCCGCCAGCAGCATTTTGCCGGGCATCAGCCGGGATTTTTTCACGATATGCTCCGGCGGGATGTCCAGCACGCCCACCTCGGAGGACAAAATCAGACGGCGGTCGTCCGTGAGATACCAGCGGCAGGGGCGCAGACCGTTGCGGTCCTGCACCGCGCCCACGCTGTCTCCGTCGGAGAACACCAGGGCGGCGGGGCCGTCCCAGGGTTCCATCATGGTGGCGTAGTAATGGTAGAAATCCCTCTTTTCCCGGTCCATGTTGCGGTCGTTGGCCCAGGGCTCGGGGATGGTCATCATGACGGCCTTGGGCAGCTCGATGCCGTTCATCAGCAAAAATTCCAGCGTGTTGTCCAGCATGGCGCTGTCGGAGCCGTTGACGTTCACTACGGGCAGAATCTTGTCCATGTCCTCCTCCAGCACCGGGGAGAACAGAGTCTCCTCCCGGGCCAGCATCCGGTCGGCATTGCCGCGGATGGTGTTGATCTCACCGTTGTGCAGAACGTAGCGGTAGGGATGGGCCCGCTCCCAGCTGGGGGTGGTGTTGGTGGAAAAGCGGGAGTGCACCAGCGCGATGGCGCTTTGGCACTGCGGGCTTTGCAGGTCGGGATAGAATTTCCGCAGCTGCCTGACCAGAAACATCCCCTTGTAGACGAGGGTGCGGCTGGAAAACGAACAGATATAGGTGTTGATGTTGGACTGCTCAAAGACCCGCCGGGCCACGTACAGCCTCCGGTCGAAGGCGAGTCCCCGCGCGCAGTCGGCGGGCCGCCGGACAAAGCACTGCTCGATCACCGGCATACATCCCCGCGCCGTCTCGCCCAGAATATCGGGACAGGTTGGCACCGCCCGCCAGGCGATAAACTCCATGCCCTCCTTGGCCACGATGATCTCCAGCATCTTTTTGGCCTGGGCGCGCTTCAGGGCGTCGGTGGGGAAAAAGAACATCCCCACGCCGTAATCCCGGGCGTCCCCCAGCGCCAGCTCCTGCGCTTTCGCCCAGGCCGCCATCAGCGGGTGCGGCACCTGCAGCAGGATGCCCACGCCGTCGCCGGTCTCGCCGGAGGCGTCCTTGCCGGCGCGGTGCTCCAGCTTTTCCACGATGCGCAGGGCGTCGTCCACCGTCTGCCAGCTGCCGCCGCCGTCCAGCGCCACCACGGCGCCGATACCGCAGGCGTCGTGCTCTGCATTCAGCGCGTCAGACCTTCTCTGGTCATCTTCCATCCCAAAATCATCTCCTCGCGGTTCAATGGATAAAAAACAAGAGCCAAGCACCCTCAAGACGAGCGCTTCTGCTCTCTTTGCGTAATTATAAAGCCTGATTTGATGAAGTGTCAAGAATCCAAGGGCGGAAAAAGCCCCCGATCCGCAATTTCATTTCAACCGCCAAATTATGTACTTTTTACAAAAACACATTTGTGCAATTTACAGGTGTCACAAAGTGGCACGATGAAGTCTGCCGAGGAAAAACAATGGTATTTGCACCGCGGACAATTACCGGCGCGCGCCACGGGGAAGCAAGAAAGGCGGCCGGACGGTTTTGAGCAGCCGTCCGGCCTTTACATGCCTTATCTGAAAAGTGCCGCCAGACTTTCGGTGTACGGCGGGCGGCAGATACCCTTTTCCGTGATGATGCCGGCAATGAGGCTGTGGTCGGTCACGTCGAAGGCGGGATTGTAGCATTTGACGCCTTCGGGGGCCATGGGCTTTTCATACCACAGCGAGCGGATTTCCTCGCCGTCGCGCAGCTCGATGGGGATGTCCGCCCCCGTCGGGGTCGCGAGGTCGACGGTGGAGCCGGGGCCCAGCACATAGAAGGGGACGCCGTAATAGCCGGCCAGCACCGCCACGCCGGAGGTGCCGATCTTGTTGGCGGCATCGCCGTTGGCGGCCACCCGGTCGCAGCCCACGAAGCAAGCCTGCACCTTGCCCTGCTTCATCACCATGGAAGCCATGTTGTCGCAGATCAGGGTCACGTCCACCCCGGCGTTGCGGAGCTCCCACGCCGTGAGACGCGCCCCCTGCAGCAGCGGGCGGGTCTCGTCGGCGTAAACACGAAAATTTATGCCCCGCTCCCGGCCCAGCAGCAGCGGGCCGATGGCCGTGCCGTATTTTGAGGTGGCGATGGGCCCCGCGTTGCAGTGGGTCAGCACGCCGTCCCCCTCCCGCAGCAGGCCCAGACCGTACTCGGAGATGGCCGTACACATGGCGATGTCCTCTTCCAGAATGGCCTGGCATTCCCGCCGCAGGACGGGCAGAATGTCCGCCGGGGCGCCGGCGGCCGCGCCGCAGACACGCTCCATGCGCCCCAGCGCCCAGCTCAGGTTCACCGCCGTGGGCCGGGAGGAAGCCAAGTACCGGGCGCAGTCGCTCAGAATGCCGCGAAAGGCGGCCGTGTCCGCCCCCCGGTCCGCCAGCTGCCCGGCCAGCGCGCAGTAGGCAAAACCCGCGAAAATACCCAGCGCGGGCGCGCCCCGGATCTGAAGCTTCCGTACGGCCTCGTACATCTCCTGGGCGGAGCGCAGCGTGAGATGGCGGACGTCGTTCGGCAGCAGCGTCTGATCCAGAATGACCACGCCGCGCTCGTCCTCCGACAGGCGGACATGATCCACTGATATTGATTTTTTCATTTCCCTGCCTCGATTTTCTTGCGTTTCCCGTATTCTACCCCATTTCGGCAGCGGACGCAACTTTCTTAATTTGCCTCTCAAGGGTGGAAAAAAGGGGAGGGGGATGTTATGATGGGGAAAGTCTTTAATCAAAAGCGAGAGAAAGGAACTGTCATGCGAAGAAAAAGTATCACCATATCCATTGCGCTGGCGCTGATCGTCAGCCTGACGCTGTCCATATCCGCTTTCGCGGATGTGATGGGCGACTGTCTCACCGGCTACAGCGTGTCTCAGGGCGCGGGAATGACGCTGGCCAAGGGCATTTACTGGACCGGCTCGGATTACCGCAACGAGAATTACCTTGAATACACCCCCAATGCCGACGTGCAGCCCATGATCGTCTACGGCTCCAAGCTGACCAACTACGGCAGCTACTCGTCCATGTCGTCCCTGCTGGCGAGCAAGGGCTACCATGTGATCGCGGGCATCAACGGGGACTACTATAATTTGTCTAACTACGAGCCGCTGGGTATCGCCATTTATGAGGGCAAGCTCATCTCCTCCGACAACGGCTTCAATGCCGTGGGCTTCAAGGCGGACGGCAGCGCCGTCATCGGCAAGCCAACCCTCCGCCCGTGGATGACCCTGCCGGGGCTGGACGGATTGCCCATCCGTATCAACAAGACCCGCAATACCGCAGACTTCAGTCTGCTCACCCCGGATTACGGCCCCACCACCAAGAGCACCGCAGCGGGCTATGACGTGATCTGCACCCCGTCTCAGAATGACCTCACCGTGAATTGCAGCGTCACCCTGACGGTGGACGAGGTGAAGGAAACCTCCGGCGCCATCGCCATACCCGCGGGGAAGATGGTGCTGAGCCTGCCCGCCGCCGCCGACCAGACCAAGATCGACGCCGTGAAGGCGCTGAAGGCCGGGGATGCCATCACGGTGGACATTAGCGCCGCCGACGGCTGGCAGGACGTGCAGTTCGCCGTGGGCTCGCTGTATAAACTGGTGACCGACGGCGTGGCCGAGACCGGATTGAACAAGGACCTGGAACCCCGCACCGCCGTGGGGCTCAAGGCCGACGGTACGCTGGTCCTTTACACGGTGGACGGACGCCAGTCCGGCTATTCGGTGGGCGCCACCATGGAAATGGTGGCCGACCGGCTCATCGAGCTCGGCTGCGTGGAGGCCACCATCATGGACGGCGGCGGCTCCACCAGCTTGAATGCCATCTACCTGGGCGACGAGGCCATCAGCCAGATCAACAAATCCTGCGTCTCTCCCCAGCGCTCCGTCACCGACTACATCGTGCTGGCCACAAAGCAGGCCGCCACCGGCACCGCCGCCCAGCTGGCCATCGCGCCGCTGAACGCCGTGATGCTCCAGGGCGCGACCCGCGTCTTCACCGCCAAGGCCGCCGACGCATACGGCTATCAGACGGCGGTGCCCGGCGGCGTGAGCTTCGCCGTCACCGGAGATATCGGCACCATCGACCAAAACGGCCTCTTTACCGCACAAAAGGCGGGCACCGGCACCATCACCCTGTCGGGAAACGGCCTGACCCCCGCCGCGGTGAATGTCACGGTCATCGACGCGCCCAGCTCCATCACCGTGCGAAACGGCAGCGCCAATCTCTCCAGCCTCCAGGTCAAGGCGGAGAGCGTCACCGACCTCGCCGCGCTGGCCATGTATAACCACATGAACCTCTACAGCAGCGATGAAAACTTCAACTGGTCCATTTCCGGCGACATCGGGACCATCGACCAGAGCGGCAAATTCACCGCCTCCAAAGACGGCGGACAGGGCAGCCTCTCCGTCACGGCCTGCGGAGTGACCGCTACCATCCCCGTCACCGTGACACCCAACGGCAGCTTCGACGATGTAAAAAGCACCGACTGGTATTACGACGCCGCGGAGTATGTCAGCACCGCGGGCTACATCACCGGCACCGCTGCCCGCACCTTCTCGCCCGCCGCCGAGGTCAGCCGCGCCATGCTTGCCACCGTTTTGTGGAGCGCGGCGGGCAAGCCGGCGGTGACCTCCGCAGGCTTTTCCGACGTGGCGCCCGACGCGTGGTACGCCTCCGCCGTGGCCTGGGCCCAGAGCGTGGGCGTGGCCGCCGGCTATGCCGACGGCACCTTCCACCCCTCAGACAGCGTCACCCGGGAGCAGCTGGCCCTGATGCTGTACAAGTATGAAAGCCTGAAAAGCGGAGCTCCCGCCAAGTCCGGCGATCTGAGCGCCTATACGGACGCGGGAAGCGTGTCGTCCTGGGCGGCGGACGCCGTGAGTTGGTGCGTGAGCAAGGGCTATATCTCCGGCATGACCGCGACGACCGTCGGCCCCGGGGGCACCGCCACCCGCGCCCAGTGCGCGGTGATCCTCCAGAAGTACATGACGACCAGGTAAAAAATACAGTGCGCCGCCGGAGCAAATCCGGCGGCGCGTTTTTGTCGCTGTAAAACATCGTCATCCTGGTTTCCCGCCCCGTCCTTGTTCGCCGTCCCCGTTTCCTACCGACCAAAAGCCCAGCGTAGCGGGTTTTGGTCGGAAAAGGAGCCGCAGCGGAGCGAACGACGCCCGGCGCCTGCCGCCGGGGGGAGCGATACGGAGCTTGCGGCGACGTCACTGGGCTTGTTTCATGCGCAGGCTCAGGCAATCCGCTATCATAGCGATGAATTCAGAGTTGGTGGGTTTGCCCTTGATATTCGACACAGTATAGCCAAAAAATTTCTGGAGGGTCTCGATGTCGCCCCGGTCCCAGGCCACCTCAATGGCGTGGCGGATAGCCCGCTCCACCCGGGAGGGCGTGGTGTTGAATTTTTTTGCCACTTCGGGGTACAGCACCTTGGTGACGGCGTTGATCACGTCCATGTCCTCGATGGTCAGGATGATGGCCTCCCGCAGGTACTGATAGCCCTTGATGTGGGCGGGCACGCCGATCTCGTGGATGATGTCCGTTACCACGGCCTCCAGGCTGGGCTCTGTCCGGGGCGAGGGCGGGGCGGCGCGGCTGGCGGTGAGCATCCCTACGGCGTTGTGCGCGTAGCCGTTGACCTGGCGGATGCGGGTGAGCAGGGCCGGCACGTCGCAGGGCTTGGGCATGAAATAGTAGGCACCCAGTTCGGAACACTGGGACACCACCTTTTCATTGACAAACCCGGATACCACGATCACCCCGGAGCCCACCCCGGTTTCCGGCAGGCGGCGCAGCACCTCCATCCCGTCCAGCTTGGGCAGCACCAGATCCAGCAGGATCACATCCGGGCGGAGCTTCGAGGTCAGCTCCAAGACCTCCAGTCCGTCCCCGACCGCGGCGCAGACGGTCAGGTCGCCCTCCTGCGCGATCACGTCCGACATCAGCGTGCGGTAATCTTCATTGGCATCGGCGATAAGTACGCTTGTCTTGGTTTCCATAATTTGCGATCCTCCAGCATTTTTCATTAACGGAGCAGCATTATATCTTTTTAAGCGATTTCACCGTTTTTACCGTATAAACTTACCATATTCCGCACCGCATTGCAATGGTTTTTTGTCAATTATTAGGAACTTTTTGTTTACATAATTCGGCAGAATCCACCGCCTTTTTGCGCCTCTGCGACAGCGAACGACGGCGAATGACAAAGGCGAGGGGGAGGAAAAACCTGCCGGATGCCTTTACATAACGAAGTCATGGTTTAATTTTGACCATTGGCGGGCGCTCCGCCCGCACGGAAGCACACAAACATGAAATACAGATTTTGCCCTTCGCCACAAGCATTTACTTGTCGACCTGGGCGCGGTATAATAGACGCCGGACGGGAGGCGGGGACCATGAATTTTACCACCCTGCGGTATTTCCTCGTGGCGGCGGAGGAGGGCAACATCACCCGGGCGGCCGGGCGGCTGTACATCTCCCAGCAGGCACTGTCGGGACACATCGCCAAGCTGGAAAAGGAGCTGGGCGTGACGCTGTTCGACCGCGCTCCGGCGCTGACGCCCACCTACGCCGGGAGGCAGCTGCAAAAATACGCGGCCACCGCCGTGAATCTGGAGCGGCAGATCTATCAGATGGCAGGGGACATCCGAAACGACCGGCAGGGCGAGGTGCGCGTGGGGATCTCCTATACCTGCGGCCGTGTCGTGCTGCCCTCCATTCTGCCGGAATTTCGCCGCAGCCACCCGCTGGTGGAGCTGACGCTGCGGGAAGATACCTCCAGCGAGATGGAGGTGGCGCTGCGCCGGGGCGATCTGGATCTGATGATCGACTTCACGCCCATCCGCATGGAGGGCGTGCAGGTGGAAGAACTGTTAAAGGAGCGGCTGTTTCTGGTGGCGCCCAAGACGCTGCTGGAGGCGCGCTACGGCGCGTGCTACGAGGCGGTGCGCAGCGAATGCCAGCGGGCACTGGATCTGACGCTGTTCGCGAAATTTCCGTTCATCCTGCTGCGCCGGGGCAACCGGGTGCGTGCCATGCTGGACGAGGAGATGAAACGGCTGCGCTTTGAGCCCAACATCATTCTGGAGACGGAAAACGTGGAGACCGCCATGGCGCTGGCCCAGCAGGGCATGGGCGTCACCGTCTACCCGGAGCTGTTTCTCTGGTGCATTCCGGAATCGCCCGACAGCGGACCGGTGGAGTTGTTCCCCTTTCGGGACGCCGAGACTACCGGTACGCTGGCCATGGCATGGATGAAGGACCGGTATCGGCCCCGGGCGGCCGAGGAATTCATGGACGCCTGCCGTCAGGCCGTGTCCGTGCTCCGGGCCAAACAGGGAACTCTGTAAAATACGGCGGAAGGGCGTTTCAAAACGCCCTTCCGCCAAATTTTACGCCGCCTTTTGCGCGGCTGCCGCCACCTCGTCGATCATGTCCTGCACGTTCAGACCGTACCCTTTGGTGGGGTCGTTGACAAAGACGTGGGTCACCGCGCCGACCAGCTTGCCGTTTTGCACGATAGGCGAGCCGGACATCCCCTGAACAATGCCGCCAGTGGCCGCCAGAAGCGTGGCGTCCGTCACCGTCAGCTGTATCCGGTCGCCGGAGGGGTCGTGATAGACCCGGTCGATCCGCACCGTGTAACGCCCCACAGTGTTGTCGGAAAGCGTGGTGAGAATCACGGCGTCGCCCACTGCGGGCTCGCCGCATTCCATGGCACCGGAAAGACCTTCCTCCGCGGTGTCCAGAATGCCGAAAATGCCGTAGGCCGTGTTCATCACGATGCTGCCGCACACGGCGTTTTCATCCGCGCAGCCGGACAGCTCTCCCGGCGTGCCGCTCTGGCCCTTGACGATGCCCACGATGCGGGCGTCGGTCAGGGTGCCGCTGCCGATGGGCAGGATGTCCCCGGTGTCGGCGTCCGTAATGCCGTGGCCCAGCGCGCCGTAGACATGGGTGGCCGGATCGTAAAACGTCACCGTGCCCACGCCGGATACGCCGCTGCGCAGCCACAGACCCAGCCGCAGCACTCCGTCCGCGTCCTTGACCGGGGTCACCGTGAACTGCCGTGTCTCGCCGCGGCGGGTGGCCGTCACGGTAACGCCCTCACCGGTGAGCCTGCCCGCCGCCGCCACAAAATCCTGGGCTGTGTGGATCTCCGCCGGCCCCACCCGGACGATGATATCGCCCACCTGAAGCCCCGCGTCCCCGGCGGGCGACACCGCGCCCGAGGCGGTCTCCACGGCGTTCACGCCGGCCACCACCACGCCGTCGGTGCTCATCCGGATGCCGACGGCCCGACCGCCGGCCACCAGCGTCTCCGCCGCCGCCGACGCCGGGAGCACCGTCACGGACAGCATCAGCGCCAGCGCCACGATTGCCGTTTTGCCTGCTTTGTTTTTTGCCGCCAAAAATTTCCCTCCCCCTGCGGAGCGATCTGCTCCGCTATTCCAGTATGTGCCGCGCGGCCGAAAATAACGGAGGGTATTTCTCACAGATGGGGGACATATTTTTAATCAGTATAGTTGCAGGAAACGGAGGGACAATAAATAATGATAATTTTAAAAAATGGCGATCGGGGAGCGCTGGTACAGCTGCTGCAGCTGGGCCTGGGCCGGGCCGGTCAGGGGCCGCTGGTGACGGACGGCGTGTTCGGCCCGGCCACCCGGGCCGCGCTGACGCGTTTTCAGGAGAGCCGGGGTCTGGCAGCGGACGGCGTGGCCGGGCCCGCAACGCAGCGGGCGCTGGGAAGCTGGTACCGCGGTTATTTTATCCATCTCATCCGCCCCGGGGATACGTTGTATTCCGTGTCCCGGGCCTACGGCGCCGATCTTGCCGCCGTCATGGGGGCCAATCCCAACGCCGTCGCCGGCGACCTGCGCCCTGGCGCGGCGCTGACAGTGCCGCTGCCCTTCGACGTGGTGCCCACGGACATCGCCTATTCCTCCGCGCTCATCAATTATTGTGTGCAGGGGCTAGCCGCCCGATACCCCGCGCTGGCCGCGGGCGAGCTGGGGAAAAGCGTGCTGGGCGCGCCGCTGTGGTATCTCCGGCTGGGGACGGGGGAAAACCGGGTGCTCTATAACGCCGCCCACCACGCCAACGAATGGATTGCAGTGCCGCTGCTGCTGAAATTTACCGAAGCGCTGTGCCGGGCGGAGGCGGCGGGGGAGAATGTTTTCGGCCAGTCGGTCCGGGAAATGCTCAAACGCAGTACCCTCTGGCTCGTCCCGGCGGTGAACCCCGACGGCGTGGATCTGGTCACCGGGGCGCTGACGGGCGGCGCGGCCTACGACTATGCCCGGGCCATCGCGGCACGCTATCCCCAGTTTTCCTTTCCCGACGGCTGGAAGGCCAATATCCGGGGCATCGATCTCAATTTGCAGTACCCCGCCGGGTGGGAGCAGGCCAAGGCCAACAAGGAGGCGCTGGGCATCGTGTCTCCCGCGCCGGCGGACTACGTGGGTCCGGCGCCCCTTACCGCGCCGGAGAGCCGGGCCATGTACGACCTCACGCTGTCCGTGGACCCCGCGCTGACGCTGTCGTATCACACCCAGGGCGGCGTGATCTACTGGAGGTTTTTGGATTACGAACCGAAAAATTCCAGGAAGATCGCGGAGACCTTCGCCGCCGTGTCGGGCTATACCGTGGAGGATACGCCTTACGCCTCGGGCTTTGCGGGGTATAAGGACTGGTTCATCCAGCAGTACGTGCGGCCGGGCTACACCATTGAATGCGGCCGGGGCGAAAATCCGCTGCCGCTGACCGATTTTGACAAAATCTACGCTGAAAATCTGGGCATCCTCACGTTGGGCGCGGTGGTGACGGCATAAGTCTTTCCTTTTTTCCGCCGGGGGTATATAATAATCCAACATTATTATTCCCGTCAGGAGGCTGCGCTATGCCCACGACCTGGAAGCGATCCCCGGAAGAATTTCACAAAATTTACATTGCCAACACCGAAGCCTTTTACAAAGCCGCAGGCCGGGGCCTGGCCCCCGCGCTGGACGCTTTTATGACTGACTGCGCCCTGGGGCTGTGGGGCCGCGCCTCCACCGTGGGGCAGAGCCACGCCGACATGGCCAACCAGCTCTATTCCAGCGGCCAGCCCAAGCCCGCGTGGCTGCTGTGGAGCCTCACCCAAAAGGTCTGCGCCGGCGGCGAATTTCTGCCGCCCATGTTCTTCTGGAGCGTGGCGGAGGGCGACGCGCGGCGCGGCGCGGCGTCCTCCCGGGTGTTCATCCGCATGATGACCAACATCCTGCTGTATCTCGCCGCCTGCGACGACGACGTGAATTACGCCGAGGCGCAGTATATCACCGAATGCGCCGAAAAGCTGGGGGCCATCTGCGATTCCGGCGGCGTGCCCCCCGCCGGGGAGGGGCTGAACCCGCTGGACTTCGTCACCTCCGGGGAGGCGGATTTCGTGGAAAAGCACGCGGGTGAGGCCGCACGGCCCCGGACCGAAGCTGCCGCACAGGAACAGGGCGGGGCGGCAAAGCACGAGGAGAAAAAGCCCGATTTGAACGAACTCATGGCCCAGCTGGACGGGCTGATCGGTCTGGAGGACGTGAAGAAGGACGTCAAAAGTCTGGTGAATCTCATCAAGGTGCGCCGGCTGAGGGTGGAAAACGGCCTGCCCGTGCCGCCCATGAGCATGCACATGGTGTTCGTGGGCAACCCCGGCACCGGCAAGACCACCGTGGCCCGGCTGATCAGCGGACTGTACGCCGCGGTGGGCGCGCTGTCCAAGGGCCAGCTCATCGAGGTGGACCGCTCCGGGCTGGTGGCGGGCTATGTGGGCCAGACCGCGCTGAAAACCCAGGAGGCGGTCAAATCCGCGCTGGGCGGCGTGCTGTTCATCGACGAGGCCTATTCTCTGGCCAATGGCGGCGAGAACGACTTCGGCCGGGAAGCCATTGAGACGCTGCTGAAGGCCATGGAGGATCACCGGGACGATCTGGTGGTCGTCGCCGCGGGCTACGACGAGCCCATGAAAAAGTTCATCTATTCCAACCCCGGCCTGCAGAGCCGGTTCAACAAATACTTCTACTTTCCGGACTACAGCGGTGAGCAGCTGATGGTCATCTTCCGCGGGCAGTGTGAGAAAAACGGCTATACGCTCACCGCCGAGGCCGAGAAAAAGGCGGTGGAGGGCTTCAACAGGCTCTACGAAAACCGGGACGATAACTTTGGCAACGGTCGGGACGTGCGCAACCGGTTCGAGGACATGGTCGCCGCCCAGTCCAACCGGGTGGCCGGCATGGAAAACCCCGGCAAGGACGATCTGATGGCCGTGCTGCCGGAGGACATCGATATTTAAAATAAGGAGCCCCCCGGCAGCGTGCCGGGGGGCTCAGACTGTATGGGACGGGTGGCGGGGAGCGCCCGCTTTTTCAGC
This sequence comes from Oscillospiraceae bacterium, assembly GCA_035352555.1. GTDB lineage: Bacteria > Bacillota > Clostridia > Oscillospirales > Oscillospiraceae > UBA2922. Next base: position 16,243 of record DAOPXW010000011.1, read on the forward strand.
CTCCGGTGTACCAGCCGCGGGGGGCGCCGCGGCCGGGGAGGTCCACGGTGGTGGCAATACCCTTTTCCAGCGCGTTCTGACGCAAAAAAGCGTAGGCCTCCGCGCGGGAGCCATAGATGTAGGGGTTGAGAAAGAAGAGGCCGAGAAGCCCGAAGGTGAGGCTGTTCAGCAGCGCCCACAGGATAAAAGAGAGGTCCATGACAAAGAGATCGCCCTTATAGCCCAGCGTCATTTCCTGGCTGAGGGCGAGGACGCGGCGGTGGTCGAGATCGGGATTTTCCGACAATATGTACGGCACACAGAAATAGGCGTAGCTCTTTACGATGCCGGGGATGATGAACAGCAGCGTCCACAGAAAGCGATAGAGGTCCCTGAGGAACTGGGTCAGCACCACATTGCCGAAATTTTTGGAAAAGCCGGTGCCCACAACGGAAAATTTGGCATTTTCACGGCGGTTCTCCATAAAGAAACGGCAGGTACCCACTTCATAGGGGTTTATGGCCACAATTTTAACCGCGATGCCGAACAGGACTGCAGAGCATGCCGCGGCAGCGCCAATGGCAATGAAGAAGCGGATGAGTGGGTCAGCGAGAAGGGCATGGTGGAAATAGTAACCGTAGCTGTAGCCATATCCGTAATTTGAGGCCTGTTCACGGAAGGAATGAGTGATGTTGTTGTTCAGACCTGCTCCGGTCGCAATGGCCAGCAGCAGGCTCACAAGCATCACGGGCCAGTAGTTTTTCAGAAAGCTCGCCTTTCCGGCGGCTTTGAAAGCGGGTCTGTCAAACATGATGGGCCTCTTTCCTGTTTATTTTTTGAACTTTTTGCCGGGCTTATAAAACTCAAAGATCACGGCGTCGTTTTTCTTCTCATGCACCCACTCGTGACTGGTCCAGCACACGCGCATGGCGCCCATGAGCTCCGAGAGCTTCACGGTGAGCGGCTTGCGGCCGATCTCATAGGCGATGAACTGGGGTCTGCCCATGAAGTTCATGAGACAGTTGCCGAGGAGGAACGCCTGCGGACGGGAGGCCTCCTCCGGGGCAAAGCTTTTGGGCAGGCAGGAGAGCTGACCGCGGACAAGCTTCGGTGCGTGAAAGCGGAACCACATGACGATGCGGGGATCGAAACTTTCAATGCAAACGTCGCCCTTGTAGCCGCGCAGCAGCCGCAGGGTCTTGCGGCAGAGCTCGCGGTTGTGCCGTCCGGTCTTGAGCTCCACGATCAGCGGGCCGCGGCCCCGGATGCACTGCAGCACGTCCGAAAACAGGGGTACGGTGTCGTTGGTGCCGCACAGAGAGGTGACGTGCAGCTGGTCGTAGGTCTTTTCATCCACCCGGGCGTGCACGCCGCAGACCCGGTCCAGGGTGGCGTCGTGGAACACCACCACCTGCCCGTCTCTGGACAGCTGCACATCCAGCTCGATGCCGTACCCCTCCGCCGCGGCGGCCTGGAAGGCGGTGAGAGAGTTTTCCGGGACGAGCTTATCCCGGGTGTGCAGTCCGCGGTGGGCAAAATTCCGCCCGGTGAAGGGCGCGGCCGCCTTGCGGGACATGGGCCCCGGGGCGATGAGAAACACCGCCGTGCCCGCGGCAAAGGCCAGCCTGCGGTTCAGATGAAGCTTTTTTTCGATGCGCTTCGCCTGACGTATCAGACGGACGCCCCGATTGACCTTTCTGATCGCGGCCAGATCTTCTTCAAGGCTCTTTTTGCGTTTTTTCATATCTTCAGCCCCCTTGTTCTTGATACTTTCATTTTACACCCCGCCCCCCGCCCGGTCAATGCCGGGCGGATTTTTTACAGTTGTTTTGACGGGCGGAAGAGAGTAAAATGAACACCAGAAAAAGACAGCCGGAGGTACGATATGAAACTCAACTACAAACGCACCATCTTCGTGGGCTTCGCTTTCTTCCTGATCTGCGCTTTCTGGCAGGCCTACGACAATACCATCCCCCTGATCCTTACCAACAAGTTCGGCATGTCGCAGACCTGGTCCGGCTTCATCATGGCGCTGGACAATATTCTGGCGCTGTTCATGCTGCCCCTTTTCGGCGCCATCTCCGACCGATGCCGCTCGCCCCGCGGCCGGCGCACGCCGTTCATCCTCATCGGTACGCTGGTGGCGGCCGTGGCGCTGGTGGGTCTGTCCTTTGTGGATAACGCCCAGCTTTCCCGCATCTCGGACGTTTCCGCCATCGACGATCCCGCCGCCCTCACCTCCATCTACGAGACCGAGAGCGACGCCCGGCTCCTCACCCCCTCGGGCGAGAGCTTCGTGCTCAGTGAAAAATACACCGAGGATCAGTTCACCGCCATCCGCAGCCAGATCACGGAAAACGGCAAGGCGACGACCAATCCGGAATACACGGATTTCGTGGTGCCCGCCCGGCAGGCCTGCGCCTGGCAGACCACGGCGGAATCTCCGGTGACGCTGATCTTTTTCATCGGCCTGCTGCTTATTGTGCTGGTGAGCATGGCAACCTTCCGCTCCCCCGCCGTGGCGCTGATGCCGGATGTGACCATGAAGCCGCTGCGGAGCAAGGCCAACGCCGTGATCAATCTCATGGGCTCGGCCGGCGGCATACTGGTGCTGGCGCTGGGCATGGTGTTCGCCACCAGCGCGGTGCGCAATTCCCTGATGAGCTACACCGGCTATTTCGCGGTCATCGCGGGCATCATGCTGGTGTCGCTGGTAATCTTTATGCTCACCGTGCGGGAACCGAAATTCGTGGAGGAGATGCACGCCCAGAGCCAAGAATACGGGCTGCAGGAGGCCGGGGACGACACCCCCGGCAGCACCCGGGGCCTGTCCAGGGGCGAGAAGGTCTCGCTGGGCTTTATTCTGGCCTCCATCGTGCTGTGGTTTATGGGCTATAACGCCGTGACCTCCAAGTATTCCGTCTATGCCAGCAACATCCTGCACAAGGATTTCAACCTGACCCTCATTATCGCCCAGGCGGCGGCCATCCTGTCCTATCTGCCGGTGGGCATGGTGGCGTCCAGGGTGGGCCGGAAAAAGACCATCCTGGCGGGCGTGGTGATGCTCACCGCCGCCTTCGGCGTGGCGGCCTTTCTGGGGGACGGGAGTCCCACCGTGCTGATGAACTGCATGTTCGCGCTGGCGGGCATTGCCTGGGCCACCATCAACGTCAACTCCTTCCCCATGGTGGTGGAGCTGTGCTCCGGCGGCGACGTGGGCCGCTACACGGGCTTCTATTACACCGCGTCCATGGCGGCCCAGGTGGTGACGCCAATCTTCTCCGGCTTCTTGATGGATAAGCTGGGGATGCGGGTGCTGTTCCCCTACGCCTGCGTGTTCACGGCGCTGGCCTTCGTGACCATGCTGTTCGTGAAGCACGGCGATTCCAGGCCCATCGCCAAGAAGGGTGTGGAGGCGCTGGAGGATCTGGACGCCGATTGAGCAATTTGAATTTTGGAGATGCGGGAATGACGAAGATGAAAAACAAGGGCCTGCTGTGGCGGAGAAAGACCTTCAGACAGGCCATCCGCATGGAGCTGCGGGAGCACAGGAGCTCCTTTATCGTATTTTACATCCTGCGGCTGCTGGTGATCGTGGCGCTGGTGCGCCAGGCGATGCTGCACAACTATGAAAGCGTGTTTCTGTGCGCGCTGACGCTGCTGCTGCTGTATGTGCCCAGCTGGGTGCAGGTGAAGCTGCGCATCGAGCTGCCGCCCCCGCTGGAGATCACCGTGCTGTGCTTCATCTTCGCGGCGGAGATTCTGGGCGAGATCAACGCGTTTTACGTCGTCATCCCGTGCTGGGACACGATCCTGCACACGCTCAACGGCTTTCTGGCCGCAGCGGTGGGCTTCTCGCTGGTGGCGGTGCTCAACAACAACGAGCGCCTCACCTTCGATCTGTCGCCCTTTTACATGGCCGTCGTGGCGTTTTGCTTTTCCATGACCATCGGCGTACTGTGGGAGTTCTTCGAGTTTGGCATGGACACCTTCTTCCACACCGATATGCAGAAGGACACGATCGTCAACGCCATCTATTCCGTGTCGCTGGACCCCACCAACTCCAACAAGGTGGTGGCCCTCACCGGCATCACCGACACCGCCGTCAACGGCAAAAGCCTGGGGCTGGGCGGTTATCTGGACATCGGCCTCATCGACACCATGCAGGATCTGCTCGTGAATTTCGTCGGGGCGACGGTGTTCGCCGTCATCGGCTTTTTCTACGCCAAGGGCAAGGGCAAAAAGCCCTCCCCGGCCACGGACTTCATACCCAGCATCAAAGCCGAGGACAGAGATTTTCTCAGGCAGGCCCGCGCCGAGGACGACGCGGATCAGCCCAACAAATAAAACGAAAGCCCGGCGGAAATTCTTCCGCCGGGCCTCCGTTTTATTGCCCCTCGCCGGAGAGAGTGATACAGCGCTCCAGCCAGTTGGAGCGGCGATAGTACAGGATGAACACCACCGCGGTGATGAACCAGGTGGCGGGATAGCACATGCTCACGCCCATGATGCCCGGCCACAGCGGCACGACCAGGAAAATCCACAGCACCCGCAGCCCGCAGATGCCCACCAGCGTGATGACCATGGGGCGGATGGCGTCGCCCGCGCCGCGCAGGGAATTGGAGAGAATCTCGATGAAGGTCCACACGCAGTAATAGGGGACGAAATAGGTGAGGATCTGTACGGCCTGGTCGATGACAGCGGCGTCGTCCACAAAAATGCGGAAGCAGTACTTGCCAAGCAGCAAAATGAGCGCGCAGATCACCACCGTGAAGCACATGGCCACGCCCAGACATACCCGGACGCTCTGCTTCATGCGGTCGTATTTGCCCGCGCCGAAATTCTGGCCCACAAAGGCCATGATGGCCACGCCGAAAGAGTTGCTTACAGACCAGTACACGCCGTCCAGCTTGCTGGTGAGGGTCCAGGCCGCCACGATGGACGTGCCCAGATCGTTTACCGCCGCCTGAATGATGATGTTGGACAGGCCGTAGGTGGCGCTTTGGATGCCGGCGGGAATGCCGATGTACAGCATATGCCGCAGCTGGGCGGGGTAAATGCGCAGCTCCCGCAGCACCAGGCGGTAGGCCTCCCGGGCGCGGCAGAGCTTCCACACGATGAGGGCGGCGCTGAGCACCATGGCGATCACCGTGGCCCAGGCCGCGCCGGCCACCTCCCAGTGAAAGCCCACCACGAACAGCAGATCCAGCACGATGTTGGACAGGCAGCAGAAGACCAGATAATACAGCGGGCTTTTGGAATCGCCCACGGCCCGCAGAATGCTGGAGCCCATATCGAACAGCAGCAGCGGCACGGTGCCCAGAAAGAAGATGCGCAGATACTGCAGGGAGTAGGCGGTGATATCGTCCGGCGTGCGCACGGCCCGCAGCGCCCAGGGCGAGATGAACCAGCCCACCACGGTCAGCAGCGCGCCCGCCGCCACGCTGAAGGCGATGGCGGTGTGGACGGCCCTGGACACGTTTTCCCGGTCGCCCGCGCCGAAATACTGGGAGATGATCACCGTGGCGCCGGAGGACAGGCCGATAAAGAAGCCGATGGTGAGATTGAGGATGACGGCGGGGCTGCCGCCCACGGCGGCCAGGGCCCTCGTGCCCACAAATTTGCCCACGATGACGGCGTCCACCGCGTTATAGAGCTGCTGAAACAGCATGCCTACCGCGATGGGAAAGAAAAAGCGCAGGAGCTTCCGCCAGATGACGCCCTGCGTGAGATCATATTTTTCGTCTGTTAGTTCCATAATCATATAAGTATACTACCCCGTACTCCGGATGACAAGAGACGGCAAAGGAGAAATCGGGGAGCAAACGCTCCCCGATTTTTGTTCCATTTAACCGATTTTGATCTCCCGGCAGCGGCCGGGGCCGAATTTCTTTTCCATTTCCGTCCTGTAGACGGGGAAGAACCCGGTGGGCATCAGCGCCTGCACGCAGCCGGCAAAGCCGCCGCCGTGGACGCGCCAGGCGCCCCGGCCCTCCAGCAGCCGGGCGCTCAGCGCCAGCCCCTGGGCCAGCTTGGTGTCCCCGGTGGCGCTGGTGATGATGTTGTTGAGATATTCCTCCGACGAGCGGCCGGATTCGTTCATCAGGCGCATATAGGTCTCGCCGTCCCCAGCCAGAAGGGCGTCCCGCATTTGGGGCACCCGGTCGTTCTCGTCGAAGAAGTGCTTGGCCCGGCGCACCGGGCGGTCGGCCACGTCCCACTCGCGGGCGCGGAATTCCGCCGGGTCCACCTCGGCCAGCACGCCCTTGTCGAACAGGCCCGCAATATAGCGCATATCCGCAGGAATTCGGGCGTAGGAGGTGTCCAGCCCCGCGTGACTGCCGCCGGTGTCCGTGAGACACAGCGTCAGCCCCATGGGGGTAAAGCCCGCCCTGACGGGCAGGATTTCGCTGGTGTAAAAGTCCACATACACGCACCCGCCCAAGGCGCAGGTCAGCTGATCCATCAGCCCGCAGGGCTTGCCGAAGTGCAGATTTTCCGCGGCTTGCGCCGCCCGGGCGATGACCACGGGCTCCAGTGTGTCGTTGTTGTAATAGTGATTGAGGATCTTGCCCATCAGCACGGCGTAGGCCGCGGAGGAGGACAGACCCGAGCCGGACGGCAGCGTGCTGGTGACGGTGGCGTCAAAGCCGCCGATGTTGACGCACAGATCATAAAACGCGGCGGCCACGCCCCGCACCAGCGCGCGGGAGGTGCCGAAATCTTCGGGGTGCACATCGAGATTGTAAAGGCCGACCTCCACGTTCTCAAAGCCTTTGGAGCGGATGCGGATGACATTCTGCCCGTTGGGTACACTGTCGGCGTGGATGCCCAGATCCACCGCGGCGGCCAGCACCCGGCCCTTTTGGTGGTCGGTGTGATTGCCTGCAAGCTCCGTGCGTCCCGGGGTAAAAAATTGATCTCCCATGATTTACTTCCTCGCCAGCGCCCTGCCGATCCCATCCTCGACGCCCTTGGCGTCCACGCCGAATTCCCGCAGAAGCTCGGCGTACTTGCCGGATTCGGTGAAGGTATCGCGCACGCCAACGAATTCCGTCGGCACCCCTGCGCCCGCCCAGGCCAGCACCTCGCTGACGGCGCTGCCCAGGCCGCCGATAATACTGTGTTCCTCGGCGGTGACGATGGCGCCGGTTTCCCCGGCGCACTTCAGAATAAGCTCCCTGTCGATGGGCTTGATGGAATACATATCCACCACCCGCACCGACACACCCCTGGCGGCCAGCGCTTCCGCGGCCTCCAGCGCCTTGTGCACCATCAGCCCGCAGGCGATGACGGTGACATCCGTTCCGCCGCGCACCACCGCGCCCCTGCCGGCTTCAAACTTTGTGCCGGCGGGGTAGAGGTCGGGGTACACGTCCCGCGACAGGCGCAGATACACGGGGCCCGCCGTCCCGGCAGCCCAGACGGTCAGCGCCCGGGTGCTCTCGGCGTCCGAGGGTACCACGACCCGCATGTTGGGCAGGGCGCGCATGGCGGAGATATCCTCCAGCGCGTGGTGGCTGGCACCGTCCAGCGCGTCGGACATCCCGCAGTACGCGCCGCCGAATTTCACGTTGAGATTGCCGTAGCACACCTGACCCCGGGCCGCGATGAGGCCGAGGGTGGTGAGAAAAACGGTGAAGGTGTTCACAAAGGGAATCTTGCCCACGGCGGCCAGACCCGCCGCGGTGGAGACCATGTCGGACTCCGCGATGCCCATGTTGAAAAAGCGCTCGGGGTGGGCCGCGCCGAAGGTCTTGGATTTGGTGGAGCCGGAAAGATCGGCGTCCAGCACGACGATGTCTTTGTTGGCGCTGCCCAACTCGGCCAGTACCTCGCCGTAGACGTCTCTGATCGCTTTTGCCATTACGCCTCACCTCCCAGTTCTTTCATGGCCAGCGTAAAACTCTCGTCGTCGATGGACTTGCCGTGCCAGCCGGCCTTGCCTTCCATGAAAGACACGCCCCTGCCCTTGACGGTGTGGGCGACGATCATGGTGGGCACGCCCTTCGTGGTCTCCGCCTCGTCGAAGGCGGCGTCCAGCGCGGCCAGATCGTGGCCGTCGCACTCGACGACGTACCAGCCGAAGGCGCGCCACTTGGCGGCGAGATCCCGCAGGGGCATGATCTCATCCGTGGTGCCGTCCAGCTGCACCTTGTTGTAGTCCGTGACGGCGCAGAGGTTGTCCAATTCAAATTTCGGGGCGGTGCCGGCGGCCTCCCACACGGCGCCCTCGTCCTGCTCGCCGTCGCCCAGAACGGCGTAGACCCGGGCGGGGGAATGATTCAGCTTCAAACCAAGCGCCATGCCCTGCGCCGCCGCCAGACCGATGCCCAGCGGGCCAGCGGGCATATCCACGCCCGGGGTGTGCAGCGAGGGGTGGCCCTGCAGCGGGCTGCCCGCCCGGCGCAGCGTGTTCATGGCCTCGACGGGGATGAAGCCCTTCTCCGCCAGATTGCGGTAGAGCATGGGGGCGGCGTGCCCCTTGGAGAGCACCAGCCTGTCCCGGTCGGGATCGGCGGGCGCGGCGGCGGAGACGCGCATCCGCTGCTGATAGAGCAGCGTCAGGATCTCGCAAACCGACAGACTGCCGCCGGGGTGGCCGGACTGCGCGCCGTGGATTGCTGTCAGAACGTCGATGCGAAAGCGGTTACAGAGCGTTTTCAGCTCGGCCTCCCGCTGCGGAGTAAGAGCCATATCAAAAACCATTCCTTTCCTTCGGCAAATTTTCCTTTGTAAAGCATATAACAACACTTTTGTAAAGTCAACCGAGCGCCGCGGAAAACTTGCGGTTTGAATTTATCTTCATTTTGACAATCTTTTTGCCCTCCGCGGCATTGCGCTCGCCTGTCTTGAACGGTATAATGACAGCAATGAGCTGCGCGAGAGCGCTGTAAAAATACGGAGGGGATATCATTGGGCAAGACCGGCAATCTCAATCTTTCCATGCTTTGCGATTTTTATGAGCTGACCATGGGCAACGGCTACATGGCCTCCGACCTGCAGGATCGGATAACGTATTTCGACGTGTTTTTCCGTACCGTGCCGGACGGGGGCGGCTATGCCGTGTGCGCGGGGCTGGAGCAGGTGGTGGAGTATATCCGCGAGCTGCATTTCAACGACGACGATCTGCGCTATCTGCGGAGCAAAAATATTTTTTCCGAGGAGTTTCTGACTTATCTGCGGAATTTCAAATTTACCGGCGACGTGTGGGCCATTCCGGAGGGGACACCCATTTTTCCCCGGGAGCCCATCCTCACCGTCCGGGCCCCGGCCATCCAGGCCCAGCTGCTGGAGACGTATGTGCTGCTGGCGCTGAATCACCAGAGCCTTATCGCCACCAAGGCCAACCGCATCGTGCGCGCCGCCAGAGGCCGCGCCGTACTGGAATTCGGCTCCCGCCGAGCCCAGGGCATCGACGGCGCCGTCACCGGTGCCAGAGCGGCCTTCATCGGCGGCTGCGCGGGCACGGCCTGCACCGTGTCGGACGAGGTCTATGGCGTGCCCGCCACGGGCACCATGGCCCACTCCTGGGTGCAGATGTTCGACACCGAGTACGATGCCTTTGTGGCCTACTGCAAGACCTATCCCACCAATGCGGTGCTGCTGGTGGACACCTATAATTCGCTGAAGATCGGCGTGCCGGACGCCATCCGAGCCTTCAACGAGGTGCTGCGCCCGCTGGGTATCACCAGGTGCGGCATCCGCTTCGATTCCGGCGACATGGCCTATCTCACCCGCCGGGCCCGCCAGATGCTGGACGACGCCGGCTGGCCGGAGTGCAGGATCACCGTGTCCAACGCGCTGGACGAGCGGCTGATCACCGACCTGCTGATGCAGGGCGCCATGATCGACGCCTTCGGCGTGGGCGAGCGGCTGATCACCGCCCGGTCCGAGCCCGTATTCGGCGGCGTATACAAGCTGGCAGCCGTGGAGGACGCGGCAGGCGGGATCATCCCCAGAATCAAGATCAGCGAAAACGTGGGCAAGATCACCAACCCCGGCTTCAAAAAGGTCTACCGCTTTTACGACCGGGACACCGGCATGGCCGAGGCCGATTACATCTGCCTGCACGACGAGACCGTGGACGATTCCCGCCCGCTGTCCATC
>DAOPXW010000011.1:26431-37901 GCA_035352555.1 Oscillospiraceae bacterium
TACACACCGCCGCCGGAAAGGGCGACGTGTGATGGACGCCGGCAGACGCCGGGCCGCGCTGCTGCGCGACCTAGGTGAATGCGCCGCGCCCCTGAGCGCCGCGGCGCTGGCCGGGCGCTATTCCGTCAGCCGCCAGGTCATCGTGGGGGATGTGGCGCTGCTGCGGGCCTCCGGCGCGGACATCACGGCCACGCCCCGGGGTTATGTGCTGGGCATGGGCAGCGGCGGCTTCGTGGCTACGGCCGCCTGCCTTCACGGGCTGGACGGCATGGAAAAGGAGCTCAATATCATGGTGGATAACGGCTGCACGGTGGTTAACGTCATCGTGGAGCACCCCGTCTATGGCCAGATCACCGGCGAACTGCACCTCTCCTCCCGGCACGACGTGAAGGAATTCATGGACAAGGTGGCGGAATACGGGGCCAGTCTGCTCTCCGCCCTCACCGGCGGGGTGCATCTGCATACCCTGTCCTGCCCCGACGAGGCCGCCTACCGCCGCACGCTGGAGGAGCTGGCCGCCGCAGGCCTGCTGTACGGAGAGATGTAAGAATCCGGAGAATGCGGGAGAGGGCACCGCCTTGTCAAGATCAAAACTATCCTTGACAAACGTCCCATGGAAACGTATAGTGTGGTTTACATGTGTCAAGACACCTGTAAACCACACTATTTTTATTTGGACGTGATGAAATGAGCAAATTCAAGACCTTTCTGAGACGGAAGGACATCGAGATCTCCCTGAAGCGCTACGGCATCGACGCGCTGGGCGCCATGGCCCAGGGCCTGTTCTGCACGCTGCTGGTGGGCACCATCCTCAACACGCTGGGCACCCAGTGCCATGTGGGCTTTTTGAATGCCGCGGTCGTCACCATCGGCAAGGAGGCGGCGGCCAAGGCCTACACCATCGGCGATCTGGCCTCGGCCATGGTGGGCCCGGGCATGGCGGTGGCCATCGGATACGCGCTGCACGCCCCGGCCATGGTGCTGTTCTCCCTGATCCCCGTGGGCTTCGCCACCAACGCGCTGGGCGGCGCGGGCGGGCCGCTGTCGGTGTATTTTGTGGCGGTCATCGCCGCGGAATTCGGCAAGGCCGTATCCAAGGAGACCAAGATCGACATCCTCGTCACGCCCATCGTCACCATTCTGGTGGGCGTGGGGCTGGCCTGGCTCATCGCCGCGCCCATCGGCAAAGCGGCCACGGCCATCGGCTACTTCATCATGTGGGCCACGGAGCTGCGGCCCTTCCTGATGGGCGTGCTGGTGAGCGTGGTGGTTGGCATCGTGCTGACGCTGCCCATCTCCTCGGCGGCCATCTGCGCGGCCTTCTCGCTGACGGGGCTGGCCGGCGGCGCCGCAGTGGCGGGCTGCTGCGCCAACATGATCGGCTTCGCCGTGATCTCCTTCAAGGAGAACGGCTGGGGCGGCATCGTCAGCCAAGGCCTGGGCACCTCCATGCTGCAGATGGGCAATATCGTGCGCAACCCCAGGATCTGGATCCCGGCCATCGTCACCTCCGCCATCACCGGCCCCATCGCCACCTGCCTGTTCAAGCTGGAGATGAACGGCGCGGCGGTATCCTCCGGCATGGGCACCTGCGGCCTGGTGGGCCCCATCGGCGTGTGGACCGGCTGGGTCAATCCCAGCGCGGAGGCCATCAAAAACGGCGCCGCCGCCATCGCACCCACGGCTGTGGACTGGATCGGCATGGTGCTGATCTGCTTCGTGCTGCCGGCGGCCATCGCCTGGGCGCTGGGCAAGGTCTGCCGCAGGCTGGGCTGGATCAGGGACGGAGATCTGAAATTGGATTAATGGCGCTGTTCCCGGCCCCTTGCCATAGGGAGGCCGGGGACCTGCCACACATTAAAAAGGACGCACGGAAAAATCCGTGCGTCCTTTTTAATGTGTGGCCTTATTCCTCGCCGCCGCCCAGGTCGAATTCCAGAATATTGCCGCAGCCCGGGCACTCGATCTTGCCCAGCGAGAGGATACTCTCGTCCACGGTGACCACGTCCCCGCAGGCGGGGCAGGTGACCTCGTACATCTGGCTGTCGTCCAGATCCAGGGGTTCGGCTTCCTCGTCCCCGCTGCCGTCCTCCTCGTCCTCGTCATCCCCGTCCGTGTCGCACAGACCGCAGGAATCGCAGTCGTAACCGCAGCCGTCGGAATCGTCCCCGTCGAAGTCGTCGTCGTCCTCGTCCTCATCGAAGCTGTCGATGAAATCCTCCACCTGGCGCAGGTCCTCGCTGATGTCGTTGACAGCGTCGGCGGTGGCGGCCGCGTTGGCCTCGATATCCTCCACGTCGGAGGCCAGGGAGCCCAACACGTCCACAATGGCGGAAAATAGTTTGCCGTCTTTGGATTTGGGGTCGATGTCCAACCCCTCCAGCAGGCCCTTCAGATAGGCTACTTTCTCAGAAACAGTCATCATATACCTCCGTTCAAGTTCAAAAAAGGGAGGGGAAACAAGCGTCCACCTCCCACATCCTCTTTACGCGCGCGAAAGATATTCGCCGGTACGGGTGTCGATCCGGATCTTCTCGCCCGGGTCGATAAACAGCGGGACCTTGATCTCCGCGCCGGTTTCCAGCGTGGCGGGTTTGGTGGCGTTGGTGGCGGTGTTGCCGGCAAAGCCGGGGTCGGTATCGGAGACCTCCAGTTCCACGAACATGGGGGGCTCGACGTTGTAGACCTTGCCCTTGTAGGAGTAGATGGTGCACTCCATGTTCTCCTTGACGAACCGGAAGGAGTCGGACAGCACAGCCTTGTCCACGGGCTCCAGCTCAAAGGTCTCGGGGTTCATGAAATAGTACAGATCGCCGTCCGCGTAGCTGTATTCCATGGTCCTGCGGTCCACGGTGGCGTTCTCAAACTTCGCGGTGGGGTTGAAGGATGTCTCGGTGACGCCGCCGGTGATAACGTTTCTCATCTTGGTGCGCACAAAGGCCGCGCCCTTGCCGGGCTTGACATGCTGAAATTCGATGACCTGCATGACCTGACCGTCCATCTCGAAAGTGACGCCGTTTCTGAAATCGCCTGCTGTAAGCATAAATAGGTTCCTCCTATCAGAATATATCCACAAATTAACGAATTACACGTTTAGACCAGTATTTTACACGATATGCGGGGAATATGCAATACTATTTTCGCTTATTCGGGTTTTTCCCTTTTTTGCCGGTGCCCTCATCGTTGTAATCGCCGGTGCGGCGGCGGTACTGGATCTCCCACATATACAACACCAGCGCGATGATGCCCACCAGGTAGAGGATGGACGACACGCCCTTGGGGATGTCGATGAACCGCCCCAGCACCGCGGTGGCGACGATGACGACGATGCCCAGATAGAGGAATCCGTTAATGTTGATGGTAGCGCCGCTTTTCTTCTGTCTCATGGCCCTGCCCTCCGGTCACAGAATGGTGAGCTGCTTGGGCGCTCTGGTGATGTCCTCGCAGCCGTCCTCCTTCAGCAGCAGCACATCCTCGATGCGCACGCCGAAGGACCCGGGGATGTAGATGCCCGGCTCCGCGGACACCATGCAGCCCACGGGCATGACGGCCTGGGCGGCGGGGGCCGCCAGCGGATGCTCATGGATGTCCAGACCCACGCTGTGGCCGAAGCTGTGGCCGAAATACCTGCCGTAGCCGGCGTCGTCGATGACCTTGCGGGCCGCGGCGTCAATGGTCCAGCCGGGCACGCCCGCCCGGGCGGCGGCGATGCCGGTCAACTGGGCCTCCAGCACGGTGGCGTAGACCTTTCTCATCTCGTCCGTGGCGGACCCCACGGCCACGGTGCGGGTCATGTCCGAGCAATAGCCGTATTTCAGGCAGCCGAAATCCATGGTGACAAAGTCGCCGGCGGCGACGGCCTCATCGCCGGGGACGCCGTGGGGCATACTGGTCTTTTTGCCGGTAACGGCGATGGTGTCGAAGGAGATCCCCTCCGCGCCGTATTTCATCATGCGGTAATTCAGCTCCGCCGCGATCTCCCGCTCGGTGATGCCGGGGCGGATGAGACCCAGGACGTCGTCAAGCGCCTTTTCCGCGATACGCTGAGCCTGGATCATGCAGTCGATCTCCTCTGGGGTCTTGGCGGCGCGCAGCTCCGTGAACAGCCGCTGGGCGGGGATCAGGGGTATCCCCAGCAGCGCCTCATAGCCCAGATAAGCCCCGTGGCTGAGCTTCTGCTCCTCCCCGCCCAGCTTTTCAACCCCCCAGGCGGTCACGGTCTCCCTGAGCATATCGGCCAGCTTCCTCTCCCGGCCGAAAAGCATCAGCTCCACGGAACCGGGCACCGCACTGCCGGCGGCCTCAATATAGCGGGAGTCCGTCATCAAAGCGGCGCGATCCCGGGTGACCAGCACGGCCCCGTCCGTAAAGGGGAAACCCGCCGCGTAGCGCTGATCCTTCTCGTCGATGATCAGGACGCCGTCCAGATCCATTTCCACGAGCTTCTGCTGAATTCTCTTGATGTTGTTCATATTCCTGTCTCCTCCGATGTTGGTCTGGGGAAGGTCACGGTGAACCGCGACCCCTGGGGCTTGTTTGCGCCCACAGTGATTGTGCCGCCGTGCTTGACCACGGCGTCATGAACGATGCTCAGCCCGAGGCCGCTGCCGCCCGAGGCCCGGGAGCGGGCCTTGTCCACCCGGTAGAACCGGGAGAAGATGTTCAGACGGTCTTCCTCGGGAATGCCGATACCGGTATCCTCGGTGATGTATTCCACCTTATCCTGGCCGGAGCGCAGCGTCAGCGTGACGCTGCCGCCGGGGACGTTGTATTTTACGGCGTTCTCCGCCAGATTGAAAACGATGTGATAGATGTCGTCCACCGTGGCCATCACCACGCAGCCGTCGGCCAGCTCCGTGTGGATGCGGACGTCCCGCTCCTTGGCCAGCGGTCTCAGCAGCCACAGCGCGTCCATGGTCACCTGCTTCACGTCCACAGGCTCGGACTCCACGGTGATGCCGTCGTCCAGCCGGGACAGATCCAGCAGCTTTTCCGTGGTGCGCTGCAGACGGTCGGCCTCGTTGCCGATGTCGGTGACGAATTCCCGCACGGTGTCAATGTCCATATTGCCGTTCTGCACGATGCTGTCCGACAGCAGACGGATGGAGGCCAGTGGGGTCTTGAGCTCGTGGGAGGCGTCGGAGACGAACTGCCGCCGCTGCTGCTCCGTGGTCTGCAGCCGCTGGGTGAGGGCGTTGAATTCGTCCCCCAGCTCGGTGACCTCATCGTCCCCGGTGACGGCGAAGCGGTGGCTGTAATCCCCGTCGGCCACGATGCGGATGGAGCCCACCAGCGCCCGGATGCGCTTGGTGAGCAGCCGGGTCATGAAGGCGTCGATAATCAGCGCCGCCGCGCACACGGCCAGCGAGATGCCCCGGATGCGGTTTTGGATAGAGATGATCAGCTGGGCCTGCTCGGTGTCGTATTCATAGATGTACACCGCGCCCATCTTGCCCGACGTGCCCATGATGGGCGTGGCCGCGCTGCTGGCGAAGGCTCCGTCCGCAAAGCGGGAATGGAACACCACCTTGCCGGTGAGGGCGTCGGCCACGGCGCCGATGCCGGTCTTGAGCCCCACCAGATTGCCCTTGGAGGCCGTGTCATAGATGGCGATGCCGCCGGCGTCCGTCACCACGATGCGGTCCAGCCCGGTCATGTCCAGCAGATTCAGCACCTCGGACACGCTTTCCTTGCTGAGCTTTTCCAGCGAGGAGAGCGAGGATGCCATCACGGAGGCCTGGCTGGTCATGGCGCTCTCCTTTTCGGAGAACACCAGGTCCCTGGACGTGATCAGCGGATAGGTGTTCAGCAGGCCGAACAGGATGGCGATGAACACCGCCATCAGACCGACGAACTTGAACTGCACCCCGCGGAAGATATTCCGTTTTTTGGTTTCATTTTCAGTCGGCAAAGTAATACCCTATGCCCCATTTGGTGACGATGTACTCCGGCTTGGCCGGGTCCTTTTCCAGCTTCTCCCGCAGGCGGCGGATGTGCACATCCACGGTGCGGATATCGCCCTGATAATCGTAGCCCCACACCAGATCCAGCAGCTGCTCCCGGGAATAGACCTTGCCTGGATTTTTCATCAAAAACTCGATTAGGTCGAATTCCTTCATGGTCAGATCCACGCTCTGCCCGTCGCTGAGGGCGCTGCGCCGGGCGGTGTCCACGGTGATGTGCCCCCGGGTCAGCTTTTCCGCGGCCCCCGCGTCCGCCGGGGCGGCGATGGAAGCCCGGCGCAGCAGGGCCCGGGTGCGGGCCTTAAGCTCCATGATGTTGAAGGGCTTGGTGATATAGTCGTCCGCGCCGGACTCGAAGCCCATGAGCTTGTCCGCGTCCTCGGAGCGGGCCGTGAGCATGATGATGGGCACCGTGGAGAACATCCGGATCTCCTGACAGGCCTGCAGCCCGTCTTTCTTGGGCATCATCAGGTCGAGGATGATGAGATCGTAGCTTGCGGATCTGGCCAGGGCCACGGCCTCCTCACCGTCAAACCCGCAGTCCACCTGATAGCCCTCGTTTTCCAGATTGAATTTGATCCCCTTGACCAGCGTGCGCTCGTCGTCAACCACCAGTATCCTCACGCGAACCCTCCTATTTGACGGTGATGTAATCCTTCAATGCGTCGAATTTTGCCTCGCCGATCCCCGCCACCCGCTGAATGTCCCCGATGGCGGCGAAGGGGCCGTTGGCCTCACGGTCGGCCGCGATCCGCCCGGCCAGTACCGTGCCGATGCCCGGCAGCTTTTCCAGCTCCGCCGCGGAGGCGGTGTTGATGTTCACGATCTCCCCCGGGGCCAGCTCGTCCGAGGTCTCGCCGTCGCCCCCGGCGAGCACGGCGGCGGGGGCCGCGGCAGCCTGCACCGCAATCCCGGGCCGCGCGGCCCGGACGGCCCACAGCAGCAGCCCTGCCAAAAACAGCGCCAGCAGCGCCAAAGCTACTTTTTCTCCCCTGGAAAGCGCCATCTTCCACACCTTCCGGCCTTGTTATTGCTTTTTGTTGTTGCTTTTCAGCCCAGTGAAAATTATAATACCAATTATGCTATTATCATATCATAGATTCCAAATAATTTGGAGTACATAATGAAAAAAATCCTTCCGAGCCTGATTTTGATCCTCGCCCTGCTGCTGACCCTGCTGACGCCGCTGGCCTCCGCCGAGAAGGCCGCCGCGGCCGCCGCGCCTGCGCCCACGGCCACGCCCGCCCCCGCCGAGACCAATGGCGACGGACTGACCGTGCCGACCATCACGGCCAAGGACGTGGTGCTGGTGGATTTGGATACGGGCAAGATGATCTACGAGCGTAACAAGGACGCCAAGGCCTATCCCGCCAGCCTAACCAAGATGATGACCGTGCTGCTGGCCGTGCAGGCCGTGGAGGCGGGCAGCGTGAAGCTGACGGATAAGGTCGCGGCCTACGACGACTGCCGCCAGGGCCTCACGGACGACAGTTCCACCGCGGACATCGTCCCCGGCGAGGTGCTGACGCTGGAGCAGCTTCTATACTGCGCGCTCATCGCCTCGGCCAACGAGGCCTGCAATATCATTGCGGAATACGTCGGCGGTTCCATCAGCGCTTTCGTCGATCAGATGAACGCAGAGGCGAAAAAGCTGGGCTGCACCGGCACCCACTTTGCCAACCCCGACGGTATGCCGGACGACGACCATTACACCACGGCCTACGACCTCTATCTCATCGCCAGGGAGGCCATGACCCACGACCTGTTCGCCACCATCTGCAACACCCAGAGCTACACCGTGCCCGGCACCAACTATTCCGATGCCCGCACGCTGTATAACTCCAACGCCCTCATCTCCGGCAAGGGCACCTATGGCAGCGGCTATATTTACGACTATGCCGAGGGCGTCAAGACCGGCTACACCTCCGCTGCGGGTTACTGTCTGGTGTCCACCGCCGAGAAAAATGGCATCCGCCTGATGTGCGTGGTGCTGGGCTGCCCCAGCCAGACCCGGAACGACGGCTCCACCCGGTTCTGCGATTTCACGGACAGCATCAGTCTCTACGACTGGGTGTTCACCAACTATAAATACTACACCGTCTATTCCACTGACGATCTGGTGACCGAGGTCAAGGTGCAGTACGCCCCCGCGGACAACGACACAGTGAATCTCCGACCCGCCGCCGACGTTTCCGTGCTGGTGCCCTCCACGGTGACAAAAGACGCTTTCGGCAAGACCGTCACGCTCTACGGCGACCCCGTCGCCCCCATCGACGCCGGAACGGCTCTGGGCGAGATGACCGTCACGGTAAACGGGCAGGCCGCGGGCACGGTCAAGCTGTTGGCCGCCGCCAGCGTGGATCTGTCCGAGGGGCAGTATATGAAGGAACAGCTCCACGGCACCTTCAGCCGGCTGTGGGTGAAGATCGTGTTCTGGCTGCTGATCTTCGTCATCCTGCTGTATGTGTCGCTGGTGGCGCGCTACCGGATGCTGCGGCAAAAGCACCTGCGCGATCGGCGCCGGGCGCAGGCCGAAAGGGCCAAGGCCCGGGAGCGGGAGGCCACGGAGCGTATCTTCCGCCGGAGCCCGCCGCCGAAAATGGAATATTTTACCGAGGATGATATGAAAAAGCCCGCCGGCCCCCGGCTGGTGCCTCCGGGCGGCGGGGACAAGTCCCAGAAGGACTATTTCGACGAATTCTTCCGCAAGGAGGAAGAAGGGCGGAAGAAGAAAAAATGAAAAAATCGGCCTCCCGTGAAAACGGGGGGCCGATCTGTTGCCCGGGTTACCGGTTGCGCATCAGGGTCTTCATGCGCTGCTCGTGGTTGAGGATGCTCTTGCGCAGGCGCAGGCTCTGGGGAGTGACCTCCAGCAGCTCGTCGTCCGCCAGGAATTCCAGGCACTGTTCCAGACTCATCTGCCTGGGCGGGATGAGCCGCAGGGCGTCGTCACTGCCGGAGGCGCGGGTGTTGGTCAGCTGCTTTTTGCGGCAGACGTTCACGGTGATATCCTCCAGCTTGGGGCACTGGCCCACCACCATGCCGCCGTACACGGGCACGCCCGCGCCGATGAACAGCTGACCGCGCTCCTGCGCGGCATACAGGCCGTAGGTGACGGAATCGCCGGCCTCGAAGGCGATGAGGGAGCCGGTGTTGCGCCGGGCGATGTCGCCCTTGAAGGGCTCATACTTCTCAAAGATGGAGGCCATGATGCCCTCGCCCTTGGTGTCGGTCAAAAACTCGTTGCGGTAGCCGAACAGGCCCCGGGAGGGGACCAGGAATTCTACCTTGATGCGGCTGCCCACGGGGGTCATCTCCAGCATCTCGCCCTTGCGGGAGCCGATCTTCTCGATGACGGAGCCCACGCACTCCTGCGGCACATCCACCACCAGACGCTCGATCGGCTCGCATTTTTTACCGTCGATATCCTGATACAGCACCCGGGGAGGGGACACCTGAAATTCGTAGCCCTCCCGGCGCATGGTCTCGATGAGGATGGAGAGGCTCATTTCACCCCGGCCCGCCACGTTAAAGCTGTCGGTGGTACCCATCTCGGTGACCCGCAGGGACACGTCCTTCAGAGTCTCGCGGAACAGGCGGTCGCGGATCTGGCGGGAAGTGACAAATTTGCCCTCGCGCCCGGCGAAGGGGGAATCGTTGACGGAGAAGGTCATCTCCATGGTGGGGGCGGAGATTTTTACGAAGGGCAGCGGCTCCGCCGCGCCCCGCGCGCACACGGTGTCGCCGATGGTGACGTCGCCGATGCCGCTCATGGCGATGATATTGCCCGCGCCGACCTCGGTGACGGGGTCGCGCTGAAGGCCGTTAAACTCATACAGAGACACGGCCTTGGCCTTGCGGGGGGCGGCATCCGGGTCGTGGTAATTGCAGACCTCGATCTCCTGATTCTGCCTGATGGTGCCGCGCTGGATCAGGCCGATGGCGATGCGGCCCACAAACTCGTTGTAGTCGATGTTGCTCACCAGCATCTGGAACGCGGCCTCCAGGTTCATTTCCGGCGCGGGGATATACTCAAGGATGGTGTCGAACAGCGGCTTCAGGTCCTCGCCCGGCACGTCGGGGGAGTAGCTGGCGGTGCCGTTGCGGCCGGAGCAGAACAGCATGGGGGAGTCCAGCTGCTCGTCCGTGGCGTTGAGGTCCATGAGCAATTCCAGAATCTCGTCCACCACAGCGTGGATGCGCTGGTCGGGGCGGTCGATCTTGTTGACCACCACGATGACGCGGTGGCCCAGCTCCAGCGCCCGGCTGAGGACGAAGCGCGTCTGGGGCATGGGGCCCTCCGCCGCGTCCACCAGCAGGATGACGCCGTTGACCATCTTCAGGATACGCTCCACCTCGCCGCCGAAATCGGCGTGGCCCGGGGTGTCCACGATATTGATCTTCGTATCGCCGTAGGTTACGGCGGTGTTCTTGGCCATAATAGTGATGCCGCGCTCGCGCTCCAGATCGTTGGAGTCCATGACGCAGTCCACGACCTCCTGATTTTCCCGGAAGACGCCGGACTGCTTGAGCATATTGTCCACCAGGGTGGTCTTGCCATGGTCAACGTGGGCGATGATTGCGACGTTTCTGATCTTATCCATTGGAAATGCAGCTCCCTTGCTGTTAATCTCATTCGTTTTGTCTCAAAACACAAAAAATTATACTAACACTTTCCCATTGAAATTGCAAGAATTAATTCAAATAAGAGGTCTGCGGCGGTCGAGAATGCTGTTGAAATTTTAGCGGAACATGGTATAATATTATGTCGCCTCGTACAACGGGGCTAAAGCAGTATATTATTGCCCAGGAGGTTTACAATATGGCAAAAAAGCAATTCAAAGCGGAATCCAAGCGGCTCCTCGACCTGATGATCAACTCCATCTACACCAACCGGGAGATCTTCCTGCGGGAGATCCTGTCCAACGCGTCCGACGCCATCGATAAGCTGTGCTATCTCAGCCTGACGGACGAGAAGGTGGGTCTCGGCAGAGACGATTTCTTTATCCGCGTGGAGCTGGACAAGACCGCGCGCACCGTCACCGTCATCGACAACGGCATCGGCATGACCAGGGACGAGGCGGAAAGCAATCTTGGCGTGATCGCCAAGTCCGGCTCCGGCAGCTTTAAGGAAGAAATGGACGCCGGCAAGGCCGGGGACGTGTCCATCATCGGCCAGTTCGGCGTGGGCTTCTATTCCGCGTTCATGGTGTCCGACAAGGTCACCGTGGAGACGAAAAAATACGGCGAGGCCATGGGCGCGCGCTGGGAGAGCACCGGGGCGGACGGCTACACCGTCACCGATCTGGACAAGCCCGAGGCGGGCACCCGGGTGACCATGCACCTGAAACCCGACTCCGACGAGGAGGTCTTCAGCTCCTATCTGGAGGTCTGGAAGATCAAGGCCCTCATCAAAAAATATTCCGACTATGTCCGCTGGCCCATCCGCATGGATGTGGAGCATCAGGTCAGCAAGCCCACCGGCGAGACGGACGATCAGGGCAACC
>DAOPXW010000012.1:0-37573 GCA_035352555.1 Oscillospiraceae bacterium
GCCGCTTACCGAAGGAATTAAGACCCAGGTCGTAGATGTCACTGGTGGTGTGGGCGTGGTATTCGTCGAGGATAAAACAACTCGGCGCGCCGGAGTCCTTGTTTTTGGTGTCCTTCGAGAGCGCCCGCATAAAGCCGCCCCGCGTCCGGTGCTTTACGGGGTTGGCCTTGGGAATGATCAGCCGCCGGGCGATATTGGGCGAGGCCTGGGCGATGGCCTTGGCATCCCCAAACACGCGCATGGCCTGTCCGCGGTCCACGGCCGCGCATTCCACCTCCGGCTGCATCTCAAACCTTGCTTCCTCCGGGCAATACGGCGGGTAGATCACGTCGCCGCACATATGGTAGAGGCCCTGACCGGATTTTTCGGTGGATTTGAAATTGCCCCGGGCGCGCTTTTCATAGGTGCGCTTGAAGCGCCGGGCGCCGGTGTCCTTGTGCACCCAACCGTAAACCACGGAAAGGTCGAAGATTTGCCAGGGTTCCAGTTTAATAGGTTCGCCCTGCTCTACGCCGCGCACCTGGCGGCACTCGTTAAACCAGCGCAGGATCCGGTCGGCCCGGGTCACGTCGAATACGTAAGGAAAATCCGGATCGCCCTGATGCTTGAGATCGTCCAGGTGCCGCTGGCAGGCGAGAATCTCATATTTGCAGCACAGGGGCATCAGCTTGCCCTGCGTCACCTGCTTGGCATAGATCGCGGACGGATGATGCAGCCCGCTGCTTTTTCTCACGGGCATTGATTCACCTCCAAAGAAAAACGCCGGACCCGGTGTCCAAATTGGACACACGGCTCTGGCGTTAAACGCTCTGGCCATAATGCGGGATACTGTCACATCGCTTTTCGCCGTTTTTGCCTCCCTTGTCAAAGGGAGGGGGACCGCAAAACGCGGTGGAGGGATTTGTTCCGCACACAGACGGCAGTCTTGACGGCTGCCGCCCGTGCCCAGAAAAGAAAGGAAGAAGAGTCCGAGGGTTGCTCAGGCCCTCGGCACAGGACTGCGGGTCATGGGGCGGCTCGTCGCCGCCCTCGGCCCGTCGTCTTGCCGCCCTTTCGGGTCGGCTGACGTCCCGCAGCCCTGTGTCCGGAGTCTGCCCCGGAACGCAGGCGCCTTTCGGCGCCCGCGCCCACAAAAGAAAGGAGGGATACAGCCGGAGGCCTGCCCGAGCCCCCGGCGAGAAGCTGGACCGCGCAGCCAGCCTGTGCCGCGCCCGGAGTACCGGCCTGACCGCTAAGACAGTCCCGGCTCTCGCGGTTGTTCAGCCCCTCGCCCGGGGCTTGTCAGTCACCGAACAGCGCACCGTCGCCGGTGTCGTCGTCCGGCAGCGGCAGGCGGATCCCGTTCCGCGCCCTGGCGTTCAGCCCCAGATCGGACGCACCGGCCCGGAGCTGCTTGAAATACCGGTCCTGCATCGCCGTCCAGCGGTCCGCCGCTGTGGTGTCGCCCGCCGAAATGGCGCTCGTCACCCGATTGGTGCAGCGCAGATAGTTATACTCAGCAATGAGATACCGTGCCAGCGTGTCGGCGTCGACCTGGGTCAGCGTGCCCATGGGGATCAGCACCGCCGCCAGCTCGTCGAACTTTTTCCGCAGGCTCACCGGCAGGTAATCCGGCGGCCTTACCTTTGCGGCGGCGGGTGCCTTGGGCTCTCCGGCCTCGCGGGTGTCCAGCTCCTCCTTGGTATAATGGCGACTGGTCGCCTTCAGCTCCGCCGCGCTCTTCCTCGGCCTGCTCACAGCAGCACCGCCTTTGCGCCCGTCAAAGTTTCCCACCGCCGGATGATCACGTCAACGTAGCGCGGATCCAGTTCCATGCAGTACGCCACGCGCCCGGCCTGTTCGCAGGCTGCCAGGGTCGTGCCGCTGCCGGCGAAGAAATCGCCCACCAGAGCGCCCGGGCGGCTGGAATTGCGGAGCTGCCAGTCGAACAACCGCACCGGTTTCATGGTCGGGTGGTCGGCGCTTTTTGTCGGCCGGTCGAACTCCACCACGGTGGTCTGTTTCCGGTCGCCGTACCAGCGGTGGCCGGCGCCGTCCGTCCAGCCGTACAGCGAGGACAGGTGGTCGAGATCCCGCTGCCCGTCGTCGGCGGCCTCGTCGTCCTTTTCGCCGTGCAGGCAGGGCTCATGCTGCCAGTGATAGTCCTGGCGGCTGAGCGTGGCGCTCTGCTTTACCCAGATCAGACACTGCCGCACCTGCCAGCCGGCGGCCGCGCAGGCCTCGCGAAAGTTGAGCCCCGTGGCACCGTCCGCGTGCCAGATGTAATAGGGTGCGCCGGGCCTCATCACGGCATCCGCCGCGCGGAACGCCCTGGTCAGAAAATCAGTAAAATCAGCGCCGGCCTTGAAGTCGTCGTTGAGGATCTGCAGGTGATCGGCGGTACCGCCGGTAATGTCCACGTTGTACGGCGGGTCCGTCAGCAGCAGGTCCAGCTTCGCGCCGGCCATGAGTTTGGCCACGTCCGTACAATCCGTGGCGTCGCCGCACATCAGTCTGTGGCGGCCGAGCTGCCAGATGTCGCCGCGCTTGGCCGTTGGCACCGCCGGCGGCGTCGGGTCAAAGTCGTCCTCAAAGGCGTCGTCCGGCTCGGCCAGAAGGATGTCCTCATCGGAAAAGCCGGTCAGCGTAATGTCGGCGCCGGCATCCTTCAGCGCCTGCAGCTCCTCGCTCACCAGCGCGTCGTCCCAGCTCGCCATGTCGCTCAGGCGGTTATCCGCCAGGATGTAGGCCCGGAGCTGCATGGGGCTCAGATGATCCACGATTACGCAGGGGACCTCGGGCCAACCCTCGGCAATGGCGGCCGCAAGCCTCCCGTGGCCGACGATGACGCGCCTGTCCATATCGATCACCATGGGCGCGATAAAGCCATACTCCCGCAGCGAGCGCCGCAGGGCGGCGATCTGCTCCGCCGAATGGACCCGGGCGTTCTTGTCGTAGGGGATCAGATCTCCCGGCGGGATCATTTTAAACTGTGTCACGCTGCGTTTCAGATCCATGTCAGTCTCCAAACAGGTCGTCGTTTTTCTCGCTGGCCTCCGCCTGGCTTTTTTTTCTGGCCATGCCAATGCGGGAAGCCGGCGTCAGGCCAAGCTTTTCAGCATAGCGCAGGATCCCGCTCTCCAGGGAGGACAGCTTCGCGGCCAGCCCGTCCAGGGCGTCCGTAGCCTTCAGCTGCTCCGCAAGGGTCAGGTCCTCCCGGGTGGAACCATCCACCAGCTTGCTGCACAGGTCGTTCAGCCGGTCCCGCCGGGAGAGCATGGTGCAGTAGGTTGCCAGAGTTTCCGTGTCCAGGTCGTCCAGGATCTCCACGTCGCCGGTTTTCATGCGGTGCAGCGTGGCGCGCCAATACTTCACGGCCAGCCTGTCCCCGCGGATCCGAGCCGGCAGCGTAATAGTTACCTGCGTGCGCGTAGGCAGCGTCACGGCCTCCGCCGTGCTCCTGGCCACGACTTCGGATTTGGTCAGGTGCTTTGTCTGGTTCTCCAGCCTCTTGCTTTTCGCCATGTCAAAACCTCCTGCCCTCCCGCCTCCGGCCCCTCGGCGGAGCCTTGGGAATAAGCCGGCGCCCACGCGGTTTGTCCCGCGCTTGATGCCGCTTGCCGGCGGCGGCTTTCGCCGCACGGCATCCGGCCGCCAGCCTATTCCCAGGGCTCCGCGCCCGCCGCTCTGCCCGTTCCGCCCGTTTCCGATTTCCGTTTGGGGAATTTTTCTCACGTCATAGAGGTTGCAGGGTATCCAGGGCGGGGCCGCAAAAATTTGGAGGGGCGGGGGGAGGGGTCCGAGCGTGCGAGTGACCATGTGCGCCGGCGTGTGTACGTAGCTTTGGGCGCTCACTTGCGGGCAAAACCGCCAGCCTTTGCCCACCGTTCGGCTGCCGTCTTGCGGTCGTGGTGAAACTTGCATAGGCTCTGCAAGTTTGTCGGGTCGGAGAACAGTTTCCAGTCGCCCTCATGTGGGATGACGTGGTCGACCACCGTCGCCCGGACTCTGTTGCCTGCCTTCGCGCATTCCCGGCAGAACGGCTCGGCCAGCAGCTGCGCCGGCTGCAGGTCATCCGTCCAGACCGGCAGCAGGTACCATCCGTGATACTCCGCGCTGCGGCCTCGCTTGTATTTTGGCTTGTGCTTCGGGCACCAGCCGTCCCTGGTGAGCTCAGTGCATCCCGGATGTCGGCATGGTCTCAGCGGAGCTTGCGCCATGGGCTATCACCTCCAGGACAAAACAAAAACGCCAGAACCAACAAGCAACTACTCGGTCGCTTATCAGCTCTGGCGTTGGACGCACTGGCCATCGACGATATCCACGATGTACTCGGTCTTGCAATACCGGCAGAACAGCGCCGTGCTTTGGCACTGCTCGCCTGGGGTTAGGTGGTGGATCCGCTTGCTCATGCCATACTGCTGGCAGATCGGGCAGATCACATAACCGCCCTTTACTGGAAATATAATATCACGATTTCCGGGCGTTTGCAATATGTTCAGCTCCTTTTTGCGAGTTATTCAACTACTTTACAAGGAATACAATACATTAATTTATAAGTCAATAAACCAGGCATATCGGTACTGCCCAAAGGTGTTGGCCGTGGTATATACCCCAGAGGCCCTTACGACGACCGGCATCGGAATCCAGCCGCTGTCCGAAACAAACAGCTCTATCGGCGGCAGCTGCCGGTTGAGTGATGGGCTCGCCACCCACTGCCTGGCGCTGATCGGGATCACAATGCCGTCCGTCGCCTCCTTGTTAAAGTATCGAGCCGTGCGTCGGTAGGTATCCCTCGGGCCGCAGAGCAGCGGCTCCGGCTGCAGCACCCGGCCGAAGCGCCAGCACGCTGCGACTTCGATGTCCGAAAAGTCCGAGGTGCGCAGCACCAGATGGACGTGATAGCGGTGATCGCCATGCCGGCCCTCTATGAGATACACATAGTCAATTGGGTGTCCGGCCTTCTGTTTCAGCCGCCGGAGGAATGACCTCCAGCTTTTTCGGGCATCCGGAAAGGTTGCCGGGTCATGCTCGGGATCAAAGGTCAGGCAGTAAACCCGACCTTCGGTCCCAAACAGTGCAAGCCGCAACTCCAGCCGATCAACCCGATTGCGGCAGACAGAACTGTCACCCGGCGGCCGCAAGATCTTGTTTTTCTCGGTGCGATCCCATGCCGTATCATCCGCCGAGAGCCTCGGCCGGATTGCCCTGCATTCTTTTGTCAGCGGACCGGCCCGCTGACGAACACAATACCAGGATTGCTTATCGGCCACAGAGGCCGCCTCCCTTGCGGCCTCTGTGGGCTCATGCTGTAATCAGTCAGATGTATCGGCCTTCGGCAATGTCAAAGACTCTTCCAGCGTCAAGCCGGGCGAACAGCAAATGGATGCGTATAAACTCCTCTTTACCGTCAACTGACGGTTCCCAGTAGGCACCTTCCCGGAGTGGCTTCTCGCGGAAGCAAAATACCTGTCCTGTCATATCCTTCGCCAAATACCGATAGTTGGATCCCAACGCGGCCATCATGGACGCCTGCTCCTCGGCGGTGAAGTCGCTTTCCTCCAAATCACCGTAGGGCGGGTTTGCCGTCACAGGACATAATAGCTGCTCCAGCCGGTCAAGCTCGGCGGCGGCATCAACGGTGCTAACCGTCACAGGGTCACCATACAAATAGATGTTTAGCGCCTCAGAGGCAAGCAGCTCTATGTGGGATATTGCCCCCTCATCAAATAGATGATTGCCGATCCGGATCATACTGCCACCTCCCGCGGCCGCTGCACCTTCCGCGCCTCGTACTCTGTCATCTTCCGCCAGTGGTTGATCCCGCCGAGCCGGTGCAGCCTTATGTTGGCGTACTCCACGGTATCGTAAGGGCGCTCCCCGGGCAGCTGGCACCACATTTTTCCGCCCGGCATCCAGACCGACAGCACCCAGGCAACGCGCCGATCCGGCTCGCTAAAAAGTGTGCGTCTCGCGGTATAGATCGCGCCGCGGTCATTGATGTAATAGTCAGCCACGCTTGCGGCCTCCCCTCTTCGGCAGCCGATTATAATCGGACCGCCGCAAATAAGTGTATCCCAGCCCCTGCTTCCCGCAGATGCTGCAGGTGCCTCGGTATGGATATTCGGCCGGCGGATAACGGACGGACACGCCGTTCTGCTCATGCACCCCTCCGCAGCTGAGGCAGAGAAAAAATAACTTTGAGTCACTCATTTAAGGCCTCCTTTACTTTTTGCTGTTTTGGTTTAAACTAAATCTGAGGTGATAATGTGGAAATCATAGAGACTATTGAAGACTGGAATGACCTCGCTAAAACGCTGAAAGAATTTGACTACTCGCTAGTCCAAATGCAGTACGGGATCGAGTACCCAGAGGGATTTCATGTGTGGTTCTCCGTTCCCGGCACCTTTTCCCGGCTTGAAGTCGTAACGCATAGCGAGAAAGTTGCAATGGCAATCATGGAATATCGACCTGACTGGAAGTGAATCCAACGCCCTTCTGCCACCATTCGGCGGATGTGTAGTTGAACGCCAGCAAAGATAGATCGATCATTTTCGCATCATATTCAGTCGATGCAGCCAATTCTTCCTGCGTGAATCCGGCATCCAGCAAAATCTGTGCATTTTCCGGCGTGTTGTCAGCTAAAACTGACTCACACTCACCGTCTGAGCAAAAGAAGTCAACGACCTTTAATGAGTTAAGTGCGATTATCTTGCCGTTTAATGGGCCGACGATTTCGACGAAGTCTTTTGGCAGCGTCCACGTCCCATCCGGGCAATAATCGCCACAGTCATAATCATGGTCAAACTGCTCGCGCTGGTCGATGTAACAGCCCATCATCGGGTCCTGTTCCATCAAATAGGCAACCTCTTTGCCCTTAGCCTCGTCAAATAATCCCATGTAGTTGTATTCGTCGGGGCTGGATAACGATGGTGCGACAAAGGTTCTCTGCCCGTCCATAGCTTCAAGGACTTTGAGATAGCCCGCTATTTCCTCGTCGGTCACGTCGCCGAATTTTTCTCGCAGTTGTTCGGCGGTCTTCCCGCCGGTATGCAAAATAGCCTCAAATAATTTGATTTTCATTCTACCTCTCCTTTCTGGCCTCCTGAGGGCCGCGCCACTTTGGACTGCAATACGGAGACTCCGCACAATCGCCATTGGCGCAAAAATGACAAGACCCCTTCTCACAAATCCTCATCATTTTTTCTATATCCGCCACCGCCGCCTGTTCCCGCCGCTTGGAGGCGGCAAGCTGATTTTTCAGATCAATCTTCTCCGCCAGCAGTGCATCGCACTGTTTGGTGCAATCCACGTTGTACTGCTGGAGTTCTGCGTACTTGGCTTTTTCGGCCGCGAGCTGGACCTCGGCCCGCTGGCGCCGATCCGGCGCGATTTTGCTTTGGCTCTGGTCAAAGTCATTTAGTCGGGTAATCATGTCCGCGGCGTCCCGCAGAATTGCGCATCCATGTGTGCTGCAGTTATGCTCATGCCCGCAGCCGAGGCAGGCAAGGCTCCCAGTCTCCACGGAGAGCCGGCGCAGGGCCCGCACGATCTTGTCAGCAGTCTTTTCCATCGTGTGCCTCCCTCCTCTCGGGCACAGGATACCAGGCAACGATGTCGATGTCCTCAATGGGCGCCGATGTCCGGGCAAACCTCCAGCAATAACTGCTCCGGTAGAGCAGCTGCATCACGGGCTCTGCACCTTCTGACATCTGCACCTGGGCGACGCACCAGCCCGGCGTGTAGTCCGTATCCGTCCGCCAATCAGGTGCCGGGGTCTCGG
The DNA here is from genome assembly GCA_035352555.1 of Oscillospiraceae bacterium. Taxonomy (GTDB): domain Bacteria; phylum Bacillota; class Clostridia; order Oscillospirales; family Oscillospiraceae; genus UBA2922. Next base: position 7,763 of record DAOPXW010000012.1, read on the forward strand.
TCTTAATAACCGCGTCCACTTTTTTCACCAACTTGTCCGGCGGGTCTGGGATATCGGTGAGACAGAGCAAGAAATCAGCGGAACACCCGCAGGCACCGGCCAGGCCACACAGCATATCAAGGTACTCGCGACTTATTGGGGCGCTGCTTGGCGTAAACTTTTCCGGGGGATTAAGCACTCCCTTATAGTAATAGCGCCCCATTGCCTCACAGGCCGCCTTTTCGTTCAGGCCCCCGCGATCCATCGCCTGCTGCATCCGGCGGAATAGCTTTTCGCAGCGGTTGGCTTTTTGCTTTTCCTCATCTCTGATCTTGGCATTTTCGGCCTTTATCTTCGCACGTGCGGCGGCCTTTTTATCCTTGATTTTATCTGCCAACTTGGGGCAAGCGGCCTTGCAGGTAGTCAGCTTATCGCACCCTTTGCAGCAGCAATTTTTGCCGTATTCGCAGGGCATATAATCGTAATAATCATTTTTGGCCATCCAGTGGAACATGTTGCCGGCGTTCTCGCAAGGGGCACCTTCACACTCCGCGCATGGCATTATAGACTCGATGTTGTCTATGTACGAGGACAGCCTTGCAGGGGAGCCGGTCCACATGCTTTGATTTTCCACTTTGATCATCTTCTGACGGTATTCCGGCAACTGCGCCAGCTCATATGCCACGGACTCATTAATGGCCCTGGGGCCGCCCTTTTCATATTCGGCATAGTATTCCGGGATGAGCTTCTCCCGGATCACCTTCAGCCGGGCGAGTTTTGACGCGCTGACCTTGCAGCACTCGGCGACGTAGTCGCGCATTTTCCCCGGAAAGCTGTAGCCCTGCTCCTTCAGCCCGTAAAGCAGTAGCTCCACGCGCTCGGCCTGTTTGGAGATCTCCGCCGACGTCAGCACGCGGGTGTCCGAGTTTGCGCGGATCAGCGCCAGCTCCGCCTCCAGATCTGAGCTGTAATGATTGACAAAGCACGGGATGCGCCCGGCGTTGATATCCGCCGCAAACAGCTTGCCGTCCGGAATTTTGTCGCCGGCGGCGAGGATCTGCTGCAGCGCCTTAAAACGACGGTGGCCGGAGATAATTACATAGTCGCCCTCGCCGCGCTGGTTGACTACCAGCGGCGACTGCAGACCGTCCAGCAGGATGGCATCCAAAAGAGTGTCTACATTGGACACGTCGTAAAAGTTTTTATCATTGGCGTGGATCTGTTCCGCCGGCAGGGCGGCCACGCCCCCGGACGTTACGGCGGTGTCCAATTTGGACACGTCGCCCAGGATGGACGAAAGGTCAAAGCCCTTTTTGTCAGCCATTGCCCACGCCTCCTCCCAGGTACTCGGCGACAAACCGGCGGTAATCCACGCCGGCGGCGGAGCGCGGGGAAAACTGCGGAAGGGGCTGCTTGGCAAAGGTCATGCCGTCCACCATGTCGCTCCAGCGTATGGCCTGGGCGAAAACCGGCAGGCCCATGCCCCGGAGCTGCCGTTCGGCGTCCGCCGTGGTCTCGCTCCTGCCGCGCATTGTGATGAGGCAGCCGGCCACGCGCAGCGCGGGATTGATCTGCCGCATGGACATCACCTGCTGCATGAGGTTGGCCATGCCCCGCAGGCTAAAGGCATCGAGCTTGATCGGGATCACAACATCATCCGTCGCCAGCAGGGCTGCGGTGGCCGAAGCCGTGAACGCCGGCGGCAGATCAATAATGACGTAATCATAGGCATCATCCTCGATGAGCGCGTCCCGGAGATCCCGCAGCGCCTTAACGTGGACGGTCTTGTCCTCCACCTTGCTGAGGTCGAGCGTCATAAGCTCCGAGCTTGCGGTGATGATGTCGACGCCGGGGATGTTGGTCGTCGCCACCCAGTCGGGGTAGTAATCGGCCTCCCCGGTCAAAAAGTAATACAGGCCGCCGTCGTCGGCTCCCGCGCCGAGAAAATCCGTGCTGTTGCATTGGCTGTCAGCGTCGATGAGCAGGACGCGCTTTTTGTAGTCGAGGGCGAGGATCGCCGCCATGTTGATGGCCGTGACGGTCTTACCCACGCCGCCCTTGAGATTAACGATTGAGACAACTTTCATAACTTTCTTCCTTTCATGCCGACACCCCAGCACTCAATCGAGCTTTTTTAGATATGCATCCCCGCCGGGAATTGGCTTAAGCCCATAACTGGACCTAAATTGGTTAATTGTACATTTGCCGCTTTTTATCCGCTTGAGGTCACGTTCACCTCTCGCGGATATTTTTTTGTTTCTCATATAGTGTTTCCTTTCACCTGCCGTCAACGTTCCGCGCGTCGGCGGCCTAAAAAATGACACTCGACAAAACTCATCCCGACGGGAAAAAATGTATACCTGGCCCGGTAGTATCGGCGCTCCGGGTGGATGTAGATCACCTCGGAGCTGTATGTGCTGGTGCCGAACATCCGGCTCTCCCCGAAGGACGGCTTGTCCGGGGCCTTGTCACCTATCTGCATTGGTCATCTCCCTTTCCGCGCAGTGGGCCGCGAAGGCCAGCGCCAGATAAAGCTCCCCATATTCCGGCACGTCCGGCCGCAGGCGGGCAAGGCCCTCATAGCGCAGCGCCTCACAGCGCACAAGCTCCGCATAGCGCGTCGTAAATTTATGCTCCAGCATGGTGCCTCCTAAAACGGCAGCTCGCCCGGGCTGCCAGGCGGAAGATCCTCAAAATTCACCTGCAGCGACTGATCTTCACGCGCCTGCTGATGCAGCTCCGCCTTTGCGGCGCGCCCCTCGGCAGAGAGCTTGCGCATGATCTCTTTGCCCTCGTCCTGCGGCTTTGGGGTCATGGTCTGGCACGGGCCGTCAAATGCCAATGTCAGAGATAATTTATCTCCGTCCTTGTTTTTTGAGACTTTGAGCATGCGGTCACTGTGGTTGTCGTTGGGGTCGGAGGGATAGAGCAGCATGGCCACATCGGCGTCCTGCTCGATCTGCCCGGACTCGCGAAAATCTGACAGCGTCGGCGGCCGGGGCTTGCCCTTGTCCTTTTCCGGGCGGGAGAGCTGCTGCAGCGCTATGACGGTGATACCATGCGCCTGGGCAAGCGTGTGCAGGCCCATGGAAATGTTGGTCACTATCTCGTAGCGCGATTTGCCGCCGGCGGCGATGATCCCCAGATAGTCCGCAAAAATCACGTCGTAGCGATGGCTCAGCGCATCAGCCTGGATATCGCCGACAGACCATCCGCTGGCGCGGACGATCTCCAGCGGCAGATCGTAAAGCTCCTTGCAGGCATCGCCCGCGCGCCGCCACTCCTCCGGCGTCATTTCGTGGCGCTTGATCTTTGCCATCGGGATGTGCCCCATGCTGGAGATCAGCCGATCCCGGATTTTTTTTGCGCCGGTCTCCAGCGAGTAATACGCCACGCGGTGGCCGTCCTTTGCCAGACGCCGGGCAAACTGCAGGGACAGCAGCGTCTTGCCGGCGCTGGGATATCCGCCGATCACCACAAAATCACCGGGCTCCACAAACAGCCCCTTGTCCAGCGCGTCTATACCCCAGCTAAGGTACTTCGGGGCCACGTCGTAATTTTGAGCCGCCATAAACTCGTTGGCGGCGTCCTGGGCGGTCAGCCGTTCCGCGCCCCGGCGGCTGACGAAAAGCCCGTTGAGCTTATCCGTCTCCTTTGCCGCGGCCTCAATATTTTCGGTGCCTAGGATCTCGCCGGCCGCCGCGTGGATCAGCACGAGCCGCCGGTAATCCCGCAGCGCGTCGCAGTAGTACAGCACGTCGCTGGTCTGGTGACTAAGCGCCTCGTCAATGGCGACGCCGTAGTCCTCCCCGGCCTGCTTGCGCACGGTCAGCGGGTCGATGGGCGACCCGGCGAGATACAGGACGGACAGCGCGTTATACAGCGTCCGGGTGATGTCTGCGTCAAAGAGCTCCGCCGAGAGTTTTGCCATTGCCTCGCCGATGTGCGTCGGATCCCGGATCAGCGTGCCCAGCACGGTGAGCTGCATGGATATGTAATTGTCGCGGTCGTACACTCAGATCACCTCGCTATCCTCGGCCCAGCCGCCCCCGCCGGTCTGCCCGGTATCCAGGGGCTCATCCACTGGATCTTCCCAACGCCGGTTTTTGATCCACCGGCAGGGGTACGGGATGCCGATGCCGCGCTGCCAGTCCTCGGAGTGCATCTGCTTAGAGAGGGCAATGGCCATCTGGTTGATAAGCTCATCGGACGGATGCAGCTTGTCCCATTCCTTGATGGCGTCCGGTTTGTCCCTGCGTCTTTCCGCAGGGTAGAACGTCCAAAACCGTGCAAATCTCTCTGGTCTCCACGCCGGGGACGACTTTGCCTCACGCCGGCCCCCCTCTTGGGGGGCTTTAGGGGGATTAGTACTTGGTCTATTAGTACTTGGTTGTGTCTGATTTCCCGTCAACGTGTTTTCCGTCGACGCAAAATCGGCTAACGGTACCGTTGACCGATTTTCGGTCAACGGTGTAGCCTCCCCTGGCGGACACTCGTAGATGACGTACTCGTTGCCGGCAAAAGCGCCGGACTCGTCGTGCGTCTGGTGCCGGACTATGTACCCTGCGGCCTCCAGCTCCTCAATGGCCTTGCCGATCGCGGCCTTGCCCTCCTGGCAAATCCGGGTAAGCCCGCCGATCGTGTAATCCCAGTCATCCGGCAGCCGCAGCATCAGCGACAGCAGCCCTTTGGCCTTGAGACTGAGCCGCTTGTCGTCCAGATGATAATTGGCCATGACGGTGTAATTTTTGGTGCGCTCCACGCGGCATACAGCCATTGTCTACACCTCCGCCATACACACGGCTACGGTCTCGACGGCCAGCAGCGCCCAGATCAACAGATGTCCGATCATACCGCCACCCGGCTTCCCCAGATCGCGTTACGGAGCAGCTGCAGCGTCGCGCACAGCTCGGCGTCCGAAAAATCACTGATTTTCATATTTCCGCCTCTCGATCAAACACCATCAAACGGGTTCACGCAGCACCACCAGATGTCATAATGCTGCTTAAGCTGGGCGGGATCGTCACTCCCCCAGTTTCCCTCGTGCCACCAGAGCTTTTTACTTGTGCTGCGAGGGTCAGGCTGAAGGTGTCCGATTTTATATCTCGCACCAGTGCCGCAGACAAGCCCGGTCTTTGGCACCATCCGAAGCGCCACTAGTTCGTCAGGCCCCGGGTGTTCGGACTTGGTAGTCAGGTCAAGTCGTTTCCATTTGCTCATGACTTTAGCTCCTTTACAGTCAAAATGTGGAAGCGAAAAACTTCCTCGTCTGCTGGCGCTCCCCACTTCGGTACGCCGAATCCAACGTCCCAGAATCCGTAAACTAGCAGCGTTGGCCTGTCCTTTCCGTAGCCGTTGCGCAGATGCTCATAGACGTACTTTTTTCCCGCGTAGGGGATCAGCGGCTCGATGCGCTTCTGCCAATACGGTTTGATTGCCCGGTATTCTTCAGTTTTAATCCCGGTGCGGATCATGTTGTACCATTTACCACTGATTGGCAGTATCATCCCGCCACCCGGCTTTCCCAGATCGCGTCGCGGATCTCGCTGATTCCATCGGCCAGATCGTCGTCAGTGACGGCGGCGCGGCCCTCGTAGTACAATCCCTTGAGCACGTCCAGCATCAGATCAACGGTATGCTCCGGGAGGCAAACGTAATTTTCCATCGTTCACACCACCTTCATCCCGGGATAGTATCCGCTGGCGCTGATGGCCGCGGGCCTCCCCCGCCTTTTGGCATCCGGCGGCAGAGCCGGCGCGGGCGCGTGGACGGTCTGACGCGACTGGCGGCAGCTCAGAATGTAGATGTCCACGTCGCTCTGGAGCAGCCTCCACTGCCCGCTGATGCGGTAGGCGGTGATCTGGTGCTCGTTAATTAGCCGGTACAGCGTGTCGTCGCTGATCAGCAGCTGCTCGGCCACCTCGGCCGGCTTAAGCAGCCGTTCAGTCATCGTAATACTCCTCCTTCGCGTATTTGAGTTCTATGGCGGCCTTGATGACGCCTTCCAGCTCGCCGTAGATCGCGTTGAACAGCTCGTGCTCATCGTCGTCGATATGCCCGTCACTGGCGATCTTCAGCAGGTCATCGGTGCGGTGCTTGGCCGAAAAATCACAAATCCGGTGCACCAGTGTACATACGGCTTGGGTAAAGGTGCGCTCGCTGACCTGCGGCAACAGGGTCGCGGCAAGGCTGCTCTTGGCGCGCATATAGGTCACGCAAAGAGACTGCATCCCGCTGATGTCGGCCATGTGGATCACGATGTCGTCACTGGGCAAACCGCGGCCAGACTCATAGAGCCGGACGCTGTCCACGCTGCAGCCGATAGCCTCGGCCCAGCGTTCCTGGGTCATGCCCGCAGCACGCCTCGCGTTTTCATAGATATTTCTGTATTTGGACTCCATTGCCTTTCCTCCATTTCTGCGCAAAAATTACTGTATCAGGCCGACACATCGGCAAAAAGTGCATCGATCGTGCAGTCGTATAGCTTTGCAAGCTTTGGGGCAATAATCCATTGCGGAAACCCTTCACCGCGCTCCCATTTGCCGACTGCCTGCGCTGAAACGCCGACCGCGTTTCCAACGTCAGCTTGGGACATCTGTTTTTGCTCCCTGAGCTGTTTCAAGTTATTCACAATTGCATCACCTCCGGTGCAACCTTAGGTTGTGCTTAACAGTATATCGCTACTTTTAGTTGTTGTCAACAACAATTTTGGTCCGTTTCGTTGACCGGCGCAACCGTAAGTTGTATTCTTAATACAAAAAAGAGGTGATCGTATGTTTGGTGAACAACTTAAACGCCTGAGGGGCCAGGCTGGTTTATCTCAAAATGACCTTGGCAAAAAATTATTTGTCAGCGCGCAGGCTGTAGGTAAATGGGAACGTGACGAAGCAACACCAAACCCAGAAACGATCTCCAAAATTGCGATGATATTTGGCGTGTCGGCGGATGTATTGCTGGATAATAAGGCACCAAAATCCACATCTGCTGCTCCTATATTTAATCCCAACGACAAGATCGGCCAGGAGATGGCGCATCTCCGTGCTGCCCTCAATGATGACGGGCTGGACCAGTGGCTTAATTACGGCCAATACCTTACGGGCAAGCCGGAACTCCAGCGTAAGGATGGCGACAATATTCTTGATCTGCCGAAGATCCGCAAATATCTCACCGGTCCGGCCGCTGGCAAGGCCTCCCCGATCCAGGGCGAGGATTATGAGGACATCCCTTACCCGGAGGACGCGCCCCGCGGCGCGGACTTCTGCGTCGATGTCCGCGGCAACAGCATGGAGCCGTATATCAAGGATGGCAGCACGGTCTATGTTCGGCGTGGCGTCAGCCTGCAGCAGTTTGATGTCGGCGTCTTTTTCTACTCCGGCGACGTGTACGTCAAGCAGATCTGCGCCGATTATTCTGGCGGTGTCAATCTGCTCTCGGCAAATCCGCGCCGGGAGGATGCCAATATTCGCATTGAGCCGTCCGATGCTTCCTATCTCGTCTGCTTTGGCAAGGTGCTGCTGCCGCATCGGTTGCCGGAGCCAAACTATCACGTTGATGGGTCCCGGAGATAAAGCAGGCCGGACACAGCCGAAGCTGCGCCCGGGCGAAAAAGTGTTTAGTACATGGCTTGGAAGGTCGTCTGTAGGCAAGCGTGACGTCTCTACGGCGATCACCATAACGGATCAGCGGCTGCTGATCAGCACTATCAACGGCGTCGGCGTAAAAACGTGGACGCAATTCCCGTATGTCAACTGTGTCGGCTTTGACGGAGTCAATGGCCGCGCTGACCAATGCGATCTGTCCCTGTCCTGCGACGGCCAGCGTATTACGCTCCTGGGTCCGCAGGCAGAGCTGCAGCAACTCCTCGACGCCGTCCTTGATGCCATTTGCGAATACACGCCGTTGCCGGATTGATTGGAGGGATTACAATGCCCAGATGGCTCCGCATCATCTTTTTTGTGCTAGGATGTATTTTTGCCGTTTTCGGTCTGCTGCTCGCCGCATCTCAGACTTGGGACGGTATGACCTTCGGGTTTGTTATGGCGGCCGTCAACTTCGGACTATCCTGCATCCGGAGAAATAATGAACGTCTTTTCCCAAAGCGCAAACGAGTGACCGTGCCGCCGACAAGAAGGCATTTTGCGCCTGTCGTCGAGCCCGTAATCCCTGAACCCGCGGCCGATGCTGCCATTGAGCAGCCGCCAGAGCCCTCAGAGGCCGAATGGTATGCTGCAGATTCGGAGCCTGGCGCAGCCCCCGATCCCGATATGCCGGTCGGCGGCATGGATATCACGCCAAAGCCTGGCAGCATAGCGGATAAACTTGCGGACGCCATAGCGGCGATGCCCGCGGCCACACCGCGTAAACCAACCAGCGCCAAGAAAATTCTCGTCGCGGATCGCAAGGCCGAAGCTCGCGCCGCTGGCTTCGCCTGCTGTCCCCGTTGCGGATCCACGTCTCTCTCCGGGCAAAAGCACGGATATGGCGTAGGGAAAGCCGCAGCCGGCGTACTCCTGGTGGGCGGTATTGGGCTCGTCGCAGGGGGCATTGGGGCCAACAAAGTCAAAGTGACTTGCCTCAACTGTGGCTATCAGTTTCGCCCTGGGCAGAAATAAGGTGTCCAGATTGGACACCAGGAGGTAATCAATGCCCCGAAAAGACGCCCCGGAATTTTCCTATGACGAAATGACCGGGCTTTACTGTAAAAAAGCAAAAAATCCAACTACAGGAAAATGGGTAAAAATCTATGGCCATACCAAAGCCGAGGTCAAGGATAAAAAAAAGGACCGAGAAAAACAATGGGGGCTGGATGCCTCTGCCGCTGGCTGCCCTTACGTCCATCAATACGCGGCAACCTGGTATCGGCTAAACACCGTCGGACTCAGCGCAAAGCGGCTAGCCGATTACAAAAGCGCAATAAATAATCACATCTGCCCCGTGATCGGCGATATGCTCATGCGCGACGTTACATCCGATGACGCGCTCTCTGTGCTGGAGGATGCCTCCGAGCTATCTAAATCTGCACAGTCGAAGATCGTCACTACGATGAAACGAATATTCGAAGCAGCTGAGGACGCTGGCGTGATCCAGCGCTCCCCATGCCGCAAACTTAAAGCCGGCGGCGCGGCCTCGGCAGAAAAGCATCCGCTAACTGTGGAACAGCAGACGGCGCTGATCATGGCCGTCAAAGATACTCCGGCCTATACCTTTGTCATGCTTGGACTATATTCCGGCCTTCGGCGCGAGGAAATCCTTGCCCTGCAATGGGATCAGGTGCATTTGGATGATGATCCGCCATATCTCTCTGTGCGACGGGCTATGCGCTGGGAGAAAAATCAACCCATCGTAACGGATGAGCTGAAAAGCAAAGCGGCAAAACGCGATATTCCGCTTCCGGCGCCGTTGGCCGAATGCCTGGCGGAGGCAGCCCTGAGATCCACAAGCGACTATGTTATTGCCGACACAAAAGGCAATGCCATGTCGATGATCTCCTATCGGCGCCGCATTCTGGATCCGATCACTGTCCGCACAGCCAGGATGACCACCCGTATCGGACCGGATGGGCAGCCGCACGAAGTGGCGCTTAAGGTCGGCGACAAGGTCCGAAATCATCCCATCACAATCTCGTTGGATTTTCACGTCACGCCGCACCTGCTGCGACACACCTATATCACGCGCTTGATCCTTGCCGGCGTAAATATCAAGACCGTGCAGTACCTCGCCGGTCATGCCACCGTGCAGCTCACGCTGAATATCTATACGCATCTCATGGAAAACCAGCCCCGAGACACGGCTGGAGCCGTTGAAAAAGCATTTGCGTAAAGCTCAGGGCCGAAAATAGGGCCTAATTGAAAATTGGAATTCTGCTCAAATGCAGTAATACCGGGCGTCTTAAGGCCGTAGGCCGTCACTCTTTTAAGCAGGGTGTCGGGGGTTCGAATCCCCCCTGGAGCACCACAAGGAAAGGCCCGCAAAGCCTTGATATTAAAGGCCTTGCGGGTCTTTGCATCTTCCCAAAAATTCCGAAATATGCGCTTGCGAATTGCAAAATTTAGGCCCAAATTAGGGCCCATTCCATACCTCTGGGCCTAAAAATGGGCCCAAAAACTAGCCCGGCGAGGTCTCCCCCGCCGGGCAAACTTATTACTACCTTATTGGCCGGATCACCGGGTCCATCTCATCCTCAGCGTTGACAGGTATCGGCGGCAGCCAGTGCACCACAAGCACCCGATCCCCGTCGAGGGGGCCACTCCAGAAGTGATGCCAATGTGCCCGCCTGATATGGGGTACAGGCGAGGCATGGCTGCCGTGCTCCTGCGTCTCCTGCCGCGGAGCCGCCGCGGCCTTGCGCATAGCCGCGCCGATTCGGGTCCCGACATCCAGCGTCGCCGCGCGCCGGGGTATGCCGTCGGGGTTATACGTTCGCCGCGCGCGCAGCTCGCCCTCGGCCGGGATGTCCGGCTCCGCCGAGCACAAATACAACACAAGGTTGATAGACGCCGTGACGTCCTCCTCGCTGGGGACGCAGTCGGGCCCAACGCCCGGTTGATCAACCGAGAGATGCGCCCGCTGCGCCGCCGACGCTTTGAGCGCGCCGATACTGTCCTGCAGCGTGCCGCCAGGCAGCAGTACCGGCATTGACACGGTATCGCCATCCTGCAGCAAATACAGCAGGCGCAGCTCCGGCACGCGGGACGGAACGTCAAACTCCATCCACGCGTAAAAGCCCAGCGCGGCGTACCCGTCAAGCGCAAATTTGCGCTCAACAAAAACGCAGAAAAACGGCATCCGGTAAAGCGCCTCGCGCGGAAGATCCCCGTCCAGAGGCTGCTCGGCCAGCGCCTGCGCGACGATGGGGTCATAGCGGTATATGATCTTGGACTTGCGCCAAAGCAGCGCGGCCGTCAGCTCCGGCAGCTGAGTGACGCCGCCGGGCAGTCCGGACATGACCTCATTAGCCTTATCCACCGGAGCGCCGTGCGTAAGGATCGCATATACCGCCGCCATCGGCAGGCCGCACCAGTCCGGCCAGTCGCCGCCAAAATCGGCCTTGCCCCTCAAAAATATCTGCTCATTTTCCAGCGCGTCCGGCGTCCGGGCGAGCACCCGCCGGGTAAAAGCCTCGGCGGGATGCAGCTTGTCGCTGCTCATAGTAGGTCACGGGCATCAACGCCCAGCGCGTCGGCCAACGAGAGCCCGTTCCGCAGCGATATATTCTCGGCCTTAATCGTACCGGCCTCAAGCTTTTGCACTTGGGATATATTGAGCCCGGCGGCGTCGGCGAGGGCTTGTTGCGTTAACCCTTTTGATTGGCGCAATTCCTTGAGCCTCCCTCCTAGGGGATCGGACTGTAATTGATTTTCAGATTTCATATTCTTTCACTTCCATGTTTCCAAAAAGAACAATGTCTCCCCGCCTTTAGCCGGGCGGGGGCGGCATATTGTCAATCAGGTGTCCGGGGTCTGAGATGCGGCAAGTTTCTCGGCATCCTTCAGCGCATCGGCGTAAGTTTGGCAGGAATGGATATCTCCAGAGCCCTTAAGATAATAATAGCTGGAAACATTGAGTACCTCCCCGGTAAGAATGTCAACAATCATCGAGCTTTCTGCAATTACCGGCTGTTGAGTGCCAGAAAATTCTTTGCTGACGATAGTGCGTGATTCGGTTTCGTTGAAATCCTTAATAATATCACCAAATACATTTGTCATCGTTATTTCCTCCCGGCCAGTGGCCTTTTGTTTTCCTCTTTGTGATTCTAATATACTCCAATATTGGAGCATTGTCAATAGTTTTTCACTCCAATATTGGAGTAAATGTGTACAAAGATACCCGCGCGCAATTGTGCGTAATGCCGGCAAAAAGGCACCCGGCGAAACCGCTCGCCGGGTGCCTCTCGATAAAATTTATGCGAAGATCTTTGCCGTGTCGGCCTCGCTGGGCGCGTTTACGACCTTGCTCATGCCGCACAGCTTGTCGATCATCTTGCCCACGGCGTCGATATCCACGTCGTAATTAAGCTCCTTGGCGGATGCCTGCACCATGGCGAGCACCCACTCTTTTCGGGTCGCGCCGTCGGCAAACTTTGTCTCGGCCGTCGCCATGTACTTCATGACGAGCTCCAGCAGCCGCGTCCAGTTTTTTTCCTTCACGGCCTGGGTCACGTACTGCACCAGCTTCACCGCCAGCGGCAGGCACACGGCCAGCCCCGCCAGCACGCTCACGATCAGATTTAACCATTTCATTCTTGCTCCTCCTATAGATCCCTTTCAAAATTTTTTGCCTTCGCGGCCTCGTATACAATCCCGTTGGCAGTGTTCTCCGCCCGTGATTTGTCGGTGTCCTTGTTAAGCACCGTGGCCACGGCGCCGTCGAATACTCCCACCATGCCGGTGATCCACGGCAGCGACCCACTAAACGCCTCATGCACGGCATAGAACGCCAAAGCAAAGCCCGCGATGTTGACGAACGTCCAGACGATCAGCACCCACCGGACCTTATACTCCGACTTAGTCATTGCGGTTTAGCCCCTTGGCCTCCAACGCCGAATCGTAGATCCCGGCGGCGTAGTTAAAAGCCAGCAGCCGGACCATGTCCTGGGACAGGTCGATCTTGTCGCCGTTGCCGGTCTTGTCGCTGCCGTCCCCGGCGATCACGCCGGCGGTCATCAGCTTGTCCACCATGTCCCGCGCCCCCCAGTCGTTGGGGATGTCTTTCAGATGTGCGTATCTCACTTCATCCTCGCTTTCCGTCAGCCCGAAGGCCGACACCACGCCGCCGGCGATGGCCTGCGCCACCGCCTGGCGGCTTTTTGTGTAGATTTTCATGTCGTCCGCGTCGTCCAGAAAGCAGATTTCCAGCAGGTTTGCTTTGCACCCCATGTTATGCGCTGTGTTGATCACGGCGAAAGTTCCGGCCTGCTCTCCCCTGTTTTTCAGACCCAGCGCGGCGAGTCCCCGCATGATTGCGTCTTCCGCGCCGCTGGATCTGCCTCTGGACGGATAGAAGATCTCAGCGCCGGTCGTCTGGCCGTTGCCTATGTAGTCGCCCACGCAGGCGTTGAAGTGGATCTCCAGCACGTAATCCCAGCCCTTGAGCTTTGCGGCTAGCGTCCCGGCTTTGGCGTCCCTGAAAGCGTCCCGCGCCTCGTCGTAGACGCCGACCTTGGCATAGGGCTCCAGCAACGGTTTCAGCAGATCAACCACCTTGATTGTCTCCTCGGCTTCCTTGTAGGTGACACCCTTCATTGTGGCAACGCAGCCGGGGTCCCCGGCGCCGTGCCCGGATACAAGCATTATTTTCATTCCGTCACCTCCCGGTGTCCAATTTGGACACCGCCTCCAAATCCTTGATGCGGTTGTTGGCGACCTTGATCTGCTCCTCGATCACCGGAATTTTCTGCGCAAAACCATTATGCGCCCGCACCTCCCGGGTCAGCTCCTCAAGCTTGGTATCGGTCACGGCTTGGGCCGTCTGCAAACTGGCCTGGGTTTTGTTATAGACCGCCCGGTTGCTCAGCACCACGCCCAGCAGCGACAGCCCCCCGGTGATCAGCGCCACAATGATAGCCTCTTTCATTGCTGCCTCCTTAGACTGCGGCAGATCCGGTCAGCAGACCGGTCAACTCCGTGTACTGCGCTTCCGTGATTTTGTTGGCCGCGTAGAATACGTCCAGCTTCTCCGCTATTCCGTCGGTCAGGCCTTTTTCGATCATGCGTTTCAGCGTGCGATACAGCATTATGATTCACCTCCTTTGGTGGAAGATGTCTCGTCCGTGACGCCCAGCTCCAGCAGGGTCAACCGGTACTCGTGATCCACGAGCATGGCGTCGGTGTCATCCTGCTCAGTTGCCTCCGGCGTCACCGGCGTGTCTGGATGCTCGTTGTTCCATGCGTCAAGCAATGCCTGGTCCCCCGTAAAGATCCCGTCGGCAATGTCGCCGAATCCATGGAATGCGCGATAGGCGTCAATTTGATCCTCGTTCATGGCGACGGCTCCGGGAAAAGGTGCTGCTTGCGGGCACATATAGGCCCCGTCGCATTTCTCGTGCAGGTAGTATAATCCCACTGTTAATACCTCCTATATAATAAGGTGAAAGGATATACGACAATGATCTATGGTTACATCCGTGTCAGCACCGACGTGCAGACGGTAGAAAATCAGCGTTACGAGATTAATCAATTTTGCGCCCGGGAGGGCCTGTCCGTGGATAGCTGGATTGAAGAAACGATTTCCGGCACTAAGACCCCGGACAAGCGCCAGCTGGGGCAGCTCCTCGCTCGTGCCGGCGACGGGGATCTCATCATCTGCTCCGAGCTATCCAGGCTCGGCCGCAGCCTGTATATGATTATGGAGATCCTCGCCCTGTGCATGGATAAGGGCTGCCGGGTCTGGACGATCAAGGACGGTTTCCGCCTGGGCGACGATATTCAGAGCAAGGTGCTGGCCTTCGCTTTCGGGCTCTCCGCAGAGATTGAGCGTAACCTGATCTCGCAGCGCACCAAGGAGGCGCTGGAGCGCAAACGCTCCGAGGGTGTCAAGCTTGGCCGCCCCCGCGGTGCCGTCGGCAAGCACACCAAGCTCTCCGGCCGGGAGGATGTGATTCGGGTACTGCTGGAGCAGGGCGCCAGTTATGCCGAGATCGCCCGGATCTTCCACGTCGACCGCAGCACGCTTGTCCGGTTTTGTCGTGGCCGTGCGCTTTACAGGCCCATAGATTGCACGGCAAAAACGGTCGTTTGATGATGTAGGCGGGATAGATACCGTTTTCCTGCACGATTTTGGGCTTTCCAGGTTCCGACACATCGGCCGCTCCTGGGATGGTGCAGGATTTCAAACGTTCCCTTTTGTGCCGAAGATTGTAATATGGCAAATCAACCCAACAAGCACTGAATGCATTTTTTGTTTTCCATCCCAATTCACAACAAGTTTTCAGAATCACGTCAAAAATTGTTGGCACATTAAGCTTGCGTCGGCAGAACCAGAAATACAGGCAAAAGTATCCTCAGATGGGAAAACAATAAGCTGGTACGCCTTATATTACGGGGATACAAGAGATATCGGATTCCAACTAAACGAAAGTGGAACGATTTATCCATATATTTACATCTGGTAACCAATATGTCTAGCCGATGGCAACATAGTCATAATTTCGGTTCATTACGTTTAACTGTTGGTCCGCGTTTTGTGTTCCGTACCAAGTAACAGATTGGTCAATTGACAATACTGAATTGGTGAACATTGCATTGTACGTGCTACCGGAAGACCAGAGGCAAAGGGTATCTGTGCTGCTACCTACCTCAAAGCCAAATCCTCGCCCAGCCGCTGGGAGCAAAATTGCGCAAGCCGGGTACCTTGTGGCCCCCGTCATTTCAACATATAGTATCTTTGGTGGAAAATTGAACGTTTACCCGAGAGCTATATAGTGGTAATCCCAAGGATTGTTGAGTTGGTATGCTGCGTTCCATGACCACCATGACACCGCAAAATCATCCCAAGACACTGTGGTGTCGGAAACTGAAACAGGTGTGTTTGTTGTCCAATATTTGGTGAATGTTTTTGTATCGTTATAAAAAAACAGAGCCGTATATTCATAAACCGGAGTGGAAATATAATCGCTTGCAATCAGTACCAGTTTAGGCTTAAAAGGGAACGTTTACCCGATTGCATAATACGTGTATACAGCACCTGAATTATTAGTCTGCATGTCTGCACTGTAGTCGGAACGCCAATAAAGCGTTTTGCCTATAATTTTTGCCATAGTACTGTTCCAAGTTCTGAAGTAATCGTCTGCATAAGCACCGCTCGAATAGTCGCTTGAATACATTTGCGGAAAGAACAGCTTGATATTTGCCCCGTTACTAGTTCGGTCGAGAATGAAAACAAGAGCAGGTACAAAAGGGAACGTTAGGCTGCACGGGTGCGAACTGCCGTAAAGCCCATTGCCCGTGTAGCTGCCCGTGGCAATTTTCGCCCCTCCGGCCACAGCGGTGGCCAGTGCTGAGAGCGCCGCGTTGGGCGTCGCTGGGTTGCTACTCAGCCCCGCCAGTGTCTTGAGGGTAGTCGCCACGGTATCGTCCAGCAGGTTGGCCTTATTCAGCGGCGTCGGCTGTGTCGACCACCCCGCGCTGTTGAAGCTGATATCAATGGGCAGCGTCCCCGCGACCAGCGCGGACACAAAGTCGCTGTATGTAGGATAGGACGCCAGAAAGCTGGAGATTGCCTTAAGCAGATATCCGCTGCCGGCGGCATACGGTACTCCGTCAATCATGATTTTTCCTCCTATAGTATGTGATCGCCGGCGGCCGACACCCCGCACAGCCACACGGTACCCTTGACCATGTTGGTATAGTAGGTCTCGATCTCCTCCAGCAGCTTCTCAATTCTGTTGGCGCCTTCGGCGGTCAGATAGGCCATGCTGTCCGGCAGCGCGCCGGTGCCGTAAAAGGCGGCCTTTACCGCCCGTACCTGCGCGAGATAGTCCTCCATGGCCGATGGCGTCGGATAGCCCTGATCCGTCCATGTCATGTTTGGCGATACCTCGCACGCATACCCGGCCGCCTGCAGCTGTGCGGCAATGTAGGCCACCGCCGCGCCCACGCGGTTGAGGTCTTTGGCATTGTAATAGTCGCTCGCCGTCCAGTCCGTTTTAAGGTGCAGGCCCTCGTAGCCTGTGGTCGTCACTGACAGCTGATTACCCGCGGTGTCGATGGCCGTCAGCGCGATGACGTATGCGCCGTCAGCCGACCTGGGGACGCCGGAGGCGCTCCAGATGTGGTCTCCGGTCATCGTCCAGGTATACGCGGTGCCGTTGACCGTGCCGTTGACATAGGCAATATTGCCCGCGATATAGACACTCTCGGTTATGGTATCCGCCATCGTCCGTCACCTCACTCGATTGTGACGCTCACGGTCAGCGTGTCGCCCGCGTCGGCCGGGTTGGGCGCGATCGTGACCGCTTTTATGCTGGGTGCCGTGGTGTCCAGCGTCACCGTCCGGGACACGGAGGTGGTCTGTGCGGCCGCGTCGGTCGCGATTACAATGATGGTATTGGCGCCCTCGGTCAGGGTTACTGTTTTGGACCAGGCGCCGGAGGACACGTTTACCGCTCCCTGATCCGTCCCGTTGAGCTTTACCGCGATGGTTACCGGCGTGCTGGTGGCGTCGTTGGTCGTACCGGCTACGGCGAGGCTCGCGTTATTGGTGATAAGGTCAGGCGCAGGGCTCGTCACATTCAGCGTCGGCGGCACTGTGTCGACGGTGTAGGTCGTGGACTTTCCCGTGGCTGCGTTGCCGTCGTAATCGTTTACAGCGGCGGTCACGGTGTGGCTGCCGTCTGCCAGGGCGCTTGCCGGCGTGTAGGTTACGCTGTATCCGTTGGTGATGGCCGTGGTTGACAATGTCGCCGCAGCCACGGCGGTGCCGTCAAGTTTTACCACAAGGCTGCTCAAGTCGATGCCCGAGCCGCCGGATTCGTCCACCAGCGTACACGCGACAGGCTGCTGGGCGTTGGAGACATACGCGCCGGTGCTGGGGCTCGTGATGGTGATCACCGGGGCCACCGTTTCCTTGACGCGCAGCTTCAGCGCGGCCAGCGTCGAGCCGTTCACGGTCGTGCTTGTGCCCGCGGTGTTCGTGGCTGTTACGCTGCAGTTGTAGACGTGGTCGGCCAGATTGTAGCTCGTGGCCCCCGGCGCCGTGATACTTGCCTCCCACTTGCCTGACGTGCCGTTGTAAGCCAGGGCATAGTCCGTCCCGTTGATGGTGATTTTTGCGCTCGCAATACTCATATCGGCCCTCCGCAGCGGCTCGCGCCGCACAGTTTGTAGGGATAAATCGTCCTCGTGGAGTCCGTCACGGTGATGGACACGGTCACGCTGCCGTTGATACTCGCCGGATTCGGCGCCAGGGTCGCCGCCGTGATTATCGGCTCAGATACGGTCACGCTGCCATCTGCGTTTGCGCTCATGCCCGCCTCCTTATTCCGCGTCGCACAGGATTTCCATCTCGGCGGCCTGATTCGCGGAGATCTTCCAGTCCACGGACACGATGTTGCCGGTCAGCGTTTTCCCCGTTGCTGCATCCACGGTCACGCGCTGTCCGGGATAGTTGCCGTTTGTAACAAATTTACCCTTGACGGTCCGCACCCGCAGATAGTAATCGTACAGCGCCGCCAGCCGTTCCGCCGCGTCATTGGGCGAGATCAGCGTCATGTTCTCCGCCTTCCGGGGATTTTCCGTGTCGCTGGCCGTGCGCAGCGGATTGCTCTTACTGATCACGCTGGTGGTGTGGATATACTTATAGCCCGTCAGCGTCACGGTGCCGCCGGTGCCTGTGATCACGGCGTAGTTGGCCCCGCTGCTGCCGATCGTGCCGCCGGAGATCGTCAGGCCGCTGTGGGGCTCGGAAAACTCCACGCGCTCCGTGCCGGTCAGCGTGCCGGAAAAAAGCTGCTCGGTCTCGCTGCTCACGGCATAGCGATGCACGGTCAGATATACGGTCGTCACCATGGACGACGTGCTGATCTTCCCCTTTTCGTAAGCTCTCGGGCCGGTCAGCGCGTCCGTGGCGGATCCGGTCTCCGGCGGTCGGATGCTGATATAATCGTGCCGGCTGTCGTCCACGATGGCGCCCAGCCGGAAAGCGAGCTGCAGCAGGTTATCCCGGGGCGACGCGATAGGCAGCCAGCCATACACAGGGACGTCCCGCAGCGAGCTGTCCAGCACATAAGGGATACTGCCCAAGATGTCCGCGCAGACCACGCTGGCGGCCGTCCCATTATAGATGCCGCCCATATGATTGCTCTGCCGGTCCAACAGCCCCTTCAGCCCGATGGCTGTGATATCGTAGGCGTTGACGCCGGTCTCGTCGTGGGTATCGATGTACCACACGCCGATGAGCTCCGTGCCCTCGGCCACGCTCAGGGGCTGCTTGGCCTGGAACAGGTAGTCACAGCCGTCGTTCCCCGGCCGCAGCGTCACGGTCATGGGGTTATCCTCCACAGTGTCGCTGATCGGGTCGGCCAACTGCTTCATGGCGAGGTCCTTATACTCCTGCGGCTGGAATACCTTCACCCGGCCGAAAACGACGCGGGACAGCCGCAGCCGCCGGTTGGCGGCCGCCATGGCGGGAAAGATCAGCACGATCTTGTTGTAGCTTGCCACGGTCTGCCGGCAGAAATAGACATCGCTGTCCGGCACGTAGTCCGCGCTGGCCAGCTGGGTTGAATCCCGGAACCAGGTCACTTTGACGGTAGCCGGCCGGGCGTCGCTGTTGGGGTCAAAAAACAGCGTGATACCGGTGCCCGAAAAATTCGCGCTCAGGACGATATCCACTTCCTGCGCCGCGGCAAAAGCCCCGCCGCTGCCGCTGAGCGCCGCGCTCCAGATGCCGAGGGCCGCGGCGGCGGGCGTTTCCGGGAATAGCGGCCAGCTGCCGTCCAGCTGCCACAGATCGTCCTCCAGCGTGGCAAACCTGGGGATGTCGGCGCCGCCGAACAGATCCGCAGGGTCGCAGAAACTCTCCGCGCCGGCCGACGTGCCCGTCGCGGCCTCGGCCGCGCCCACGGCGTAATCCTTGTAGGTTATCGTTACTTTGGGCATGGATACCTCCCGGTGTCCAAATTGGACACGCTCACGACGGTTCGATGTTTGGCGCCATGGGAGTGAACGTCACCTTCAATCCGCTCCAGCGCCTCACGCCGCCGATAATGCCTTTGTATTCATACTCCACCTTGGTGATGTAGGCGTCGAAGGTGATATCCGTGTCCAGATCCGGGACGGTCATGCTGACATACTTCGCCGGCTGCCGCAGCTTGCGCACGAGCGTGGAAAACTCCGTCAGATCGTACTGTTTCATCTCGAACTCGATGACATACGAGAGATAGGTGCCGATGATGTCCCGGATCATAATGCCGTTGGTACTGCGGCCGGCGTTATCGCCGTCGGTGATGTTTGCCGTCGGCTTCAGGCTGGTAATGGCTAGGTTGTAATAGATACCGTCGATACCCACGAGATTCTGCATCATGCGCCTCCCGTCACGGCGTGCGGACCTACCCGGTGTGCCTCCGCCTCAAGATAGGGATTCAGCAGCCGCGCCAGCGGCGCCAGCTGCCCGCTGAATACCACTTTTGCGTTCACATCCACGTTTCCGCCGTCATAGCCCTGCAGCGCCATCATCATGGCGTCCACAATGGTGGTAAGCGGGCTCTCAATGTTGGTCTGGCCAGCCGGCTGATCGTTGACGATGGCCGCGAAGGGTGCGCCGCCGGAGAGTACCGCGCCGGCGGCCAGGCGCGGCAGCGCCACATGGGCGACCGTGGGGAGGTTAAACCCGACAACGCTGCCGCCGATACCCGGCACCCACTTCGGGACCGTGAAGTGCAGGCTGTTCAGCGCGCCCACCAGTACATTCACGGCGTCCACGCCTTTGTTGGCGAGGCCTTCGAAAAATCCAATCACGCCGTTGATACAGGCTTTAAAACCATTTGTCAGCGGCGTCGTCACATATTTTTCAAACCAGTCTTTTACCGTGCCGAAAACTTCCTTGATGCCATTGACAGCGGTCGCCGCGTTTTCCTTGACGCGGTCTGTGACGGCCGTCCAGGCCTCGCTGATCCGGTCGCCTACGCCGCGAAAGTAATCCCCGGCCGCGTTCCAGGCGTCCTTGATGCTCTCCCAGCAGCCGACGGCGAAAGACTTGATCTCATCCCAGTGCGCGATGCACAGGATGATGACGGCGATCAGCGCCGCGACAGCAGCCGTCACGAGGCCGACGGGGCTCGTCAGAAACGCGATGGCAGCGCCGATGCCCTTCACGATGCCGGTCACGGCCAGAATTGTCTGGCCGATCCCCATGGCTACCGACATAAAGATCTTCCCGGCATTGGCCGCCGTCAGAAACAGCGCCGCGGTGATCGCCAGAATCTGTGCCACCTCCGGATGGGCGCTTACCCAGTCGCTTACGTCCTTCAGCGCGCCGGCCAGCCATTTCAGCACATCCACGATCACGCCGCCCGTCCAACTCGCGATGGGCCGCAGGATGTTGTCCCACAGCCAGGAGAAGATCGGGGCGATTGCCGTGATAACGCTGTTCAGCAGGGATAGCGCCCCGGATAGAGCATCCAGAAACGCCGGCAGAGCGTCGGAGATCGTCCACTGCGCCAGCGGCTCCAGAATATTGTCGTAAATCCAGCTCAGCCCGGCGCCGATTCCGGCGTTAAATCCTGCCAGTGCCGCCTTGAACCCCGCGAACGCGGTGTTGAGCTTGGAGAAGTTCAGGCTGTCCGCCGTCTGCTTCAGCCGGCTCAGAACCTTTTCCAGCCCCGTCAGGCTCTCGCTGGCGGCGTCGGCTGCGGTGCCGGCGTCGGTAAGCCCGCTGCCGCTGGTGGAAACGTCGCTGCCGCCGCCCGAGCCGCTGCTCGCGGTACTGGACATCTTCTGCAGCGTGTCGAAGCCAAAAGTGCTGAGATTTTTCGCCGCGGAGCCTGCCGCATTGGTAGAATCCGTCAATCCGTCAACGGCGTCGCTCGCCGCCCCGCCGTAACTCACCACGGCGGCAGAGCTTTTTGCGGTTTTGCCAAACACATTTGCGATAGACTGTGCAACCATATTTGCCAGGGTCGCCATATTGGCCAACACCCGGCAAATGCCGTTCAGCGCCGGCAAGAACGCGGTCAGGCTTGTCGTCACGGCCTGGCCGAACTGCTCCTTGATGTCGCCCAGGACGTTGCTCACCTGTTTCAGCCGGCCGGAGGGCGTCGCCGCCATGGCCGTGTTCATCTGGCCCACGTTGTTTGTGATGATCTGCGCCAGCACGGCGGCCCGCTGTTCCTCGTCGCCGTACTTGATGGCAGCGGCCTCGGCGTCGGAAAAGGTGATGCCCACGCGCCGCAGCGCCGTCACCTGGCCCTGCATGGCTTTGCCCATCAGGTTGCCAACAGTCGTGGCATTTTCTGTGGTGGCGTTCAGGCCGTTCTGCTGCACGATGAGATTGTTCATCACGGGGATCAGGGTTTGCAGCGACTTCGTCTGATTGAGAAACGTCGCCAGCTGCTGTGCCCCGGCCAGCTGCACCTCGTCGCCCACCACGCCCAGCTTCTGCTGGGCGCTGGTGAGCGCAAAGATACTTTTTACCTCCGAGGCGCTGGCGTTCATGCGCTGCCCCATTATGGTGGCCAATTTGGTCTCGCCCTCCACTTGGGTCTCGTAGGCCTTTTTGGCGGATTTGGCAAACGCCACGATCGCGGCGGCCGACAGCGTTACGCCCAGGGTACCCAGCACCCGGTTGAGCTTCATCGTCGTCGCCTGCATCGCGCTGCAGGAGCCAGCGAGCGATGCTCTCATGCCCGCCATACTGGTCTTCGCCTTGCTCGCCTGCTTTGTGATGGCAGAAAAGTCCGCGCCAGCGCGGACCATGATATTTTTCAATGCGGGCAATCAGTCCACCTCCTCGCCGCCGAGCAGCGCGTTCAGCGCCTTGACCTGCGCGTACATCTGCTCATCGGTCATTTTTTCCGCCTTTTCACCGCCGTAGGCATCCTCATAGTCCGGCGCCCTCTTGTTCCAAACCATGGCCCGGATCAGCAGGCTCAGGTTGTAGATATTACGCTGGGCGATCTGCTGATCGTCCCGGCGCTTCGCCATCCAGGCGGAAATGCAGGCGCCAAATTCACTCGGGGTGAGCCTCTCCCATTCGGAGGGGCTCATCCCGATCACGACGGCCAGACTCAGGCTGTCTTGCCAGTTCCAGCCGCCGCGTCGGCGTTTTTTTCGTCGCCCTCCTCTGCCGCCGGTGATGGCGCCGCGTCGGCGTAGGCCAGTTCCAGCGCCTTGCCGGCTGCGCCGATCAGTGCGCCGGGCGTCATGGTGTCCATTAAGGCTTCCATATCGGTCACCTTCAACGGCTCGCCGTTTTCCTTGGCGTCGGCCAGCAGCATGGAGTAATACAGTGCCTCCAGCTTTACGGGGTCCTGGATCGCGTCCTCCATGTCCTCCAGCTTGCAGGCCGTGAGTTTGGAAAAGGTCTTCATGGCGCTGTGGGTCAGACGCAGCGCGCGCGGTTTGTCCATGTTGACAATGACCTCACCGGCCTCGCCGACTCGCCACTGTTCTCTTTTATCCATCGGCTCTCACCTCTTAGCCCGCGGCGGTCGCCGCCAGCACGGGCTGACCGGAGATCTTCAGTTTTGCGTCGAAGGTGATGGCGTCGGACACGTCCACGCCGGTCTTGAACTCGGTTACCGCGGCCTTAAAGGTCCATGTTTTTCCGATGGCTGCGGGAAACTTGATGCTGCAATCTGCGATTGCGCCGCTGTTCAGCAGCGTATACATCTCATTTTGGCCGGCGTCTTCGCCGTCCATATAGCCGGAAACGGACACTTCGCCGGGATCCTTGAAGCCGGCCACGAACTCCTTGTAGCCGGTGTTGTTGGCGAGGTCGGTTACCTCGACAGAATCGGCGTTGACGTCGATGCCGTCGATGGACTTCAGGCCGCCCACAGCCATGGTATTTACCGTCAGCGTAGTACCGACAGATGCGGATTTTCCCATGGGGTTACCTCCTTAATTAATCAGATAATCCAGATGCAGGTACAGCGGCTTACGCCAGAGCCCCACACCGGACTCATAAAAATTTGGCTGGGTTTGACGGCACTCCGCCGCCTGGATCGTGATCTCGTCATGCGCTGTACCCTCCAGCGCCTGGAGTGCCGCCATCACGGCGCCGCCCAGCGTCTGCATCGACAGATGGGTGCCGGCCACTACATGGACCTGGTAATCCGCGCCTTTCAGCCCTGTCAGCCCGTCCAGGGCGCGCTCCTCATCGCCGGCCTCCTGCAGGTAAAAACAGAACGGCGCGGCGGCGTCCTTCAGCGCCTCGTGGGGATAGACCTTGCCGGAAAGCGAAGCCACGCCGCTCACAGCGGAAACGATGATTGCGTCTATAGATGTCGCCATATGAACACCTCACTTACCCCAGGTCTTGTCGAGCTCCGCGATCAGCGTCTGGGTCATGGTTTCCTTGGCCGCCGCGCTGCTCTCCTCCGCGCCCTGGCGCATAAAATGATAACCGGGCACATAGCTCAGCCCGCCGCCCTTGGAACGCGTTAAAAATCCAAACTCCATGCTGGCCGGATAATAGGCATGACCGTTTTTAGTGGCCTTACTCCCTGCCGCGCCCGGGTTTTTCACGGGCTTCTGCAGCAGCTCATTCATTCCGGGATCGAAGTAAACGTCATAGACTTTTTTCCCGCGGAGCCTGCTGCGTTCGCCGTGGCGGATGATGCTGCGCTTCAGATTGCCGGTCTCCCCGACAGGGACTTCGCCCTTCACCGCCTTGCGCGTCACATTGGCACCTTTGCCGGCCGCCTTTGTCACGGCCTTCTGGGGTAGCTGCCCCGTGGCGGCTAGGCGGTCGATCACGGCCTTTGTTCCGGTTTCCTTAAACCAGACACCGGCGCCGCTCATGGCACCTGCTCCGTAACGCTGAGGACCAGGAACGGGGTGCGTTCGTCGGTAGCTACCGGCGGGATAATATCAAAGACGCGACTACCCAGGGCGATGCGCATAGCGGCCGTGATGTCGCTGCGCCGCCGGATCAGGATGGTATGGGTCGCCTCGCTCTGCTCCTGGCCCATGGCGTAGTAATTGCGGCCCTTGACAGGCTTCACGCTGGCCCAGACCGTCACATAGTCGTTCCAGTGGTCCGCGGGCTCGCCGTCGGCTGCCTGACCGTCCGCCCGGGACTGAAATGTAATGCGCTTGTCCATGTTGCCAACCGGCAAATAGATCGCCTCCATTCTTCTCTTGGCCCCCTGTCAACGGGGGCTGCTGCAGCAGGCGACTGAGGGATTCCCTATCGTCTTTACGTGCTCGCCGTCAGCACCGCGGCATTTTTTCCGCAGAACTTACGCTGATTAATGGTATCCCGCAAACCAACAGGCATCGCAACCGGCTCGTCACGCTTATCGTGATACCATAGTGTCAGTCCCTTGACCATCAGGGAATACTGAGGGTCAAGGGATGGTTCCTCCGGTTCTTTTATACCGGAATTTGCAAGGTACTGCTTTGCGCTGAGGATCAAGCCGATGATGTCATCATCGTCCTCATCATCATCAAACTTGCAGTAGGTTTTTACGGCGGCGAGCTCAGTATCTGGTACCGTGGTCGTCATAACTTATCAGCCCGCGGCCGGAATGGTGGCGACGATGAAACTGTTATCCACAACCAGGTTGCCGCCCACCATGACGTCACCCAGGATGGTCAGCAAACGCTCTCCGGCCTTGTAGCTCTCGTCGACGCGAATGGTGTAGCCGCCGAACAGGCCCAGCTCATAGGCCAACGGGTTGCCGTAGCACATGGTCTGGATGGCGGAGGCGCCCGCGACTGCGCCCGTCACGGCGGTCAGATCGCTGCAGAGGGTGTAGGGGACGATCACGCCGCCGTCCACCAGCACGCCGCTGTTGGGGTTGCCGGTAGTCGGGGTAACGTCAATCAGGCGCTTTTTCTCGTTGGTGCCGCGCAGCTCACCGAAAGCAGCCAGGTCGGGTTTGGCCAGGTACAGTCGGGCGTCGCCTGCCAGCTCGTTATCAGTACCCAAGGCGAAATACAGATCCTGCAGTGTGGTCACGGAGATACCGCTGGCGGCGATAGCCTTGATGGCGTATAGTGCCTCGGCGTCGGTGTTTTTTGCGGACTTGATACCAAACATGGTGGGGGTAGCCTGTCCGTCACCGTTAAAAATCAGGGCGGCCACTTTGCGCCGCATTGCCTGCATGGCCATGCTCTGAATTTTTTCCATATAGCGGGCCTGGGACAGTTTCACAAGGTTCTTATCTACGTAGGTGGTCACGTTCACTTCGTAGGGCTTGATGGCCGCTTTCCGCGGCGTGGGGTCAGAGGGAGTGCGGGTAGTGCCGGCCAGGGTAGCCACGGCACCGGCCTGCGCTTCCTGTGCGGCCTTGAAGTAGGGTTCCTCAATCCCACCAGTACCGGTCAGGTCAACCACGCTCACCTGGTCGACAACGGAGCTGACAGGGCTAATCCGATCGCGTACATCGGTGCCAGCCTGAGTGGGCTCAACGATATTACCGGTGCCCAGAGTAAAGGCATCCTGCACTTCATCCACGTCAAAGGTCACCTCCGCGCCGCGCAGCAGTGCCTGCACACGCTCAGTGGCGCGGTCCTCCGCCTCGGTGGTCTTGTGGATGATCGCGGGAGCCGCCGGTACGGCAGCCTTCGCCGCGATCAGGCTGTTGACCTGCGCGATGCGCGTGTCCAGATTGGACACTTCCTGCATGGCCGCGGCATAAGCGGCCTGGTCATTGCCGGCGAGAGCCGTTTCGGCGGCGGTAAGCTGGTCGGCGCGCTGGCCGGCGAGTTCGTTCAGCAATTTTTCGAGTTCCATTGATATTTCCTCCTGTCAAATTTTAAGCTTTGCGACGGCGATCCGGGCTCCGTACCGCCAGTCGTCCTTCATGGCCGGCTCCCCGGCCTCTGGGTTATCAGATGCGGCTCCAACGGAAACCGGTGCCGGCTCATCACCGCCGCTGCCTCCGCCCTCGCCGCTTGTCTGTGCCTTCGCCGCCGTTTCTGCGTTGTACCGCGCCCGCAGCGTTTCATAATCTGGCAGCCCGCCCATGCCGGCCAAACACCGTATGCCGGCGCCTACGCTGGCCACCATGCTCATGGGGTCAGTTTCATCGTCGCTGTCGTAGCGGATAATCTCATCGGCCAGCCCGATATCCACGGCGCGCTGCGCCGTGATAAAGGTCTGCGACCGACACAGCGTTTCCAGCTCGGCGCGGGAAGTCTTGCCGCCGCACTTGGCCTCGTAGGCGTTAAGGATGCTCTCCAGGCCCGCCTGCAGCATTTGCAAACTGCGGCCATGTTCCACCTCGTCGCCTTCGGTGTCGGTGGCGGGCAGGTGCACCATGATCTGTGCTACAGGGCTGATGCGCACGGTGTCGCATCCGGCGCAAAAGATGCTGGCGGCGCTGGCCGCGATGCTCTGGATTTCGGCGGTAACAGCCAGGCACCGGACACGCGCTGCGTCCATCAGCGCCGTCCACATCTCCAGTCCGCAGAACATACTGCCGCCTGGAGAGTTGACCTCAAAGATCAGCCCTTCCTCGTCCGGTTCCGCGGCAAAGGCATCCACAGCGTCGGTCACATCGCGCGCGCAGCAGGCGTCAAAGCCAAAATACTGATAGATGCGCGCCATTGAGGAGCTCATCACAGTTCCGCTCAACTTCACTCTCATTTGTTTTTTCCTCCCGACTTTGCCGAGCTGATCTCGCGGAACATATCCAGCGGGGCAAAATTCTTATTTCCATAATAAATGTCGCCGCCTTTGTCATGGCCGAGGGCTTCCTCGTCCTCCTTGGCGCGGATATCGTCGGCGGAGTAAGCTCCGGTCTCGCGCATGGCCTTATACCAGACACCACGGGATGCGCTGTCGCCTTTGAGTTCTGCCATCATGTTGATTTTCAGCCGCAGGCCCTGGCGGATCTCCGAATCGGTAAGCAGCTTGTAGGTCTGCTCCTCCTCATACTGGGTCACAATGGGATGCAGCGTGGATACAACATAGTCAATGGAGTTCTGCTCGTTGGAGTTGTAAGCCTGTTTCCCGGCATAAAGCTTGCTGAGAGGCACGCCGAAAAACCGGGCGATATCCTCCACGGTGATCTCTTTGCTTTCCACAAACTGCGCGTCGCTGTTCGTCATGGTGATGGGCTTGTACTCCATTCCAAAGTCCAGCACGGCGGTGCGGAAAGCATTTTTCGGGCCGGCGTGGGTTTTCTCCCACTCTTCGCGGATAATGTCCCTGTGCGTTACCGTCTCGGTGGTGCCGTCGGATTTTGTTCTGGTCACCTCTCCGCAGAGATCACCGGCGGCCACCAGCACACCGCTGGGCGTACCGCTGTTCTCGTAGTAGCTGCGCTCGTAGTCCTGCGCGGATCGCGCCGCCGCGATAACCTCGCTGGCCCGGCCGAGAACGCTCATACCCCTGAAGCCGTCGTGCGAATAGCCCTTGAAATGCTCCACGTCCGTGCAGCTCAAGCGCATCAGTTCCCCGCTGTACGGGTGCGTCACGGTGTACCAGGGCCGGCCCGTGGTGTCTTTCCAGGGCTGCACCAGTTCCCAGGGCAGCGGAATCAGCTCCCTTGGGCGCCGGGAAATCGGGTCGCGGAGGACCCATACATAACCGTTTCCGCCGGAGAGACGGTTGCCCTCCACCATAGCCTTTAAAACTGCCGGGGTCATGGCCTCGTTTGGTCGCACATTCAGCAGCGTCAGCAGTGGGTGCCCCATGCGCTTGTTAGTGTTCTCATCCACGCAATAGCTGGGCAGCTTTGCCATGGATCCGCTGAGGATTTCCATCGCCCGCGTCACCGCGCTGAGTTTCATGGCGTCGGCCTCCGTGCCGGTGTAGCTGCCCACCGCGCTCATCACCACGCCCCCGGCGCTTGCCGTCACGGCGTTCTGGACCCGGCCTGGGGAAAATGCGGAGAGGATGCCGCGCTCAAGTCTTGTCATGCTCGTTGCTCTCACCCCTTATCATCATCACGGCGCCCACGATGAGCAGCGCGCCGGCCGCTATATACCCCGCCGGCTCGAAGATCAGCCAAACACCGACGGCGATTGCCGCGGCGCCCGCAAGCAGCAGCAGCACCGGCAGCAGATCATGCAATGATTTGAGCATTTTCATAGTTTCCTCCTACATGGCCCACTGCCCGGCCGCGATCCGGTCCTGCAGGCTCGGATTGTTCCGCCGGGTGATGGCCAGCACCAGCGCGTCCATGGCTGCGGCCACGGGATCCACGCGGGTGGTGTCGTCCTTGTACTTTTTCGAGATCCGGCTCTCATCGTTGCCATTGGAATATTCCACGGCGTTGGCGAACCATTTCACCGCCGCCGGCGAATATTTGATGATGACCTTGCCGCTGCGCAGCAGATCCCGGAAACCCTTCACGGCCACGTTCTGGGTGCCGCAGCCCTGGTAGACCTCTACGCACAGATCCTCGTCGCCGCGCTCCTGGGCGATGGCGATCGCCAGATCAGAGGCGTTGTGCCCGTCATAGGCGATTTTGGCGGCCTTCCAGCCGTGCCGTTTCTCGTTTTGGGTAAACCACTCGGCCACAAAGCGGTTTTCCGTCACCGCGCCGGGCGTGGCCGTGCAATAGTGATCCCGGCACCATTCCCGATACGGATAACGGTCGGTGTGCTCATGCCGCCCGATTCCGTCCTCAGGCATAAACCCGTGCAGCTCGATGGCCACATAACCGTCGTCCAACAGAAAAACAGCCGCGGCACCGGTCAGGTCAATCTTTTTGCCCAGGTCAAAACCGCCGTAATATTCGCGGCCGTTGGTCAGAGCGCCAAACCATGCAGGACCCACCATGGCCTCCTGCAGCCGCTTCATGTCCAGCTCGTCCAGATAGCGGTTGACACTGCCGGTCTGCCACATGCACAGGCGCCGGGTCAGAAACTTGCGGATCTTCTCCGCGTCGTTGCTGCCATAGGCTGCCGTGTATTCGGCTTCGATCTGCTCCAGCAGGTACCGGCTGTAATCGTTGGGATAGCGTAGGCAGGGATTGGCTTTTGCCCAGTTTGCGCGGGCGTGGGGGTCGTCCCCCTCGTCGCATTCGCGGATCATGACAAAATAGGTGTCGTCGCAAACGCTGGGGTCGTCCAGCACCCGCTTGGCGTATTCCTCCTCGGTAAAACAGGGTTTATTTTCGGCGTCGTCGCCGGCGGTGGTGATCACCAGCATGAGGGACTGCGGCCGCTTACCGAAGGAATTAAGACCCAGGTCGTAGATGTCACTGGTGGTGTGGGC
>DAOPXW010000013.1:0-572 GCA_035352555.1 Oscillospiraceae bacterium
AAATATTCTGGAAGTGAAAAGGTATGCGCATCTTGGGCATTGACCCCGGTATCGCCACAGTGGGCTTCGGCGTGGTGGATTTCGACAGGGAAAATTATACGCTGCAAAAGTGCGGGGTCATCACGACGCCCGCCCATACCAGTCTGTCCAGCCGTCTCAACCAGATCTACGACGATATGACCGAGCTCATCGGGTCCTTCCGGCCCGACTGTCTCTCCATCGAGGAGCTGTTTTTCAACACCAATATCACCACCGGCATTTCCGTGGCCCACGGCAGGGGCGTCATCCTGCTGACGGCCTACAAATCCAATGTGCCGGTCTATGAATATACGCCGCTGCAGGTCAAGCAGTCCGTGGTGGGCTACGGCCGGGCGGAAAAGAAGCAGGTGATGGACATGGTGCGCCGCATCTGCGCGCTGAAGGCAGTGCCCCGGCCGGACGACGCAGCGGATGCCGTGGCGTTGGCTCTGTGCCATGCCCGCAGCGCCACATCGCTATTGAACAGGGAGGAGAATTCTGAATGTTCCACCATATAGAAGGCACCCTATCGGAGATCGGCCAGAATCTTGCCG
>DAOPXW010000013.1:582-24524 GCA_035352555.1 Oscillospiraceae bacterium
CGTTGTGGACTGCGGCGGCGTGGGCTTCGAGCTGAACGTCACCGTCAATACGCTCTCCCGGCTGTCGGTGGGGGAGCGTGCCAAGCTCTTCGTTTTCGATTATGTCAAAGAGGACTGCTTCGACCTGTTCGGCTTTGCCACGAAAAGCGAAAAGCGCTGCTTTGAGATGCTGCTCACCGTGTCCGGCGTGGGACCGAAGGCGGCGCTGTCCATTCTCTCCGCCGTCACGCCCGAGACGCTGGCACTGGCGGTGATGAGCGGGAATGAAAAAGCCCTGACCTCCGCTCAGGGCGTGGGCAAAAAGATCGCTCAGCGCGTGATCCTGGAGCTCAAGGACAAGCTGGCCAAACAGAGTGAATTGCCGGATTTCACGCCGTCTGCGGCGGTGAGCTCCGGCGGCAGCGCCGCGCTGAACGACGCCCTCACAGGTCTTGCGGTGCTGGGCTACGGCACGGCGGAGATCAACGCCGCGCTGAAAAACACGGACATTGCCGGCTTGAGCGCCGAGGAGATCATCAAGGCCGTTTTGAAGCAGATGGTCAAGTAAGGATGGGAGATCAATGAGTATCAGTTTTTCGGAAGACGGCAATCAGGAGCTGGTGACGACGGCCTCCATTCTGCCGGAGGACAACGCCGAAGCGTCCCTTCGCCCCAGGATGCTGTCCGAGTATATCGGACAGAAGAAGGCCAAGGACAACCTCGATGTGTTCATCAACGCCGCAAAAATGCGCAAGGAGCCGCTGGATCATGTGCTGCTTCACGGACCCCCGGGTCTGGGCAAAACCACGCTGGCGGCGGTGATCGCCAACGAGATGGGCGTGAAGATGCGCATCACCTCCGGCCCCGCCATTGAAAAGGCCGGGGATCTGGTGGCCATGCTGACCAATCTCAACGAGGGCGACATTTTGTTCGTGGACGAGATCCACAGGCTCAACCGGGCCTATGAGGAGATCCTCTATCCCGCCATGGAGGACTATGCCATCGACATCATTTTGGGCAAGGGCCCCTCGGCCAACTCCCTGCATCTGGAGCTGCCGCATTTCACGCTTATCGGCGCCACGACCCGCTCCGGCCAGCTCACCGCGCCGCTGCGCGACCGTTTCGGCGTCACCCTGCGGCTGGAGCTTTACACCGCAGAGGAACTGCTGCTGATCGTCAAGCGCTCCGCGGGCATTCTGAACATCGAGATCGACGAATCCGGCGCCCAGGAGATCGCCTCCCGCTCCCGGGGCACGCCCCGCATCGCCAACCGTATGCTCCGGCGGGTGCGGGATTTCGCCCAGGTCAGGGCCGACGGCGTCATCACCAGGGACGTGGCCAACGAGGCGCTGCTGGCGCTGGAGGTCGACCAGCTGGGGCTGGATTCGCTGGACCGGCGGATGCTGCGCAGTATTATCGAATTCTATAACGGCGGCCCTGTCGGACTGGAGACGCTGGCCGCCACCATCAACGAGGAGTCCGTGACGCTGGAGGATGTGTACGAGCCCTATCTGCTGCAGCAGGGTTTTCTGACCCGCACGCCCCGGGGCCGCTGCGTGACCCGAAAGGCCTATGAACATCTGGGGATCGAATACCTGGGGCAGCAGCAGCTCGATTTTTGATAAAAGTCCCCGCGCCGGCAGTCGCATCTTGTGTAAAACGACGATTTTACATGAGAAAATGGGCAAATTTCTATTGACTTTCAGCGCTGTTGTAATATAATTATTTGTGAAAAAATGTATATGATTGATTCTGACAATTTTCAGGGAATCGATGATTCCGACCTTCTCCGTCTCGCCGGCGGGGGCGACAGGGAAGCGGAAGAACGGCTGGCCACGAGGTATACCCGGCTTGTGCGTATTTGCGCAAGACCGCTGTTTCTGGCCGGCGGCGACAGCGAGGATCTGATTCAGGAGGGTATGCTGGGCTTACTTTCCGCCATCCGGCAATACGACCCGTCGATGAGTACCGCCTTCAAGACCTATGCGGAGGTGTGCATCCGCCGCCGCCTCTATTCCGCAGTCAAATCCGCGTCGCGTCTCAAGCACCTTCCCCTCAATGACGGACTGTCATTGGATTATATACTCTCAGAGGAATCCCAGACCCAGTTGGCTGCTAATCCCGAAGCGTTTCGGCGTACTCCCGAGGAGCAGGTTCTGGCCAGAGAGAGCGAATTTGAATTAAACAAAGCCTTTGCACAGAAGCTATCCAGGCTTGAAAAAGATGTTTTGGCGTTGTACCTTGACGGTCTTTCCTACGATGAAATCGCGGCGAAGACGGGCAGGGATGTAAAGTCTGTGGACAACGCGGTGCAAAGGATCCGGCGCAAACTGGCCCGGGACCCCAACCTTGGCGATATCAGCTGACGCTGACCGCAAATATAGCCTAACAGGCAAGATTTCAAAGAGAGGATTCGACATGTACGAAGACAAAACCCTGATTTGCAAAGAGTGTGGCAACGAGTTCGTGTTTACTGCCGGGGAGCAGGAGTTCTATGCGGAGCGCGGTTTCCAGAACGAGCCCCAGCGCTGCAAGGCCTGCCGTGACGCCCGCAAGGCGGCCGCCCGCGGCCCCCGTGAGTACTACACTGCTGTCTGCGCAGCCTGCGGCGGCGAGGCCAGAGTTCCCTTTGAGCCCAAGTCCGACCGTCCCGTTTACTGCAGCGAGTGCTTTGCAAAGATGAGAGAGCAGAACGCCTGATCGGCATTCTCGTCTCAAATCCGGAACGGGACGCCTTTGGCGCCCCGTTCTTTACGCCGTGAACTTTTTCCCACTTTTCTTAGGAGGAATTTTTTATGGAAATCACCAGAGATACCAACATCGGCGAGATCGTCGAGAATTGCCCCGAGGCTATGCCCAAGTTTATGGAGATCGGTATGCACTGCATGGGCTGCGCCTTGGCCAGCGCCGAGACCGTCGAGGAAGCCTGCGCCGCGCATGGCGTGGATCCCGACGAGTTCATCATGGACCTCAAGGCCTTCCTGCAGACGGTCTGAGTAAAATGGAAAATCGATAAAAAGCCGGTCAATACCGGCTTTTTATTCTGTTTGGAGTACTATTATGTCCAACCGACTTGAACAGATCGCCGCGCTGGTTCCGGAGGGCCGCGGCGTGGCCGACGTGGGTACCGACCACGGCTACGTGCCCGTGCTGCTGCTGCGCAGGGGCTATGCCGGGGCGGTCATCGCCACGGATATCAACAGCGGGCCGCTGCAAAGCGCGAAAGCATCCGCCGCCGAAGCCGGGTTTTGCGACCGCATCCGATTCGTCTTGTGCGACGGGCTGAGCGGGGTGGAGCCCGCGGCGGTGGACAGTATCGTGGTGGCCGGCATGGGCGGCGATACCGCCACGGGAATCCTGGACCGGGACTACTGGTGCGCCGCGCCGGAATATACGCTGATCCTGCAGCCCATGAGCCATCAAAACGTGCTGCGCTATTGGCTCATTCACAACGAGTTTACGATCACCCGCGAGCTTCTCGTCCGGGACAGCGGCGCGCTCTATCAGATCTTTACGGCGGTTTACGGCACGGCGCCGCATTACAGCGACGCCGAGCTGTTTACCGGGAAATATGAGCAGATCAGCGCCGATCCGCTGTTTGGCGAGTATCTGGACGGCTTGATCGCCAAATTTGCCGCCGCCGTCCGCGGCATGGCGCGCGGCAGGACCGGGGACGGCGGCAGGCTGGCGCTGAACCGCGGTATTCTGACCGAACTGAACGAAATGAAGGGGAGGCTTACCCATGACGGACGCGGGTGAGATTCGCGATTATTTGTTTTCTTTGGCGCCCCGGGCGCTGAAAATGGACTTCGACAATGTGGGTCTGCTGGTGGGCGGCCCCGATACGCCCGTCACCCGCGCGCTGTTCGCGCTGGATATCACCGGCGAGGTCATCGACGAAGCCGCCGCGCTGGGCGCGCAGCTCATCGTGTCGCACCACCCGGTGGTGTGGGACGCCATGAAGGACGTCACCGGCGAGACGGTGCAGTCGGCCAAGGTGCTCAAGCTCATCCGGAACGGCATCGCCGCTATCTGTATGCACACCAATCTGGACATCGCCGACGGCGGCGTGAACGATCTCCTCATGGCCGCGCTGAGCGGCAAGGTCACCGGCATCCTGGAG
This sequence comes from Oscillospiraceae bacterium, assembly GCA_035352555.1. Classification (GTDB taxonomy): domain Bacteria; phylum Bacillota; class Clostridia; order Oscillospirales; family Oscillospiraceae; genus UBA2922. Next base: position 4,685 of record DAOPXW010000013.1, read on the forward strand.
CCCACGGGCGAGGGGGCGGGCTGCGGCCGCGTTGGGGAAATTCCCGCTCAAATGCCGCTGCGCGATTTTCTGGCCGTGTGCAAGGCCGCGCTGCACGGCAACGGCCTGCGCTATTACGACGCGCACCGCGACGTGAAAAAGCTGGCCGTGATGGGCGGCGCCGGCGGCGACTGCGTGGCGCTGGCCTCGTCGCTGGGCTGCGATACCTACGTCACCGCGGATATCAAATACGACCAGTTTCTTACGGCCCGTGAACTGGGGCTGAATCTCATCGACGCCGATCATTTTGCCACGGAAAATGTGGTCGTTCCGCAGCTGATGGCGTGGATCAACGAAAAATTTCCCGAGATCGAGACCTCGATCTCCGCCGTCCATGACCAGACGGCAAAGTTTTTCTAAATCATTTCTTTCTGGAGTTTGCCGCAATGAGTTATACTTCTCTGAGTTTCCCGGTTTTCATCGCCGCCTTTTTTCTGCTGTATTATCTGCTGCCGAAGAAATATCAAAAATGGGTGCTGCTGGCGGGCAACTATGTATTCTATATGTGGTGGAGGCCCGCCTTTGGCGCGCTTATCCTTGCCGGCACGCTGATCAGCTACTGGGCGGCGCTGGCCTACAGTAAGGGCGCCCTGGGCCGGAAAAAGCTGTGGATTACGCTCGGCGTGTGCTATAACCTCGGCGTTTTGTTCGTATTCAAATACCTGGACTTCTTCTGCTCCACTTTTGCCCGGGTCCTGGGCCTGAATTACGGCCATGAGCTGACGCTTTTGCTGCCTGTTGGAATCTCGTTTTTCACCTTCTCCGCAGCGGGCTACCTGTTTGACGTATGCAAGGGGAAAATCGAGGCGGAAAAGAATTTCCTTGATTTTTCGGTGTTCGTCTCTTTCTTCCCCACCATTATGGCCGGCCCCATCGGCTATGCCAGGAACTTTCTGCCCCAGCTGGGCGAGACGAAGGCTTTTGATCTTGCGCGTGTCAAGCGCGGTATTTTGCGCTTTGCCTGGGGCATGGTGAAGAAGATGGTGGTCGCGGACACCATCGCCGTCATCGTGAACACGGTTTACGCCGATGCCGCCAACTTTTCAAACGGGCTCGTCCTTCTGGCCGCGGCCGCTTATTCCATGCAGATCTATTTTAATTTTTCCGCCTATTCCGATATGGCCATCGGCACGGCGCAGGCGCTGGGCTTTTCCGTGATGGAAAACTTTGACGCGCCGTATCTGGTGGCCAGCGTTAAGGATTTTTGGAAAAAGTGGCACATTTCCCTGACCTCCTGGCTGCGGGAATACATTTATTTCCCCTTGGGCGGGAGCCGATGCAAGAAGTGGCGTACCTACTTCAATGTGATGGTTGTTTTTGCCGTCAGCGGTCTATGGCATGGGGCCGCCTTTTCCTTCGTGGTATGGGGCCTTCTGAACGGCGCGTATCAGGTGATCGGTGAAATTACCCTCCCCGCGCGCAAAAAGCTGCGCGCGGCTCTCAGAGTACGGGAGAGCAGCAGGGTTCTGTGGCTTTGGCGGTGCGCCGTCACCTTTGCCCTTGTTACGATCGCCTTGGTATTCTTCCGTGCCGGCAGCGTTGCGCAGGGCCTGTACCTAGTCAAGCGCATCCTGACGATCCTTACAGACGGCTTCGGCGGCTTTGCGCTTGGAACCCTGGGCCTTCTGAAGCGGCAGGCCATTTTGCTCGCGCTCTATACCGCGGTCTTTGTTGCCGCCGATATCTTTCAGGCGGCGAGGAAATCCCTCCCGGCGCTGGAGGAGACGGATTTTGCCTATTGGGGCGTCATTTTGGTGCTCGCGTTGTCCGTAGTTTTTTTTGGCGTGTACGGCCGGGGCTTCAATCCGCAGGATTTCGTTTATTTTAAGTTCTGATGGGAGATGAACGGTAATTTTATGAAGAAAGCCAGAGAATTTCTCGCGTTTTTTCTTGCCGCGGCACTGTTTGTCTCCATCTCCTATTTTGCCGGCGGCATTCTGATGCCGCACCGCGTCGATTACGGCAGCACTTGGCACAGCTATCTGAAGGAGGATAAGGATACTATCGACGTACTCGTCTTCGGAAGCTCGATCGCTTATTGCGATGTGGTCCCCGCCGTGATCTGGAAGAATACCGGAGTCACAGCCTACGTGATGAGCGGTCCGGAGCAAACGCTCCCCATGACTTACTATTATGTCAGAGAGGCTTGCCGCACACAGTCGCCGGAGGCAATTTTCATTGAGGTTTCCGGCATCTATTTTACCCGCTATGAGGATTACACCAAGGTCAATATCGGCTATATGCCATGGACGGCAAATCGGATTGAGGCTACCTTTGACACAGCGGAAAATGGCGAGCGTCCGGGTCTTTTGTTTCCGATGTATAACTATCATGGCCGGGTGTTCGAAATCGGGTCGGGCGAGATCGAGAGCAATCTCAATTATACCGCCGACACCCTCGCAGGTTACACGCTGCTCACAGAACACAAGGCTATGAGCCAGACCCAATACCGCGATTATTCTTCCAGCAAGCCTGATTATGACCGCAATATGCAGTACGTGGGAAAAATCGCGCAGTATTGCCAGGATAAAGGCATCCGGCTGTACCTTTATCTCGCGCCGGCAAAAGAGGTACCGAATCCAGAAAGGCTGAAGAAGCTGAAAAGCGATCTGCTTTCCCTGCCCATCGCGGGATACGTCAACTTCAATGATACCCTCGGCGATATCGGCTTCGACGACAGCACCGACTGGTACGACACGCTCCACCTGAACGTTTCCGGCGCAAAAAAATTTTCCGCCTATCTGGCGGATTATTTGACCGACACGCTGGCGCTGAAGCCGGGCGGACGGGCCGATACGGCGCTGTGGCGGCAGCGGGCCGACTACGCGGCCGGTCTGTCGCCGGACAGCGGGTCATAATCCGTCTCCGCTTCTCATAAACTCGTACAAACGAGACTGGGAGAAGCGGAGGCTTTTTTATGACTGACAGCACGATCTATCAGGATATCGCCGCTAGAACCGGCGGCGCGGTGATGCTGGGCATCGTCGGGCCCGTGCGCACGGGCAAATCCACCTTTATCAAGCGCTTCATGGAGACCATGGTCATCCCCAACATCGACAATGTCTACGTGCGGGAGCGGGCCAAGGATGAGCTGCCGCAATCCGGTTCCGGCAGGACCATCATGACCTCCGAGCCGAAGTTCGTCCCGGAGGAGGCCGTGCAGCTCCGGCTGCCGGACGGCAGCGAGGTCGCCGTGCGGCTGATTGACTGCGTGGGCTATCTGGTGCCCGGCGCGGCGGGCCAGTTTGAGAACGGGGAAGAACGGCTGGTGACCACGCCCTGGTTCGAGCACGAGGTCACCATGACCGAAGCCGCGGAGCAGGGGACGCACAAGGTCATTGCGGAGCATTCCACCATCGGCATCGTGGTGACCACGGACGGCTCCATCTGCGACATTCCGCGGGAGGACTACGTCGCGGCGGAGGAGCGCGTGGTAAGCGAGCTGCAGGCCATCGGCAAGCCCTTCGTGGTGGTGCTCAACTGTGCCAGCCCCAACGACGACGCGGCAAAGACGCTGGCAGCCGCGCTGAGTGAAAAGTATGGCACGCCCGTACTGCGCGCCAACTGCCAGACGCTGGACGAGAGCGGCATCACCGCCATTCTCAGCGCGGCGCTGGCGGAGTTTCCCGTGGACCGGCTGGAGATCCGCCTGCCGGACTGGGTGGACGCGCTGCCGCTGGCAAGCGAGCTCAAGACGGCGCTGTTTTCGGAGATCGCGGCGGCGGCGGAGCCCATGTTCCGCGTGCGGGATCTTCCGGCGGTGGTGTCGGCGCTGGCGGAAAACGAGAACATCGAACACGCGGCCATGAGCGAGTCCGATCTGGGCACCGGCGTCATTTCGGTCGTCGTGGGCGTGCCCAGGGCGCTCTATTACAGGACCATCAGCGACGAATCGGGCTTTGCCATCCAAAACGACGGCGACCTGCTGGCGCTGCTGCGGGAGATGAGCGTTATCAAAACCGATTACGACCGCATCAGCGGCGCGCTGCGGGATGTGCGGGAGACGGGCTACGGCGTGGTGCTGCCGCAGGCGGACGAAATGCAGCTGGACGAACCGCAGATCGTCCGAAGGGGAGGGAAGTATACCGTGCGCCTGCGCGCCAGAGCGCCGGCCATCCACCTGCTGCGTACCAATGTGGAGAGCGAGGTGACCCCCGCGCTGGGCGGGGCGGCGGCCTCGGAGGAGATCATGGGCTTCCTGCTGCAGGGCTTTGAAGGGGACATCAGCAAGCTGTGGGAATCCAATATCTTTGGTAAATCCCTCTATGATATCGCAGGGGAGGGGCTGACCGCAAAGATCACCGGGCTGCCCCAGAATGCCCGATCCAAGCTGCAGGAGACGCTGCAAAAGATCGTCAATGAGGGCAGCGGCGGTTTGATTTGTATAATCCTATAAAAGCGGGAGCGAAACGCTCCCGCTTTTTGCGCCGATTTTTTTACTTTGCGCATTGAATTCGCGGGGGAATCGGCATATAATTCATCCATAAAATTACACGAAATGAGGGTGTTTCCATGAAATCCATCTCCAGAATCGCCGAAGCCGTGCAGGCCTCCACCACTATGGCCATCGACTCCAAAGCCAAGCAGATGAAGGCCGACGGGATCGACGTGGTCGGTTTCGGCGCGGGCGAGCCCGATTTCAGGACGCCCGACAATATCAATATCGCCGGTATCGCCGCCATCTGCGAGGGCAAGACCAAGTATACCCCCGCCGCCGGCATCATCCCGCTGCGCAAGGCCGCCGCCGCCCGGCTGAAGGCCGACTGCGGGGTGGACTATGATTTCACCCAGGTGGTGATCGCCAGCGGCGCCAAGCACTGCGTCTATGTCGCGCTGGCCGCCCTGACCAATCCCGGCGACGAGATCCTTGTACCCGCGCCGTACTGGGTCAGCTACTGCGAGATGGTTCGCATGACCGGCGGCGTCCCTGTGGAGCTGCCCGCCGGCGAGGCGCAGAATTTCAAGATCACCCCCGACCAGCTCCGCGCCGCGGTGACGGAGAAATCCAAGTGCGTCATTCTCAATAACCCCTGCAACCCCACCGGAATGCTTTACACCCGGGAGGAGCTGTACGCCCTCGCCAGGGTCTGCGTGGAAAACGACCTCTATGTCATCGCGGATGAAATTTATTACAAGCTGGTGTATGACGGGCGGGAATTCGTCAGCTTCGCGTCGCTGGGCGAGGATGTGAAGGAGCGCACCATCCTCATCAACGGCGTATCCAAGTCCTATGCCATGACCGGCTGGCGCATCGGTTTTACAGCCTCCAATAAGCGCCTCGCCAAGGTCATGTCCAACTTTCTCAGCCACTCCACCGGCGCTCCGTCCACCATCAGCCAGTGGGCCGCGGTGGAGGCGCTCAACGGCCCGCAGGAGGGCATTGAGGAAATGCGCAGGGCTTTTGAGGCCCGCAGGGATTATATGTATCAGCGCATGAACGCCATACCCGGCGTCAGCTGCATCAAACCCGAGGGCGCGTTCTATGTGATGATGAACATTGAAAAGCTCATCGGCCGCACCGTGAGCGGCACCGTCGTCAACAATGCGGACGATTTTGCCATGGCCTTTCTTGACAAGGGCCTGGTAGCCGTGGTGCCCTGCACGGGCTTCGGCATTCCCAACTTCATCCGTTGGTCCTACGCCACTTCCATGGAAAACATCCGGGAGGGACTGGACCGGCTGGAAAAATTCCTGGCAGAATAAGAAAAACCGCCGGTCGGGTTGCCTCCCGGCCGGCTTCTTTATTGACGGGCAGGGCCCGGTAGAATATAATGATTTGGGTCGGAATGAACGCCCGCCATCCCCTCATAAGGATAAGAGAAGGGGTGATGGCTGTGTTTTTCTCATTTCGTCTCAAGAGAATCCTCGCGCTGCTGCTGGCAGCGCTGCTGATCGTGCTGAGCCTGTTTTTGATCTTCCGCAGGCACCGTGGCGCCGCCTGCGCAGGGGCTGCCGCCGTGAAGTCCGTGCTGGTGATCGACCCCGGCCACGGGGGCATTGACGGCGGCGCCGTGGCGGCAGACGGCACCCGCGAGAGCGGGGTGAACCTGGCCATTGCGCAAAAAATGGCCGCTGTGGCGGGTCTGTACGGGCAGGAAGTGGTGATGACCCGCAGCAGCGAGGAGAGCGACGTCTCGCTGGCGGACTACAGCGAGCACGACAGTCTGGTGCGGCGGGCCGAGCTGGCCAACGATACCCCCGGCGGCGTGCTCATCAGCGTCCATCAGAACAACTATCCCACGGCGGGGCCCACCGGCGCGGAGGTCCTGTACGCCGCCACCGACGGCAGCCGCGCGCTGGGCCTGGCAGCCCAGAAAAATCTGCTGGACTTTGCCGACCTGGAGAATCGCCGGGTGGCCGCGCCGGCCCCGGAAAAGCTGCTGCTGACCAGCAGCGTGACGTGCCCCGCCATTCTGGCGGAGTGCGGTTTTCTCTCCAACCCCGGCGAGGCGGCAAAGCTGGTTTCGGACGGCTATCAGCTGAAGCTGGCCTGCGCCCTCACCGCGGCGTATCTGCAATATGCAGGCGGCAGGCTCGCCCTGCCGGAATAAGAACAACAGGTGCTGATTATGAAACAAAAGACCGTTTTCTGCTGCACGGAGTGCGGCGGCGAGACATTGAACTGGGCAGGGAAGTGCCCCAACTGCGGCGCGTGGAATACCCTGAGGGAGGTCGCCGTTGACCCCAAGCCTAAGGGAGCGGCCCGCGGCGCTTCGCCGCCGCCCGCCCGCAAAGCGCCGACGCTGCTGAAGGATCTGTCGGCGGAGGAGGAGCTTCGTTTCGCCACCGGGATAGGGGAGCTCGACCGCGTTCTGGGCGGGGGAGCCGTCCGGGGCTCGCTGGTGCTGGTGGGCGGCGCGCCCGGCATCGGCAAATCCACCCTTTTGCTGCAGCTGTGCGGTGAGATCGGCGGCGGGGAAAAAATTCTCTATGTCACCGGCGAGGAAAGCGCGCGCCAGCTGAAGATGCGCGCCCAGCGGCTGGGCGTTGCCGACGGCCAGGTCTATGTTCTGGCCGAAACCGACCTCGCCGCCATCCTTTCCTGCATCGACGACCTGCGCCCGGACGTGGTGATCATCGACTCCATCCAGACCATGTACGACGCGGAGGTGGCGTCCACGCCCGGCAGCATCGCCCAGGTCCGGGAATGCACCATGAGCCTGATGCGCAAGACCAAGGAGGACGGTTTTACCGCCTTCGTAGTGGGTCACATCAACAAGGAGGGCAGCATCGCCGGCCCCAAAGTGCTGGAGCACATGGTGGACTGCGTACTGTACTTTGAAGGCGAACGCAGCACCACGTTCCGCATTCTCCGGGCCGCCAAAAACCGTTTCGGCTCCACCAATGAGATTGGCGTTTTTGAGATGGAGGAAACCGGGCTCAGGTGTGTGGCCAACCCCTCGGAAGCGCTGCTGGCGGGACGGCCGGAAAATGCGCCGGGCACCTGCGTGGCCTGTGTGATGGAGGGCACCCGCCCCATTCTGGCCGAGGTTCAGGCGCTGGTTACGCCTTCCGGCTATAACGCCGCCAGCCGTCGGGCCAACGGCATCGACTACAATCGCGCCGCCATGCTGCTGGCTGTGCTGGAAAAGCGCGGCGGCATCGCCGTTTCCGGGTGCGACGTCTATATCAACGTCATCGGCGGCCTGTTTCTGGACGATCCCGCGGCCGACCTGGCCACGGTTCTGTCCGTCGCATCCAGCAGCCGGGACGTGCCGCTGGGCACCGATATCGCCGCCATCGGCGAAGTCGGCCTCTCCGGAGAGATCCGCAGCGTCAGCTCCGTGAACCAGCGGCTGTCGGAGATCGCGCGTCTGGGTTTCCGGCGCTGCGTCATCCCGGCCCATATCCGGGGCGAGGTGCAAAAGCCGTCCGGACTGGAACTCCTTCCGGCGCGCACGGTGCGGGAAGCCGTCAATGCGGTGCTGGATTGAGATGCGCTTCGTTCAACATCCCAATCTGCCGGCAAGCCCTGTAAGGCATCTGCTGATTGGTCGAAAATATGCTGATTTTGTCACAAATTTGCTGGAAATACGCGGTATTTTGCCGATTTTTGTTCCAGATAACGTGAATGTAGACCAGAGACTGTCCGGCCATGCGGATTTATCCGTGCTTCATTTAGGCGGAAACAGGGTGTTATATGCCGATTTCTTGAAAGAGAATCGCTTTCTGCGCCAGCTTTCGGCCATCGGAGCGGAGCCGATACCGGCGGAAATTGAACAAAATCCGGCTTATCCTCAGGATTGCGGACTGAATGTCTGCATTCTTGGCAACAAGCTGATCTGCAGAGAAATGCCCGCGAAGGCCATTACTGATAATATTTTAACAATCAGGGAAACCCTTCTGGTGAGGCAGGGATACGCCCGGTGTTCTGTCTGCGTGGTGGACGAGCGTTCGGCGCTCACCGCGGATCCGGGCATCGCCCAGGCGCTGGAGCGCCATGGCATCGACGTGCTTCTTGTCAGGCCCGATCTCGCGGTACTGCCTGGCTATGACTGCGGCTTCATCGGCGGCGCATCGTTTAAGACAGGTCCTGATGAACTGGCGTTCACCGGAACGATACAGGATTCAATGGAGCGCGGCAGGATCGAGGATTTTCTGCTTGAGCGAAACATAAAGCCGGTGTATCTGACAGCGGACAAGCCATTGGATATCGGCGGCGCGATTCCGCTGACAGAGGAAAGCGAATAATCGCCGCAGCGAATCTCAGAAGAAACAGAAGCCGTCTTAAGGGGCTGAAATTGAAAACGCCATATTTAGCCGGTTTCGCCCCTCCCCTAAATTAAACAAAATATTCATTTTGCTTAATTTCTTCTGCGCATTTTTGTGGACAAAGCCGTCCCTTCCCTGTATAATAGACTGCCGTGGGGGTGATCGGTGTGAACTACCGCGACGAGGCGCCCGATGTGCTCAAGGGCTTTCTCATGTATCACGAAACCATCAAGGGCCATTCCAGAGCCACCGTTGACGAATATTATCTGGATCTGCGGAATTTTTTCCGGTTTCTGAAGATTGAACGCGGTCTGGTGCCTCGCTCCGCCGAGCTGGACGAGATCGCCATCAGGGACGTCGATTTGGATTTTGTCAATACGGTTACACTTACTGAATTTTACGACTACCTCTCGTTCCTCTCCCGGGACAAGATAAAAAACGAGCGCAGCCGCAATCCGGAGTATGGCCTCACCGCCGCCAGCCGCGCCAGAAAAATCTCCACGGCGCGCAGCTTCTATAAATATCTCACGGTCAAGGCCAAGCTGATCGACGTCAACCCCCTGCAGGATATCGACTCTCCCAAGGTACCCAAGACTCTCCCCCGCTATCTCACCCTGCAGGAGGCGGAACAGCTTCTCTCCTCCGTTGACGGGAAAAACAGGGAGCGCGACTATTGTATCCTGTGCATTTTTCTCAACTGCGGGCTGCGTATTTCCGAGATCGTGGGAATGAACCTGCAGGATATCCGCGCCGACCACCTGCGCGTATTCGGCAAAGGCAGCAAGGAGCGCGTCGTCTATATCAACGACGCCGTGGCCGCCGCGCTGAACGACTATCTGCTTATCCGAAAGAATATCGCCGCGATAGATAAAAACGCACTGTTTTTATCCAATCGCCGGGAACGTATTTCCCGGGAGACCGTCCATGCCATGGTCAAAAAATCCCTGCTGCGGGCCGGGTTGGACGCGGACAAGTATTCCGCCCACAAGCTGCGGCACACCGCGGCCACGCTGATGCTGCAAAACGGCGTGGATGTCCGCACGCTGCAGGAGCTGCTGGGCCATGAAAATCTGAACACCACCCAGATCTACACACACATTGACAACACTGAGCTGCGCATCGCGGCGGACGCCAACCCCCTTGGCTCTTTTCAGCCTGGGAAAGGCCATACCGCCCCCCCATCCGCTCAGAAGGGCACGGAGAAATAAATGGTCTTTTCCAGCATTGTATTCCTTTTTGAATATCTGCCTGTCGTTCTGGCGGTATATTATCTGGTTCCGGCCAAATGGCGGAATGTCTGGCTGTTCGCCGCCAACATGGTGTTCTATGGCTGGGGCGAGCCCGTCTATATCCTGTTGATGCTGTTTTCCATCGGCATCAACTACGCCGCGGGCCTGCTGGTGGGCAAATACCGCGGCTGCGCCCGGAAAAAGGCCAGAACGGCGCTGGGCGTCAATATCGCCGCCAATCTGGCGCTGCTGATCTTTTTCAAGTATTTTGACCTTCTGGCGGAGACCCTCAGCCTGATCCCCGGCGTTGCCATCCCCAAGCTGGGACTGGGTCTGCCCATCGGCATCAGCTTCTACACTTTCCAGGCCATGAGTTATCCCATTGACGTTTACCGCGGCGATACCGAGCCGCAGCGGAACCCTCTTCTGTTCGGCACTTATATCTCCCTGTTCCCGCAGCTCATCGCCGGCCCCATCGTCCGCTATAAGGATGTGGACGATCAGCTGCAAAGCCGCGTCCACTCCACAGAGAAATTTGCCTCCGGCGTGTGCCGGTTTACCATCGGCCTGGGCAAGAAAGTGCTCATCGCCAACAACGTGGGCGCGCTGTGGGACGTCTATGCCGCCAAGGGTGCCGCCGATCTCACGGTTTTGGGTTCGTGGCTGGGAATTATCGCCTTCACGTTACAGATTTATTTCGACTTTTCCGGCTATTCGGACATGGCCATCGGGCTGGGACGGATGCTGGGCTTTGAATTTCTGGAGAACTTCAATTACCCCTACATTTCCAAAAGCGTCACGGAATTCTGGCGCCGCTGGCATATCAGCCTGAGCAGCTGGTTCCGGGACTATGTCTATATCCCGCTGGGCGGAAACCGCAAGGGTCTGCGCCGGCAGCTGCTGAACATTGTCATCGTCTGGGCGCTCACCGGAATGTGGCACGGCGCGAATTGGACCTTTCTGGTCTGGGGCCTTTACTACGCCCTGTTTCTGGTGCTTGAAAAGGCCTTCCTGCTGAAGGTGCTGGAGCGCACGCCCGGCGTGATCCGCCGCCTCTACACCATGCTGATTGTGACCTGCGGCTGGGGCATCTTCCAGTTGAATTCGTTGAAGGCGGTGGCCGTCTATTTCAAGGCCATGTTCGGCTTCGGCGCGGGCGGGCTCTCCGATGCCGGCGACCTCTATTATCTGGCAGGCTATGCGGCTGTGCTGCTGGCGGCCGCGCTGTTTTCCACCGATCTGCTGCGCCGGGGCTGGGAGAGGCTGCCGCAGAAGGTGCGGGGTGTGCTCTGCCCCCTGGGCGTTTGCGCCATTCTCTTCCTCTCCACCGCCTATCTGGTGGATTCCACCTATAACCCATTTCTGTACTTCAGATTTTAGGAGCGTTTCATGAAGGATAAACACGGACTGCTTCTGGTGTTGATCTTTACGGTCTTTATCGGCGCGTTCTTTCTGTTAAACTTGATCTTGCCCGACAGAAATTTTTCCGATCAGGAGAACCGCACGCTGCAGCAGGCGCCGGATTTTTCCTTCACTTCCCTGTTTGACGGCAGCTATACCCAGACCTATGAGAAGTACGCCGCCGACCAATTCGCCTTTCGGGATTTCTGGATTCCTGTCAAGGCCCGGGCGGAGCTGCTTTCCGGCAAGCGTGACAACAACGGCGTATATTACGGCTCCGACGAGACGCTGTTGAACCGATTCACCGCGCCAAAAACGTCTGATCTGGATACAAAGCTCTCCGCCATCGACACGTTGGCGAAGAACGTGGATGTGCCCGTCCGTTTCGCGCTGATCCCCGGCTCCACGGAGATCTGGAGCGATAAGCTCCCCGCCGACGCCCCCGCCGACAGTCAGAAGGCGCTGATCGACTACTGCTACGGAAAGACCTCTGCTGACTGTGTGGATTTCTATTCCGCGCTGAGCGCCCACAGCGGAGATTATATCTACTACCGGACCGACCACCACTGGACCAGCCTGGGCGCTTACTACGGTTATTGCGCGCTGATGGAGGGGCTTGGCCTCCCCTGCCGCGATCTGTCGGAATATCACCGGCAGACGGTCAGCACCGATTTTTACGGCACCACCTATTCCGCCTCCGGCTTTTCCTGGATCAAGCCGGACAGCATCGAGACCTATGTGGACGGCGATGCCGCCCAGGTGGAGAGCTATGCCCGCGGTCCGTCCAACGCGCCCGCCGAATCCGGCCTCTATGTGCAGACCTTTCTGGCGAAAAAAGATCAGTATTCCATGTTTCTGGGCGGCGTGACCCCGCTGCTGCACATCACGACAAAGAACGCCGGCGCCCCCTCCCTGCTCATCGTCCGCGATTCCTACGCCGACAGTCTGGTGCCCTTCCTCACCGACGGTTTTTCAAGCATTGATCTCATCGACCTGCGCTACTATAAGGGCAGCGTGGCCGATTATGTGAAGGAGCACGATATCGACAGCGTGCTGGTGCTGTACAGCGTGGCCGACTTCTGCACGGATGATAACATCGCGCTGCTGAGCTTCTGAGACGCAAAAAATTGCCGGTTCCGAGAGGAACCGGCAATTTTTTGGCGGATTCAATCTTTTTTTCTGAAGGTGAACAGCGGCGGCATACTCACGCGGATGGCGTTCAGAATCGCCGCAAGGCCTGCGGACAGATCCAGGAAAACCGCAAACCACAGATTGCAGAAGCCGATGAGCGTCAGCGCGATGATGATCGCCTTGATCAGCAGTGTCCCGGCCACGTTCTCTTTCTCCACCACGCTGGAGCGCGCGGAAACGGACATGGCGAAGGGGATCTCCCGGATGCCGCCCTGGGTGAGGAAAATATCCGCGTTGGTGCCGGCGGCGCCCATGCAGGCGTCGATATCGGCGGCGCTGTGACTGTCCATGCGGCCGCCGTAAAGGAACAGCAGCACGCTGTCCCCGTCCTTGCTGCGGCTCTGCCCCACTGCGGTGAGCTTATCCTCGCCCGTGCATTGCGAATAGAATTCCGTGACGCCTAGGGACTGGGCAAACGCGGCGCTGGCCTCGCTGCCGTCACCAGTGATCAGGGTGCAGTTTTCCACGCCCGCGGCGCGGTAATCCGCCACGATGGACGCGGAATCGGGGTTAATCCCCTCCCCCAGCGTAATACTGCCCACATAGCGGTCGGCGATGGACAGGTACAGCGTGGACGCGCCGCGCAGATCTTCCTCCGGCACACGCACGCCCTTGAGGGCCATCATATCCCGGTTGCCCAGGCACATGGAGACGCCCTTGATGTGAATCTCCGAACCGCAGCCGGGCAGCTCGCTGGAATCGTCGATGACCTCGGTCATGACCTCGCCCTTGTATTCCTCGGCCACGGCCCGCAGGAATGGATTGTCGCTGTTATGCGCGATATGTGCGGCAATCTTGAGGAAGACGTCCGGCTGGAGCAGCCCGGATTTTACCGAAACCACCCTGGGGCGGCCGTCGGAAAAGACGCCGTCCTTGTCGAAGACAGCGGCGTTGACGGATTTGGTGCGGTCAAACGCCGCGGAGTTGTTGTAGACCACGCCGGAACCGGCGGTAAAGCCCATGCCCACGATGTCACACAGACGCAGCGAGGACAGCACCGAAATGGGCGCCGCAATGACCAGCAGCGTCAGCGCGCGGTGAATGGACACGGTATAGCTGAAATCGGAAATCAGCGGCAACACCACGGCATAGATCAGCGCCAGCGCGATCAGCACCTTGTCCGCAATCCCCATGATGCCGGCAACCTTTTCCTCCAGCGCCGTCTTGCCAGTCTCCTCGTTGGAAAACAGCAGCGTCACATGGGTGACGACATCGTCCTGCTCGGGCGGGATAAAGTCGATGGCGGAGGAGACGGTCCTGGCCTTGGTATAGCCGATCAGCAGCAGGCCGATGCGAAACAGGATCAGCAGAGCGGCGCCCTCGGAACCGAAACCGATGGCAAAGGACACCACCGCGGCAAACACGATGATGAGCGGCGCTTCAAAGTAGCGGCCGGCCGAAAGGTCCGTAATGGCGGTCATAACAAGATCATAACCCGCCGTCGCGGCAGCCAGAACCAACAGCAGCATGGACAGCAGCGCGGACAGTTTGCCCGTGAGGGCGACGGCAAACAGCACCGACGCCAGCACCAGCCGGAGGATAACGATCTTGTCGAATGCGTACCCTTCCCTGTCCGGCGCGGCCAAAGGAATGTCAGGATTTTCTGACCTTCCGTTTTTCTTTCTCATTGGGGAATACCTCCGGGGCTATATTTTCAGGCCTTGCCGTCGCAGCCGAGAACGTCGGTGATTTTGTGGGCCACCAGCTCTTTGATGGCGGCGCGGGCGGGCTTCAGGTATTCGCGGGGATCAAATTTATCCGGGTGCTGCGCCATGAACTCACGGATGGTGGCGGTCATGGCCAGCCGCAGGTCGGAGTCGATGTTGATCTTGCACACGGCCATGGACGCGGCCCGACGCAGCTGGTCCTCCGGCACGCCGATGGCGCCGGGCATATTGCCGCCGTAGGCGTTGACCTTGGCCACCAGCTCCTGCGGCACGGAGGAAGCCCCGTGAAGCACGATGGGGAAACCGGGAAGGCGGCGCTCCACTTCCTCCAGAATATCGAAGCGGAGCTGCGGCTTGGTGCCGGGCTTGAATTTGTACGCGCCGTGGGAGGTGCCGATGGCGATGGCCAGGGAATCGCAGCCCGTGCGGGTGACGAATTCCTGCACATCCTCGGGGCGGGTATAGGAGGAGTCCTCGGCTTTGACCTTGACCTCGTCCTCGATGCCGGCCAGCGTGCCCAGCTCGGCTTCCACCACAACGCCGTGGTCGTGGGCGTACTCGACGACCTTTTTGGTGACGGCGATATTGTCCTCCATCGGTTTGGAGGAGGCGTCGATCATGACGGAGGTAAAACCGCCGTCGATACAGTCGCGGCAAAGCTCATAGCTGTCGCCGTGATCCAGATGCAGGCAGATGGGCAGACCGGTCTCGATGACGGCGGCCTCCACCAGCTTTATCAGATAAGTGTGGTTGGCATAGGCGCGGGCGCCCTTGGAAACCTGCAGGATCAGCGGGGCGCTGAGGTCCTTGGCAGCTTCGGTGATTCCCTGGACGATCTCCATGTTGTTCACGTTAAACGCGCCGATGGCATACCCACCGTTATACGCTTTTTCAAACATCTCCCTGGTGGTGACAAGTGGCATAACGATCATCTCCTAAATTATTTGTGTCAATTGCCCTATATTATATCTCAGAAATATGGTATAATCAAGAAGACAAGAAAATAATGTTATTCTTTTGTAATCATTATTTGAGAGGAGCAAACCAGTATGGCACTCAGGGGTTCTTGCATTTTCGGCCAGTCCGGCGGCCCCACCGCCGTTATCAACGCCAGCGCCTACGGCGTGATCCGCACCGCGCTGGACGCGGAGAATATCACCCGGGTCTACGGCGCGGCCCACGGCATCAAGGGCGTTCTCAACAACCGCCTCTACATCATGGACGAGGAAGACGGCGACGAGCTCCGCTATCTGATGAACACGCCCTCCTCCGAGCTGGGCTCCTGCCGCTACAAGATGGCCGACCCGGACAAGGACGACACGGATTACAGGCGCATTCTAGAGGTCTTCAGGAAGTACGACGTCCGCTATTTCTTCTATAACGGCGGCAACGACTCCATGGACACCTGCGCCAAGATCAGCCGCTATCTGCAGCGCTCCGGCTATGAATGCCGGGTGATGGGTGTTCCCAAGACCATCGACAACGACCTTTTCGGCACCGACCACTGCCCCGGCTTCGGCAGCGCCGCCAAGTATATCGCCACCTCCTGCATGGAGATCGCCAAGGACACCAAGGTCTATGACACCGGCACCATCACGGTGGTGGAGGTCATGGGCCGCCACGCGGGCTGGCTGGCCGGCGCGGCCGCGCTGGCCACGGCCAAGGGCAGCGGCCCGGATCTCATCTATCTGCCCGAGGCGGATTTCGATCCGGAGCAGTTCTATGCCGATGTGGAGCGCATTTACAGGGAGAAGAACGAGGCGATGATCGTGGTGTCCGAGGGTATCCATTACGCCGACGGCACCTTTGTGTCCGAGGCCAGGGCTTCCGCCACGGATGGCTTCGGCCACGCGCAGCTTGGCGGTCTGGCCGCGCGGCTTGCGGATATGCTCAGGCAGAAGCTGGGTGTCAAGGTGCGCGGCATCGAGCTGAGCCTGCTGCAGCGCTGCGGGGCGCATCTGGCATCCGGCAGCGACGTGAGCGAGGCCTTCGCGGTGGGCAGGCTGGCCGTGGAAAGCGCACTGGCCGGTGAGACGGACAAAATGGTCGCCATCAAGCGCGTCACGCAAAACGGCAAGGTGTCCTTCACCACCGAGCTGCGCCCGCTGTCCGAGGTGGCCAACTATGAAAAGAAGGTCCCCATGGACTGGATCACTCCCGCGCGCAATTTCGTCACCCAGGACTTCATCGACTATGCCCTGCCGCTGATCCAGGGCGAGCCCGAGCGCCCCCGGGAGGATTCTCTCCCCCGCTATGCCAGACTGAAAAAGGTGCTGGCGAAATAAATTCCGCTAAAAAGCCGCCGTCAACTGACGGCGGCTTTTTAGCGCGTATCTGACACAAACGGGCGGCGTCCGCCATAGGATGGGCAAGAGGCACAGCCTCTATTCTGGCATTGGAGGAAATCAAATTGGATACCAAAACCACCGCGGCGGACTGCGGTTACAAAAACGGCTCGCTGCCCGGGGCCTGCGCCCCGCTTGCCATGGCCTATGTGCCCATGCAGCAGTCGGCAAAGCCCGCTTACGCTCCGGACGAGGGGCTGAGCCGGGGCACGCTGTTTCCCGGCCTGGACCTGCCGTTTATGAATATGGTCAACACCGGCGGCCTGATGGATACGCCGCATTGCGAACTGATGGCCCTGACCTTCGCGGCGGATGAGCTGGAGCTTTATCTGGACACCCATCCCGCCGACAGCGAGGCTTTTGCGGTCTATCAGGACATACTGAAGCTGAGGGCCGAGGCCGTTAAACGCTATACCAAGCTCTACGGCCCGGTGACCCAGAGCGATATGTTGGGCATGAGCCGCTACGCCTGGATCGACAATCCCTGGCCCTGGGACTACACCGCGAATACGGAGGACTGAACTATGTTTGAATATGAAAAAATGCTGCAATACCCGGTCAGGATTAAAATGCCGAATCCGGCGCTGGCCAAATTCATCATCACGCAGTACGGTGGCCCGGACGGGGAGCTTGGCGCGTCGCTGCGCTATCTCAGCCAGCGCTACGTCATGCCCTACCCCGAACTGCGCGCACTGCTTACCGACATCGGCACCGAGGAGCTGGGGCATCTGGAAATGATCGGTGCCATCGTCCATCAGCTCACCCGTGAAATGACCCCGGAAGAGATCAAAAAAGCCGGATACGAGGGCTATTTTGTGGATCATACCGCGGGCATCTATCCCACCTCCGCCTCAGGCTCCCCCTGGAACGCGGCGGGCATCGGCGTAAAGGGCGACGTGATTTCCGATCTTACCGAGGACATGGCCGCGGAGCAGAAAGCCCGCACCACCTACGACAACATCCTGCGTCTGTCCGACGACCCGGATGTGAACGACGCCATCCGTTACCTGCGGGAGCGTGAGGTCGTCCACTTCCAGCGCTTCGGCGAGGGCCTGCGCAACGCACTGGAGAAGCTGGATCAGAAGAACTTCTATTACAGCAATCCCGCCTTCGATACATGAGCAAAAAGAGACGGCCGGCCGGCCGTCTCTTTTTGCTTTTCTCACTTCAAAATGACCTTCATGAAGTTCTTTTTGCCACGGCGGACGATGACGCCCGCCTTCAGCTGCGCTTCCGTGTAGGTCTCGCCGATATCGGTGATCTTCCTGTCGTCCACCGTTACGCCGCCCTGCTGGATATTGCGGCGGGCGTCGCCGTTGGAAGAGCACAATCCGGCGGCCACCAGCAGCTTGATCACGTCGGCCCTGCCGTCGGTAAGGTCGGCGGCGATGAGCTCGGTCACGGGCATGTGTTCGCTCTCCCCGGTGCCGGAGAACAGGGCCTTGGCGCCGGCGCGGGCCTTGTCGGCCTCCTCCTCGCCATGGACTAGGCTGGTGAGCTCCCAGGCCAGGATATCCTTGGCCTCGTTGAGCCTGGCGTCCTTCCAGGTGGACATTTCGTCGATCTGCTCCAGCGGCAGGAAGGTCATCTTGCGCAGGCAATTGATGACGTCGGCGTCGTCCACGTTGCGCCAGTACTGGTAGAAATCGAAGGGGCTGGTCTTGTCCGGGTCCAGCCATACCGCGCCGCCCATGCTCTTGCCCATCTTCTTGCCCTCGCTGGTGAGCAGCAGGGTGATCGTCATGCCGTAGGCGTCCCTGCCCAGCTTCCGGCGGATGAGCTCTGTGCCGCCCAGGATATTGGACCACTGGTCGTCGCCGCCGCACTGCATGATGCAGCCGTTTTCCCTGAACATGTGGTAGAAGTCGTAGGACTGCATAATCATGTAGTTGAATTCGAAGAAGGTCAGGCCCTTCTCCATCCGCTGCTTGTAGCATTCGGCGCGGAGCATATTGTTCACGGAGAAGCAGGTGCCCACCTCGCGCAGCAGCTCCACGTAATTGAGGTCCAGCAGCCAGTCGGCGTTGTTGAGCATCAGCGCCCTGCCCTGGGAAAAGTCAATAAATTTGGACATCTGAATCTTAAACCGCTCGGCGTTGTAGTCGATCTGCTCCCGGGTCATCATGGGCCGGGAATCGGTGCGGCCGGAGGGGTCGCCGATCATGGTGGTGCCGCCGCCGATGAGGGCGATGGGCTTGTTGCCCGCCATCTGAAGGCGACGCATCAGGTTCAGGGCCATGAAATGACCCACGTGCAGGCTGTCGGCAGTGGCGTCGAAGCCGATATAGAAGGTGGCTTTGCCGTTGTTGACCAGCTCGCGAACCTCGGCCTCGTCCGTGACCTGCGCGATCAGGCCCCGGGCCTGCAATTCTTCGTAAATTCCCATCGTAGCTATCTCCTTATTCATTGTTGTGAATCATCTCATCGGCCAGACCGGCGCAGCGCGCAATGATGGTGTCGCAGAATCCGGCCCGCTCCGGGGACTTCAATTCCCGGCAGGTGACGGCGCCGTACTCGCTGCGGAGATTCTCCACGAATTCGTCCCGCAGCTTTTTTATCTTGGGCATATTTTGGGGATCGCCGCCGTCAAAGGCGGCGCCGATGGCCATAATGCCGCCGGAAATCGCGCCGCACAGCTCGCCGCAGCCCGCGCCGCCGCCGAAGCCCGCGCCGATGGCCAGCGCCGTTTTTTCATCCACGCCGCAGCAGCCGCAGCAGGCATCGAATACGCTCTGGGCACAATTATAGCCAGAGTTGTGCAGTTCCACCGCTCTCTTCTCAATGCTCATCGGATATCCCTCTTGTATTTCTCCGCGGCGGCCAGCTGTTCAGCGGCGCTGGCCAGGGTCGTCGCAGTGATGTTGTCTCCGCCGTGGAGGCGGGCCAGTTCTCTTTTGCGCCCCTCCCCGTCCAGCGGGGTGACGCTGGTATAGGTCCGGCCGTCACGCTCGGCCTTTTCGATGACAAAGTGCCGGTCGGCCATGGCGGCGATCTGCGGCAGATGGGTCACGCACAGCACCTGTTTGGTGCGGGACAGCTCCGCCAGCTTCTCCCCGACCCGCTGGGCGGCGATGCCGGAGATCCCGGCGTCGATCTCGTCAAATACCAGCGTGCCCACGGCGTCTCTCTCCGCAAACACGTTCTTCATGGCCAGCATGATGCGGCTCAGCTCGCCGCCGGAGGCGATGCGGCTGATGCGCCCCGGGGCCTCCCCCGCGTTGGCGGACATCAGGAAGCGGACCCCGTCGCTGCCGTA
>DAOPXW010000013.1:24624-37553 GCA_035352555.1 Oscillospiraceae bacterium
TGATCCTTCTCCAGCCGCTCCGCCAGACCGGCCTCGTCGGTGCCGTACTTGCGGGAAAGCCTGCGCAGCTCGGCCAGGCGGGTCTCCAGCGCGTCGTATTCCTCCGGTGAGAAATCCAGACTGTACCGGAAATCCTTCAGCCGTTCCACCGCGTCGTTCAGATCGTCCGACACGCCGGCAAGGATCCCGGCCGTCTCGCGCAGCGCGTCGGACATGGCCAGCGCCCGGCCCAGCTGTGCCCCCGCGTCGCCGATCAGCGAGGACGCGTTCGTATCCCCGCCGCAGAGCGCTTCGCAGGCTGCGTCCACCGCCTCCGTGATCTTTTCGGCGTTGTGCAGAAGATCGCGTCTCGCGGTCTTCTCCGCCTCCTCTCCGGGCTTGATATCGGCCCGGGTCAGCTCGTCGATCTCATAACGCAGCAGCTCGGTCAGCCGCTGTTTTTCGCCCTCGTCCATATCCAGCTGCCGCAGTTCATTTTCGACGCCGCGGTATTTTTCATACTCCGCCGTAAACGCGGCCAGCTCCGTGCCCGTCTCGCCGTAGCGGTCCAGATAGTCCCGGTGGCGGGTCTCGTCCATCAGCTGCCGGCCGTCGTTCTGGCCGTGGATATCCAGCAGGAACGCGCCCAGATCCTTCAGCTGCGCCGCGGTGACGGGCGCGCCGCAGATGCGGCACCCGCCCTTGCCGTCCGGCAAAAGACGGCGCTGCAAGATCAGCTCGCCGTCGCGCTCCAGTTCATTTTCGCGCAGCCAGCCGTCGGCGCAGTCCGTCTCAAAGACGGCGGAGACCACGCCCTTCTCCGCGCCGGAGCGGATCAGCTCCCGGCTGGTTCGGCCGCCGATGGCCGCGCCCAGCGAGTCGATGACGATGGACTTGCCCGCGCCGGTCTCGCCGGTGAGGACGTTCAGTCCCGGGCCGAAAGCGAGGTCCGCCTTTTCGATCACGGCTATATTTTCGATATGCAGCTCTGTCAGCATCGTTTTTTTCTCCTGGGGAGAAATCACAGCATACTGCTGATCTCCCGGCATAAATGTTCGGCGGACGTGCTGTTGGTCATGGCCAGAAAGGCGGTATCGTCGCCGGCAAGCGAGCCCACCAGATCGGGAATGCTCATGGAATCCAGCGTGGAGCACGCGGCGTTGGCCAAGCCAGGCAAGGTCTTTATAACGATGATGTTCTGGGCCGTGGCGTAGGACGTGACGCATTCCTTGAAGATCTTTTTCAGGCGTTCCAGATAGCCGGAGGTCTCGGCAGCGCCGCCGGCGGTATAGTGATACCTCCCGTTGGCGCCGAGCTCCTTCACGAGGCGCATATCCTTGATGTCCCGGGAGAGGGTCGCCTGAGTACTGCGGATACCTTTGGCGGCCAGGGCCTCCATCAGCTGATTTTGGGTCTCGATCTCGTGTTCGGTGATGATATCCAGAATAATGCTCTGCCTTGCTGGTTTCATTTCGCCACCTCCGTCAGCGTTCTCTTTCAATCAATTTTTCAAAAGCGATATCATAAAAACTTTTCAGCCCGGTGTCCGCCATAATGACCTCGTGCCGGGATTGACGCACCCGGACGATGTCCTCGTTCACCAGCTCGATCGGCTCGTTGCCGTCCACGGACAGGAAAGCCCGCCGCCCGTGCAGCCGGTCGGACCGGGCGGACACCACCCGGTCCGGGCTGAGGACAAAGGCCCGGGCGCTCATGGAGTGGGCGCAGATGGGCGTCAAAATGATGTTGTGCGCGGTGGGCTCCACCAGCGGCCCGCCCGCGGACAGCGAGTAGGCGGAGGAGCCGGTGGGCGTGGCCAGAATGATGCCGTCCCCGGAGAACGAGGTGATCTCGTCCCCGTCGCACCAGGCGGTCATGCGGATGCAGTCGCCGAAGCCGTGGATCACGGCGTCGTTGATGGCGCAGTCCGTCAGGATCACCTGCCCGTCACGTACCAGCGAAACGTCCAGCATCATGCGGCGCTTTTGGGTATATTGGCCCCCGGCGGCCTTGAGCAGCTCGCCGATGTCGCTCTGTTCCAGCGCGGCCATAAAGCCCTTGGTCCCGGCGTTGACGCCGATCACAGGCACCTCGTAGGCGGCGGCCACCCGGGCGACGTGCAGGATCGTGCCGTCGCCGCCGATGACCACGACAAGTGACGCCTCACCGATCACGGACATCAGCCGCGTCTTGCGGACATCATCCGGCACGACGCTGTTTTTCTCCGTGTCGAAGATCGGGCAGACGGCGGTCTCATAGCCGGCACCGTTCAGGAGTTGTTCGATCTTTTTGGTGATTTGCAGTTCCGTATCCCGATAGGGATTTGGACAGAGGATGATTCGCTTTCCCATGGCGATCCTTCCCGCGTCACAGCGCCTGATGCGACGCTTCCACAATACTTTCCGGGTTCAGTTCCGGCGCCGGGCAGACGCCGTTTTTCAGCCAGCAGAGATATTCGATATTGCCTTCCGGGCCTTTGATGGGTGAAAAATCAAGACCCAGCGGCGTCAAGCCGACGGTCGGCGCAAAATTCAAGATGCTGCGGATCACTTCCAGATGGACGCCCTTATCCCGCACGACGCCCTTCTTGCCGACCTCCTCCCTGCCGGCCTCGAACTGGGGCTTGATCAGGCAGAGGATATCGGCGTTTTCCGACAGAAGCGCCTTCACGGCGGGCAGCACCAGACGGATGGAGATGAAGGATACGTCCATCACGGCCAGCGCGGGCTTTTCGGGGATCTGCCCGTTTGTGACATAGCGCAGATTGGTGCGCTCCAGATTGACGACTCTCGGGTCGGTGCGCAGCTTCCAGGCCAGCTGGCCATAGCCAACGTCCACGGCGTAGACCTTCGCCGCCCCGTGCTGCAGCAGCACGTCGGTGAAGCCCCCCGTGGAGGCCCCGCAGTCGATGCAGATTTTACCGGCCGGGTCGATGGGAAAGACCTTCAGGGCCTTGTCCAGCTTGAAGCCGCCCCGGCTGACAAAGGGGAGCGCCTCGCCCCGGACTTCGACTTTGGCCTCCGGCGACACGGGCATGCCCGGCTTGTCCGCCCGCTGCCCGTTGACAAAAACAAGCCCGCTCATGATGGTGGTCTTGGCCCGTTCGCGGCTTTCGGTGAGGCCAAGATCAAAAACAAGCTGATCCAAACGGACTTTTTTCATGCTTTCCGAGCCATCATTTCTTCCGCCGCACGGACAATGGCGGCGGCGTCGATGCCGCAGTCCGCCATCAGCTGGCGCACGGAGCCCTGCGGCACGATGCCGCCGCCCAGATTCAGCAGCCTTGCCTGCCCGACCCGCACGCCGGTCTGGGCCGCCGCCGCCAAAATGCGCTCCCCTACGCAGCCGGGGGCGCAGACATCCTCGCTGACGAGGAGCCGTCCGGTCTTTTCCAGCGACGCCAGCACGCTTTCGCAGTCCAGCGGGCAGACGCGGTCGAGCTTCACCACCTGTGCCCTGACGCCGCGCGCGGAAAGCGTCTCCGCCGCGGCGTAGGCCTGCCAGACCATGATGCCGTAGGCGGCGATGGTGATATCGGGCTTGCCCTTGACGAAAAACGGCTTCTGGTCGGATTCCCCGCCCCGGGGGTAGCGCACGGCCACCGGGCCGGCGCAGTCATAGATCGCCGTGTTCAGCATGGCGCGCAGCTCCTCGAAGCTGGCCGGGCAGAAAACGGTCATCCCGGGCACGGAGGAGAGGTAGGAGACATCGAAAACGCCATGGTGGGTCTCGCCGTCGCTGCCGACCAATCCGGCACGGTCCACGGCGAATACCACATGGAGGTCCTGCAGCGACACGTCGTGGATCAGCATATCGTAGCCCCGCTGCAGGAACGAGGAATACACCGCGAACACTGGCGTCAGCCCCTGCTTGGCCATCCCGGCGGCCATGGACACGGCGTGCCCCTCCGCGATGCCCACGTCGAAAAAGCGCCTGGGATACTCCTGGGCGTAGGCGGTCAGGCCCGTGCCGCCGCACATGGCGGCGGTCAGCGCCACGATCTTGCCGTCGCTGGCGGCGATATGCCGCAGTTCGTCGCCGAACACCTCGGAAAAGCAGCCTCCGCTTTCCTTCAGGCGGCCGCTTTCCGCGTCGAAGGGGCCGACGCCGTGATACTTGGAGGGGTTTTCCTCCGCGTAGGCGCAGCCCTTGCCCTTGGTGGTGACCACGTGCAGCAGCACGGGTATGCGCATATCCCTGGCCCAGGCGATGGCTGTCTGCAGCTGGTGCAGGTCATGCCCGTCGATGGGGCCGAGATAGTAAAGTCCCAGATCGGTGAACATGGTGCTGGGCAGGAGTTTGCCCTTCACGCTCTCCTTGATCCTGTGGTTAAAGTCATACAGCGGCTTGATGAGGCCCACAGTGTTGCGGTAGGCGCGCTTGAATTCCAGATACTCCGGGCGCACCCGGGCCTTGGAGAGCAGCCGGGCGGTGCCGCCCACATTGCGGCTGATGGACATGCCGTTGTCGTTGAGGATGACCACCATGGGCTCCCGGCTGCCGCCCACGTTGGCCAGCCCTTCATAGGCCAGCCCGCCGGTGAGGGCGCCGTCGCCGATGACCGCCACCACATCGTAATTTTCGCGCCGGAGGGTCCGGGCCCGGGCCATGCCCAGCGCCACGGACACGGAGTTGGAGGCGTGTCCCGCGATAAAGGCGTCGTCCCCGCTCTCATAGGGCTTGGGGAAACCCGAAATGCCGCCGTGGGTGCGCAGCGTGTCGAAATCGTCCCGCCGGCCCGTCAGCAGCTTGTGGGCATAGCATTGATGCCCCACGTCGAAGATCAGTCTGTCCCTGGAAGTATCATAGACGCGGTGCAGCGCCACGGTGAGCTCCACCACGCCCAGATTGGACGCCAGATGTCCGCCGTTGGCGGAGACGTCGGTGACGATCTTATCCCGGAGCTCCTGGCAGAGCTGGGGAAGTTCCTCCTCCTGCAGGGCTTTGACGTCGTTGGATGTGTTGATATGGTCAAGTATTTTCAAACCGCTAACCTCGAAATCAAAAATTGCCACTTTAATATCATAACAAATCGCGCGCTGTTTTACAAGAGAACGGCGCGCGATTTTATCGTTTTATGCATCACAAAGTGAATATTACTTCCTGCGGCGGGCCAGAGAATCCGCCAGCGCGCAGAGAAAGGCGGTATCGTCGAAGGCACCGTCCAGCGCGGTCTTGGCAAAATCGGTGAGTCTGTCGATCATGGCGCAGCACTTTTCCTCGCCGTAGAGCGCCATATAGGTGTTTTTGTGTTCTTCGGCGTCGGAGCCCACCGGCTTGCCCAGAACCTCGTTGGTGCTGGTGACGTCCAGAATGTCGTCCCGGATCTGGAACGCCGTGCCGACGGCCGCGCCAAAACAGCCCGCGGCCTCCATCTGCGCCTCGCCGCCGCCCGCGGCGGCCACGCCCATCTGGCAGGCGGCCACGATCATGGCCCCGGTCTTGCGGGTGTTGATATCCATCAGCTCCGCTTCGGAAAGGGTCTTCCCTTCCCCGATCATATCCAGGTATTGTCCGCCGCAGATGCCGTCCACGCCGGCGGCCCCGGCCAGTATTGCCGCGCATTTTGCCCTGCGCTCCGCGGGCAGCGCGCAGCGCAGGATGGTGCCGAAAGCTTCGGCCTGCAGCGCGTCTCCGGCCAGCGTGGCGGTGCACTCGCCGTAGACCTTGTGGTTGGTTGGGCGGCCGCGGCGCAGATCGTCGTTATCCATGCAGGGCAGATCGTCGTGGATCAGGCTGTAGGTGTGCAGCATCTCGACGGCGCAGGCCACGGGCAGCGTCTGCTCCGTATCGCCGCCGGCGATACGGGCAAATTCCAGCACCAGCATGGGCCGGATGCGCTTGCCCCCCGCCATGAGACTGTAATCCATGGCCTCCAGCAGTCCGTCGAAGCTGATGTCATGCCTGCAAAAATATCCGGCCAACCGCTCATCCACCAGTTTTTTGTATTCTTCCGCCGTCCGGTTCATTCCACGTCGTCAAACGGCAGCTCCTGCGGCGTGCCGTCGGCCCCTTTCTTCAGCTTTACAACCTTCTGCTCGGCCTCGCCCAGCAGCTTTTCGCACCCGGCGATCAGCCCGGTGCCCTCCTCAAACAGCTTCAGCGATTCGTCCAGCGGCGCGTCGCCCTTCTCCAGGCTTTTCACGATCTCCTCCAGCCGGGCGAGAGATTTTTCAAAGCTCATCTTTTTCTCAGCCATTGTTACGCTCCTTTATCATTTCCACCCGGCAGTCCAGGCTGCCGTCGGTCAGCTCAACGCGGATTTCGTCGCCGGAGGCGGTCTGTGACACCGAGCGCAGCACCCGGCCGCCGGCATCCTCCGCGATGGCGTAGCCCCGGGACAGCACCTTCAGCGGACTCATGGCGTCCAGCGCGGCGGCCAGCCGGACATAGTCCCGCCGCTTGTCGCCCACGGCGCGCTGCGCGGCGGAGAGCAGCCGGTCGGTAGCGTGATCCAGCGCGACCCTTCTCGCGTCGATGTAGCCCGCGGGGGACTGCATCACCCGGCGGGACTTCAGCTCCGCCAGTCGGCCGGACAAAAAAACCAGCTTTTTCCGCACGGCCTGCGTGCGGCGGATGTCCAGGCTGCGCAGCGTTTCCAGCATCTCCGCGCAGTCCGGCACGGCCAGCTCCGCGGCGTTGGACGGCGTGGCGGCCCGCAGGTCGGCCACATAGTCGGCGATAGTAACGTCCGGCTCATGGCCCACGGCCGAAATCACCGGCAGCTCGGATTCATAGATGGCCCGGGCCACGCGCTCGTCGTTGAAAGCCCAGAGATCCTCGATGGAGCCGCCGCCGCGGCCCGCGATAATAAGATCGGCCACATGGTGGCTGTTGGCGTACCGGATGGCGCCCGCGATCTCGGGCGGGGCCTCCGTCCCCTGCACGCGCACCGGCAGTAAAATCACTTCCGCCAGCGGCCAGCGCTTGCCCAGGATGCGGATGATGTCGTGCACCGCGGCCCCGGCGGAGGAGGTGACCACCGCGATCCTTTCCGGGAAGGGCGGCAGCGGTTTCTTGTGGGCGCGGTCGAACAGGCCCTCCCTGTCCAGCTTTTCCTTCAGCTGTTCAAAGGCCACCTGCAGGTCGCCCGTCCCCTCGGGCAGCAGCTCCTCCACATACAGCTGGTAGGCGCCGTCCCGGGGATAAACGGATACCCGGCCAAACGCCGTCACACCCATGCCGCTCTCCGGCCGGAAGCGCAGTTTCGCTGCGCTGCCGCGAAACATGACGCAGCGCAGGCTGCTGTCGGCGTCCTTCAGGGTGAAATAATGGTGTCCGGACGGGTATATTTTATAGTTGGAAAGCTCGCCTCTGACGCAGACCCCGCTCAGCAGCGGGTCGCCGTCGATCAGCAGCTTGATGCGCTGGTTGAGCTGAGTCACGGAGAGCACGTTTTGTTCCGTCATTCCGCCGTCTCTCCCAGCTCGCCCTTCACGAAGCTGCCCAGAATGCCGTTGATAAAGGGCGCGGCCTCGGGCTCGTCATAGCTTTTGGACAGCTCCACGGCCTCGTTGATGGCGGCGGCGGCGGGCACGTCCTCCACATACAGGATCTCGCACATGGCGCAGCGCAGGATGGCCCGCGCCGTGCGGGAAATGCGTTCCAGCTTCCAGCCCTTGGCATATTTTTCGATGAAGGCGTCGAACTCCGCCCGGTGCTCGTCCAGCAGGGCGGTCAGCGAGCGGATGTAGTCCAGCTGCTTCTGGTCGGGAAAATCGGCGAACAGCTTATGCTCCGAGGCCAGCGTGGCGTAATGTTCCCGGGAAAAGAAGTCGTCGAAAACGGCCCCGGCGGCCTCTCCGGACGCGGCGGCTGAAAATTCGAGCTGCAGGGCGAGCTGCCTCGCGGTCGTTCTGGTCATAATGCGGCCCCTATCGCTTACTTATCGAAAGCGACGCCGGAAACATGGACGTTCACTTCCGCTTTTCCGATGCCGGTGGAAGCCTGCACCGTATCCACGATGGCGTCCTGCACCTTTTTGGCCACTTCCACGATGTTGCTGCCGTACTTGACAAGGATGATGGCATCCACGACGACGGTGTCGTTGACAAAGCGGACGGTGACGCCCTTGGAGAGGGTTTTGATGCCCAACAGCTCCGCCAGATCGGTGCCCGCCGTATTGGCCAGGCCGGCCACGCCCTCGATCTCCGTGATGGCGTTGCGGACGACCGCCACGATCACGTCCTCCGAGATGTTGATATTTCCTTTATCGCCCGGACAGGTGATATAATTATCAGCCATTGTATACGCCTCCAAATTCGTTGTCAGAGTATTTTACCACGGACAACAAAAAAAATAAAGGGGAATCACAAAAAAGCTGAAAATGCGCTCAAACCCTGCCGGAGGACCTGTTCCGCGAGAATACCAGCACCGCGGCGGCAAACAGCACCGCGGCGTAGACGGCGACGATCCACAGCTTGCCCGGGATGGCGCCATAGTCCCCGCCGACGGCGGCGCGGGCCGCGTCCACGGCGTTGGCGAAGGGCAGGCAATAGGCGATCCTTTTCCCCGCCGCGCCGAACAGATCCAGGGAAAACCACGTGCCGGAAAGCCAGGCGGACAGGTTGGTCAGCAGCGCGCCGCAGATGCCGCCCACCTGTTTGTCGGTCATGCAGCTGCCGCAGAGCAGCCCGATGCCGATGAAAAGCACGGCGGCGGGCAGCAGCACCGCGAGGCACAGCAAAAAATTACCAACAGAGCAGCGCAGCCCCAGCGCGAACGCCGCCGCGAAGCAGCAGATCCCCTGCCCCACGCAAAGCGGCAGCAGCGGCAGCGTATAGCCCGTCAGGAAATCCCCGGCCCGCAGGGGCGAGGAATAGAGCCGCAGCAAAAAGGCCTCGCTCCGATCCCGGGCAATGAGCATGCCGCCGAACAGGGATACGAAAGACAGCCCGAACACCGCCACGCCCGGCGTGAGATTCTCAAGATGGAACAGCGTCATCCCGGCCTGCGCGGGAATATTTCGGTTGAGCAGGAAAAGCAGAATCAGAATCAGCAGCGGAAAAGCCAGACCAAAGAACAGGTTCAGCTTGTCGCGCAGCATCTCCTTCAGATTTCGCATCGCAAAAAAGCTCATGCTTCCGTCCCTCCCGTCGCCAGCGCCACAAAGGCGTCCTCAAAATTGGCTTTACCGGCCCGCTTTTTCAGTTCCTCCGCGGTACCCACAGCGGTCAGCCGCCCGGAAACCAGAATACCGATGCGGTCGGACAGGGCCTCGGCCTCCTCCAGATAGTGGGTGGTAAGGACAACCGTCATTTTCCCCCTGAGCTTTTCGATCTCCCGCCAAAGTTCCCGCCGGGCCAGCACGTCCAGCCCCAGCGTGGGTTCGTCCAGAAACAGCACCTTGGGCTGCGTGATCAGCGCCATGGCGATGCTCAGTCGGCGCTGCCAGCCGCCGGACAGCGTTTTGGCCCGCTGGTTTTGGATTTCCGCCATGCCGAATTCGGAGATACTGTCCTTCGCGGCGGCAGCGGCCCCGGCCCTGTTTGCGCCGTAGATGCCCGCGATCAGCGCCAGATTCTCCGATACGGTCAGATTCGGCGCAATCGCGGTTTCCTGCGGTGAGACGTTGATGACGGATTTCACTTTCTGCAGCTCCGTCAGGATGCTCGCGCCCATGATCCGCGCGTCGCCCGCGTCAGGCGTCAATACGCCTGAGAGCATCCTGATGGTGGTGCTCTTTCCCGCCCCGTTCACGCCCAGCAGCGCGAAAAGCTCCCCCTCCCCAACGCTGAGGGTAAGGCCGTCAACCACGGTCCGCCCGCCGAATTTTTTTGTGAGGCCGCAAAGTTCAATCGCGTTCATTCCCCATCCTCCGCCGGCATACCTTTATGGATTACGTCGTCGTAGCTGACAAGGGCGATGCCGCGCTCCACATCCGCCAGCAGCAGCAGCGTGTCCCCGGGATTGATGCCGAACAGGTCCCGGACTTCCTTTGGAATCACGATCTGCCCCTTGTCCCCTATCTTTACTGTGGCCATATATTTGCCCTCCGGCATTTTGATACTCATGGTATTTTTCCTCCTTTGTGGGAAAAGTTATACTTTTTACAACCGCATAATACTACCGTCTCCCCTATTTGTCAAGTACGCCCGGATTGCCTTTGTATTTCCCGACTATTTTCCGTTTACATAATATAAATATCGGCGGCGGCAAACGACGCCATTTTTCCGGGCTCACAGCTATAATCAGTATATCTTATGTTAACCGATATGGAGGGACTCATCATGGCAGTAAAAGGCAGGGCGGGCGGTTTGAAAGCGGCGCTTGAGCTGAGCAAACGGGAGCGGTCGAAGCCGGAGGTGGCACGGGCGGCCTGGGCCGCGCTGTATTTCGCGCTGGGCTTTGTCATGTCCGGCGCGCGGGTGCTGAGCGACGGCGCGCCCTTCGGGCTGGCCATGGTCGCCTCCGCCGGGGCGGGATTAAACGGCGTCTGCTGTCTGGTGGGTTCGGCCCTGGGCTATTTTGCCACCGGCGGCGTGGAGTGGGGCATCAAATATGTGGCGGCCTGCGTGCTGGCCTTCACCGTGGCCTTTGTGTTCATGGAGACGAAGCTCTATGAAAAGACCTTCTTCCTCCCCGCTGTGGCCGGACTGGTCATGGCCGTGACCGGCTTCATGGGCACCTTCGTTACGAAGGCCGCCGGCACGCCGGTAATCGCGGAGCTGAGTGTGGAGACCGTTCTCGCCTTCTCGGGCTGTTACTTTTTCCGCGAGGCCTTTCACGGCGGCGTACCCGACACTGAGACGGGTGAGCTGCGCCACGGCGCGGCCGTGCTGCTGACCGTGGCCTGCGCGCTGTCGGCGCTGTCCGGAGTCACGGTGTTCGGCGAGGTTTCCATAGGCCGGTTTCTGGCGGTGACGCTGCTGATGGCCTGCGCCATGAAGGGCGGCGTACTCACCGGGGCCGCCGTGGGCACGGCACTGGGCGCGGCCATGGATATCGCGGGCGGCGGCGCGCCGTTTTTCACCATGGCCTATGCCCTGTCTGGCATGCTCTCCGGCGTGTTTTCCAAGCATGGGCGCTTTGTGTTTGCCCTGTCCTTCGTGCTGGCGGACGCCGTGGCCGCCGTGTGCGCCTGGAGCGCCGGTGCGGGAGTGGCGCCGCTGTTTGAAGTCTTCTGCGCCTCGGTGGTGTTTCTGCTGCTGCCCGGAAGTCTGCTCAACGGCGTGGGCGTGCTGCTCAATCCCGCGCAGCGCGGCAGCGGCGAATCCGGCCTGCGCCGCTATGTGGCGCGCCATGTGCAAAGTCTCTCCGATGCCTACGGCGAGCTGTACCAGGCCGTCCGCCGCAACGCGGACGACACCGTGAACGACGGCGACGTTTCCAAGGTTTTCGACCGCGCGGCGGACGCGGTGTGCGTGGGCTGCGCCAGTAAAAACCGCTGCTGGAATGCGGAATATCAGACCACGCTGGCCGCCATGAACGACGCCACCAGCGCCATGACCGCGCGGGGCACACTGGAGCTGGACGATCTGCCGGAGCATTTCCGCGCCCGCTGCGAGATGCCGGAGGCTTTTGTCACCGCGGTAAACGGTGAGCTGCGCAGCCGCGCCAGCAGGATGCAGTTTAAAAAGCTGCTGGCGGAGAACAAGACCGCCGCCTGGGGGCAGTATAACGACATCGCCCTGATCCTGGGGCGGGTATCCAAGGAGCTGGGCAGCATCAGCGGCTCCGACCCGCTGGCGGAGCGGCGGCTGATACGCTATCTGCGCACGCTGGATATCGACGCCGACACCGCCGTCTATCGGGATGCGGGCGGGCGGCTGCGGGCCGTCATCGAGAGCGGCCAGCTCTCGCCGCTGCTGAACGACGGGGAATATCTGGACAAGCTCTCCGCCGTGCTGGGCGTGCGTCTGTGCAAGCCGCTGGACGACCGCAACAGCGCGGGACGGCTCACGGTGATCGAAGCGGAGCCGCTGGCCGTATCGGTGGGCATCGCGGCCATGAAAAAGCGCGGCGAGAAGGTTTCAGGCGACCGGGGCACCTATTTCAAAACAGACGCCGGGGTGCTGTGCGTCATCCTATCGGACGGCATGGGCTGCGGCGACGAGGCGGCCAGCGAGAGCGAGGAGTGCGTCTCCATACTGGAGAAGTTTCTGCGGGCAGGCGTGGAACCGGGCACGGCCATGAAGATCCTCAATTCCGTGATGCTGCTGAAAAGCGCCGACGACTGGGGCTTCGTCACCGTAGACCTGATGTGCGTCAATCTCTTTTCCGGCGAAACCTGCTTTTATAAATACGGCGCGGCCCCTTCCTATGTGATGTGCGGCAAGACCGTGCGGCGCATCAAGGGTGAGACCGTGGCCGCGGGCTATTCCGCGGGCGAGGGCGCTGCCCCGGACGTGGTGCGCATGAAGCTCCGCCCCGGCAGCACCGCGCTCATCGCTTCCGACGGCGTGGTGGGCGACGACAACGACGTCTGGCTGCGGGATCTGCTGACGCAGGAGCGGGAGGACATGAAAAATCTCGCCAAGGCCGCGGTGAGCATGGCCGGCGAGTTTTATGGCGACGAGGACGACAGGACGGTGTTGGCCGTCCGGGTGGAGAGCAGGACATGAAAATCCGTCGGACCTTTTGGAAAGGGCTGCATAAACCGCCTCCTTCCCGGTTAAAATCTCAGAAAGAGCCGCGTGAGGAGGAGCGAGAGATGGTAAAGGGAACGGCCAGGAGAGTAATCGTCATAAAATCGCCCGACCCGAAGATCTTTGAAGAGGCCATTTTTGTGGTGCGGGACGATTACCTGCGCACTCCGGGCATCACGCAGAAGCAGCTGCTGCGGCAGGCGAAGCAGACCGCGAAGCACTATTCCGACTCCATCGGAAAAAAGCGGCCATTTGCCTTTCTCTCCCGCTCCCCCGTCCCCTTCATCGCCGCGGCGGGCGCCGCCGCCACAGGTCTGGCCTATGTAGTCCTGCACATGGCGGGAGTGTATTGATCCGAAAAAA
>DAOPXW010000014.1:0-37520 GCA_035352555.1 Oscillospiraceae bacterium
GTATCGCCCAAATGCCCCTCACACTCCCCCCGCATCATCCCCCAAATCCGTTCCTCTTTTAGTTCTTTGGCAGGCTGAGAAACCCGGACGGCAAAAGCCGTCCGGGTTTCCCATCTCTCTCTTTAATTCGCGCTCTGTTCGGCCTCCCGCAGACGGGAGTTCAGCCGCATCAGCAAAACCTCGCGGCTGGCGGGCTTGTGGATGCAGTCCACCGCGCCCAGCCGAAAACAGTTGGAATCCACGGTACCGGTCTCGTCCGCCGTGAGGAACATCACGGGGATGTCCGCCAGGCGCTCGTCGGCCTTCAGCTTTTTGATCACGTCCAGGCCCGTCATATCCGGCATATACTGATCCAGCAGGATCATATCCGGCCGGTGATTGCCCAGATAAACGAACACGTCTGTCCCGGAGGTAACGGAACTTGTAAAATACTGGCCCGACAGCGCCATCCGAACCGCTTTATTGTCAAGTATATTGTCGTCAACAATCAATACCTGTTTCATCTCGCTGTCCCTCATCCCTACAATTTCGCATCATTGTCTATATTTTATGACGGCAGCAAAAAAAACAATAGAGTAATCTTTCTCATTTCTCAAAGAAAAATTACTCTATTTTGCGTTTTCACTTGATAAAGTCCATCAGCTCGGAGCGGCGGTCGATACCCAGTTTCTGGAATATCGTGTACAGCCGGTTACTGACGGTGCGTTCGGACAAAAACAGCAGCGCCGCGATCTCCTTGTTGCGCATTCCCTGCGCGGCCAGCTCCGCGATCTCGATCTCCCGGTCGGTGAGCGGCTCGGGCAGGCTGCGGAATTTTTCCTCCAGCGATAGGCTGGTGTCGGTGCGCAGTTCGTCCCCCAGCTCGGGCATATAGCGGCTGCGGATCTCCGCGACACGGGCGATGGCGTCCGTATAGGCGGGCTCCGCCAGCTTGAGGATTTTGTCGATATCCGTTTCGGACCGGGCGAAGGTCATAAAGCAGCCGTCCGGCGCGGAGATGTCCAGCGCCATCTGCAGACAGTTCAGCGCCCGCTGGACGCCGCCCGTGCGCAGATAGCATACCGCGAGGCCCACATAGGCATACTGCCGGTAGGGCAGCGTGCAGGCCCGGTCATCCATACTGAGGACAGCTTCCAGCATGCCGATGGTCTCCCGCAGCTTGTTGGCCACCACCAGACGGGAGGCCTCCGCCAGGCGGCCGATCATGGCCGCGGGATCGGCCCCCACCGGGGGCTCCTCCGGTACCTGAGGGAGCTTGATCAGCGCCGCAAGCAACCCCTGGGCGGTGCGCGTCAGCCGCCGCGGACCCGCGCCCGCAGCGTAGGGGAAATCGGACTGCAGCCGCTCCAGCCGGCCGATGGCGGCTTCGGCCCCGTCATTATCCATCCGATTTACCGCAACCCTGCCTGCCAGCAGCAGTGCGCCCACGGCCACGGAAAACTGGCCGTTGGTGCCGGCCACGGACAGTGCTTCGTCCGCCAGCAGCTCGGCCTGTTCCAGCTCGCCCCTGGCGCAAAGCAGCTCGCCCCGGAACAGCCGGTCCGCGCCCGCGCCGTGGCCGCCGGTGAGCTCGGAATACTTGGCCAGAAAGCGCTCAAATTTTTCCGCTTCCTCGTCCGCCTGGCCGGCGACGCTGTGGAAGCAGTACCACATGGACGGGCTGCCGAAAGCGAAGGGGGCGTAGGGGTCCACCATGCGGCTGGTACCGCTGATGCGGCCCCCCGCCATTTCCACCCGCCGGATCATGGCGTCCAGATCGGGGTAGGCCTGCCAGACGGATTCCAGAATCCACTCGCCGTAATTGCGGGAATCGCCGGTCTCGCGGATGATGGCCTCCAGTTCCTTCATCAGCGCGTCGTAGGCGGCATAGTCGCCCTCGCCCAGGAGGAAATGGGCGGCGCGCAGCATATTCAGCGGGTATTTAATCTTCAGCTCCGCCGGGCAGCGGGCCAGCTCCCGGAGAATTTGCAAAAACGGTTTGCCGCAGATCTTCTCATTGGGGTCAATGCGCGACAGATCGACGGAAAGCACGCCTTCGTAATCGAAACGGGAATAGTAGCTGCCTACGGCCTTGCCCGGCTCGCCGGTCTGACTGAACCAGGCGGCGGAACGGGCCAGCGCCGCGATGTCGCTGCTGTTGGCGCGGATAAAGTCCCGCAGCAGTTCGTGGATGTACCAGCAATCCTCCAGGCGGCTGTAGCGGATCAGCGGCACGGAGTTGAGGAAGCCGCGCAGTTTCTCCGGCACCTCCCGCAGCTCCATGAGGAACAGGATCTTGGCCGGGGTGAGCCGGGTGAAAATGCACAGCCGCCGCAGCGTCGTGCGCTGCTCGCCGGTCATTGTGCCGTAGATCTCGCCCAGCAGCGTGTTCACGTCCGCCGTGGCGGGCAGGCGCCCACTGAGGCGCAGATATTCCCGCACCAGCGCCGCGGCGGCCATCCAGCCGGCGGTGGCGCGATGAACGTCCCGCGCCTCCTCGTCCCGCAGTTTCAATCTTGCGGCGTCAAAAAATTCGCCGACCTCCTCCGCCGTCAGCGTCAGGTCCGCCGCGGAAACGGTGGGTACGTCCAGCTCCGGCTTGTCCCGGGTAATGATGACAAAATGCACCTTTTCATCGTCCGGTTTCACAAAGTCGGCGCAGCAGGCGCGGAAGCCATCCGGCAGGCACTCCGTGCGGTCGAGAACGAACCACACGGGCAGCTCACTGGTGACGCCGCAGCACACGGCGCTGACATGCCGGGAGTTGAGCTGGTTGAGGGTGCCGAAGGCGCGCAGCTTTTGGGCGGCGGCGGGGTCCGCCTGGGCGATGCTGTCACAGAATTTTTCGCAGTACATAGCCTCGGACATCCCGTCGCAGGTCAGCCAGAACACCCGGGACACCGCGCTGACATAGCGGCGGAAATACTCCTCCACACTCACCGATTTGCCGAAGCCGGCGGGGGCGCGCACCACGGACAGGCCCGCGTCGAAGCATTCGTCCATGCGCGCTTTCAGCCGCGCCGAAAGATAGCGCTTATTTTCCTGATCCATAGACCGCGCCTCCTTTCCCTAAAGATCGCCCGCTCATTCCAGCTTTGCCAGCAGCGCGTCGATCCGCGCCCCCACGGCGGAAAACTGCGCGGCCAGGATCAGCCGGTGCAGCTCCTCCAGCGAGTCGGCATAGCCCTCGGGCGCGCGGGCCGCGCGCATTTTTTCCGACCAGTGGTCGGCGCTGTCGCAGTCGTAGCCGTCCACATAGGCGCGCAGCTCCCGCAGGCAGGCGGCGTATTCCGCCGCCGTCAGCTCAAAGCCGCCGCTGCCGCCGGGCTGGGCGGCGTAGGGCTCCAGCCGGTCGTGGAATGCGCGGTACAGGCTGATCAGCCTGCCGGTATCCCGGCGGATGTCCTCCGTCCGTTCCTCCCGTCCGGCCTTTTCCAGCCGGGCGGCCATATCGGCCAGCCCGTCCGCCCCGATGAGGCGGGCCGAGCTTTTCAAGCTGTGGACCTCCGAGGTGTAGGCGCGCAGATCGGCCCCCTGGGACAGGGCCTCGATGCGGTCAGCCTTCTCCGGGATGATGCTGTGAAAGTCCCGCAGGCAGGTCACATAGTCGCCGAAGGTGCTGACATAGGACAGACCCTTGGCGGCGTCCACCCCGTCGATGACAGGCACCCGCTCCGCGGGCTCGCGGCGTCCGCCCCCGGCGCCGGCCGGGGCGGCCAGCTTGTCCGCGGGCAGCCACAGCCGCAGTTTCTGATCCAGCTCCTCCATGCCGATGGGCTTGGAGAGATAGTCGTTCATGCCGCCGGCCAGCAGCTCTTCCCGGGCGCCCTTCATGGCGTTGGCCGTCAGCGCCAGCACGGGCAGCGTTTCGTATTCCGCCCCCAGCGCGCGGATGCGGCGGGTGGTCTCCAGTCCGTCCATATCGGGCATCATCTGATCCATCAGCACCAGGTCCACCTGCTGGCTTTGCAGGATGCGCAGGGCCTCCTCGCCGCAGGCGGCGGTAATGACCCGCATCCCGTAGGGCCGCATCAGGCCCAGACCCACCCGGAGATTGACAAAGTTATCGTCTACCAGCAGCACGGTGGCGTCCGGCGCGGAGAAGGTCCAGTCGGCGACGCCGTCGTCCAAAGGCAGCTCCTCCCGGCTGAATTCGCCGCCGGGGGTGGCGTCGCCCACGCGCTGGCGCAGCGAAAAATAAAACCGGCTGCCCCGGCCGCTCTCGCTGTCGGCCTTCAGTTCGCCGCCCATCAGGGACACCAGCTGCCAGCAGATGGACAGGCCCAGTCCGGCGTTATCGCCGCCGGGGTTTTTATATTCGTCCAGCATGGCGGTCAGCCGTTCGGGCCGGATGCCCACGCCGGTGTCGGTCACGGAAAACAGCACGTCGGCAAAGCCGTCCTTTTGGACGCCCAGGCCCAGCGCCACGGTCACGCCGCCCTCCTCGGTATTCTTCAGCGCGTTGCTGACCAGATTGACCAGCACCTGCCGCAGATGCAGCGCGTCCCCGCAGAGCGATGCGGGCAGCGCGGGGTCCAGCGACACTTCGAAGCGCAGGGACTTCTCCGCCGCCTGGTGCTCGAACATCCCCACGATACCGCCCAGGAGCTCCCTTGGTCTGTACTCGCCGTCGCCGATCTCCATGCCGCCGGTCTCGATGCGCGCCAGATCCAGAATGCCGTTGAGAATCTCCTGCAGACCGGCGCCCTCGGCGCGGATCTCCTGCAGATAGCTTCTGACCTGATCGGGCAGGTCTTCCCGCAGGGCCAGCTGCGTTATGCCCAGCATGGCGCCCAGCGGCGTGCGGAGCTCGTGGCTCATATTGGTCAAAAACCGGCTCTTCAGCTCGTTGGCCCGCTTTTCCTCCCGGGCCTTAGCGGCAAGCTCGGCCTTGTATTCGGCCTCCGCCAGTTCCCGGCGCTTCTGAGCGTCCACATCGCTGACATAGACGTTGGCCCGGGTCTCCCCGGTCTCGCCGTCCTCCAGCAGGTGAATAACGCCGCGGAACCACCGCAGGCCGCCGTCCTCCCCCTCAATCCGGTAGTCCAGCGTCAGCTCCTCCCGGCCGTCCCCGTAGGCCTGCAGCAGGCTCTGACGGTTCATCACGGCGGTATAGGCGCTGTAATCCTCTTTCGCCACGGTGTCCCGCATGAGGAGGGACAGCATGTCCTTGTCGTAATCGTCGGATTCGCGGATCTCATCCGCCGCGCCGTTGCGCCACAGGTATTTCCAGCGGTTGCTCTCCAGTCCGATCTCTAGGCCATAGGCCGAGGAGCCCAGCACGGACAGACGGAATTCCTGCTCCCGGCGGGCCTGCTCGGCGAGGCGTTTCTCCCGGGAAATGTCGCTGACCACGCCCACCACGGTGCCCGTGGGCTTGTCCTGCACCCGCATGACATACAGCGACATCCGCTTGAAGCTCTGTCCCCCGGCCCGCAGATCGCGGAAATCCACTTCAGCGTCCTCGCCGTCCACGGCCAGGCCGAAGGCGTTTTCCACGGCCAGCGTGTCCTTTTCCGAGCAGCCGTATTTGCGGGCGACCAGCTCCGGCCCGCCGGAATAGGTCACAGTCTCGCAGCTGCCGTTGAGCTCCACAATGGTGCTCAGTCTGTCGGCGGCGGTGTCGTATTCGAACGCCGTGGCCGCCGACCGCTGCAGCGCGATGTACAGCAGCCGCCCCTGCGCCCCCAGCTTCAGCAGCATGGCGGCGCGCTCGTCGCTGGTCTTCCGGCTCATGGAACGGAGCCGCCGCTCCACATCGGCGTTGAGCTTTCGGGCGAAGGACTGCATCCGCGTCTGCTCGTCCAGCTGGAGGCTGGCGCGCATCCCGTCGACATTTTCCACGGCCAGCACGGCCTTGGACGCCTCGCCGCCGTCGAATTCGACGGCCTTGAACACCACGGCCACCCATTCATAGTGCGTCTCCCGGCCCTCACGGACCTCGATGCGGCAATAGGGGGAAGCCGGGGACAGCACACTGGCCAGATACCGGGGCGAGGTGAAGCGGCGGGCGGTGTCCATATCGTCGGGAAAGACGAAAGTCTCAATAAACTCTTTCGCGGCCTGCCGGTAGGAGGTGCAGCCGCCAAGCACCTTCAGCGTGGCTTCCGTGCCGCGCACCGGGACGAAGGTGTCGTTTTTGATGTCGATGATATACAGGGCGTAATAAAACTCCGCCATAGCCTCGAAAATGGCGGCCATGTCCCCGTTATTATTCGTGTTGGCGGCGTCGTTCACTTTTCGTCCCTCCATTCGGGCGCAGTTGACTTGAAAATGGTTCTGCTGTATAATGTTTTCATCAGTATACCCCAACAAAGCCCTCTCCGGGGCTGTTGACGAAAGGACCGATTTCCATGGACGGCAAGCCGAAAATGCTCATCCTCGTGGTGGATGACGAGGTCACCACCCTGCGCGCGCTCAAACGCACGCTGGAAGCCGAATACGAAGTTGCCATCGCCGGGTCTGCGGAGAACGCTTTTGCGTATCTCAAGGCGCATACGCCGGATCTGATCCTGCTGGATTACATGATGCCAGGGACGGACGGAAAGCAGACCCTGCTGAGGCTGCGGGAGAAGCCGGAAACCCAAAAGATCCCCGTGATCTTTCTCACCGCCCTGTCCGACGCCGATACGGTGAGGGAATGCCTCAGCCTCGACGCCCAGGGTTATCTCCTGAAGCCCATCAACGCACATACGCTCCTTTGCCGGGTGAGCCGCTTCTTCAGCGCCCATCTGTAACTGCGCGTATCGGGGACGCCGCTATGCGGCGTCTTTTTTGAAATTTCGCGCCGTTCAGACATTCTTCATATTTTGTTATTATACAGGTAACCCCCAGATATTTCAAGCACTCTTACCGCATTTATTAAGGAGGCAAATCCATGATCAAGACCCTGCTGGTTCTCTTTCCTTTTTCAGAGGAAACGCAGGCGGCGCTGCACACGCTGCTGCCCCAAACCGAGATTCTCTTTCGCGCCCCCGACCGCTACTCTTCCGAGGAGCTGGCCCGGGCGGACGTGATTTTCGGCAACATCGCCCCCTCCGCCCTGTCCAGGGCGGCCAGTCTTCACTGGCTGCATGTGGCCTCCGCGGGGACGGACGGGTATCTGCCCGCCGCCCGGGGCGGCCTGCTGCTGACCAACGGCACCGGCGCTTACGACGTGGTGCTGCCGGAGCACATGATGGCGCTGCTGTTCACGCTGAACATGAACATGCAGGCCTACCACGACAATCAGCGCGCCCATGTGTGGCGGCGGCTGGGCTGGTCGGATTATGTGTGCGGCAAGACCTGCGTGATGCTGGGCGCCGGCAGCATCGGCTGCGGTTTCCTGCGGCGGATGAAGGCGCTGGGCGCGACTACCGTCGGCGTGCGCCGCTCGGTGGGCACAAAGCCCGATTGTGTGGACGAGATGTACGGCATGGACGCCATCGATGCGCTGCTGCCCCGGGCCGATATTCTGGCCATGGCCCTGCCCGGCACACCAGAGACCGAAAACATTATGGACGCGCGGCGCATCGGCCTGATGAAGCCTGGCGCCAAGCTCATCAACGCAGGCCGGGGCTCCGCCGTGGACGCCCAGGCGCTGGCCGAGGCTCTGAAAAGCGGCCGCCTTTCCGGGGCCGGCATCGACGTGGCTTATCAGGAGCCGCTGCCGGAGGATTCCTTCCTGTGGGACGTGCCGAATCTGGTCATCACCCCGCATATCGCGGGCGCGTGGAGCATGACGGCTTCCTCACCCTTCATGGAGGACACGGTCTACGGCGTTTTCGCGGACAACGTGTCGGACTATCTGGCGGGCCGCCCCCTGCGCAACCATGTGGATCTTTCCACCGGCTATCGGGACACGCAAAAATGAAGAAATAAGGAGTACGGTATGACATACAATGACGTTATAGAAAACGCGAAAAAAATGGGCCTCAGCTGCCGGGTGTGCCCGGACTGCAACGGTCTTGCCTGCCGGGGCGAGGTGCCCGGCGTGGGCGCCAAGGGCAGCGGCAAATCCTTTACCAACTGCGTGAATTTTCTCAAGTCCATCGACATCAACCTGGACGCCGTGTACGAGAGTCATGGTCAGGACACCTCCTGCCGGATGTTTGGCCGGACATGGAGTATGCCGGTGTTCGGCGCGCCTGTGGGCGGTGCCGTGCTCAACTACAAATGCCAGACCATGGACGACGGTGCCCTTGTAAGCGCGCAGTTAAGCGGTGCGCTTCAGGCGGGCACCGTGGCCTTCACGCCGGATGCGCCCATGGGCGGCTTTTTTGAAGCGAGCATCCGTGCCCTGAAGGAGGCCGGCGGCGTGGGCATACCCACCATCAAGCCCTGGAAAAATGAAAAAGTCCTTGAAAAGCTCCGTCTCGCGGAGGACGCCGGGGCCATCGCCGCCGCCATGGACGTGGATTCCGCCGGGCTTATTAACCTAAAGATTATGGGAACGCCCGTGGACCCCAAGTCCCCGCAGGATATCCGCGAGATCACCGCCGCCACGGCCCTGCCGTTTTTCATCAAGGGCGTGATGACCGCGCGGGCCGCGCTGCTCTGTCAGGACGCCGGGGCGGAGGGCATCGTGGTATCCTCCCACGGCGGCCGGGTGCTGGAGGACGCGCCCCCCACCTGTTCGGTGCTGCCGGAGCTTCGCGCCGCGCTGGGCAAAGATTTTAAAATTCTGGTGGACGGCGGCATCCGCTCCGGCGCGGACGTGTTCAAGGCGCTGGCGCTGGGGGCGGACGGCGTGCTCATCGGGCGGCCCTATACGCTGGCGGCGCTGGCCGCCGGGGCGGAGGGTGTGCGGCTCTATTTTGAAAAGATCCGCGCGGAGCTGATCGACGTGATGGTGATGACCGGCTGCGGCACGCTTGCCGATATCACCCCCGACAAAGTGAGGCTGCCGAAATGAGCGAGCTCATCGACGTCTACGACCGCGACCGCCGGCCCACGGGCCGGGTGGTACCCAGAGAGACCGAGCTGGGCGACGGAGAATACCGGCTGGTCATCCATATCTTTCTCTTCGACAGCCGAAACCGGCTGCTCATCCAGCTGCGCAGCCGCAAGAAATCCATGTACGGCGGGCTGTGGGACGTGTCAGCCGGCGGTCACAGCCGCGCGGGCGAGAACAGCGCCG
Source organism: Oscillospiraceae bacterium (assembly GCA_035352555.1). Classification (GTDB taxonomy): domain Bacteria; phylum Bacillota; class Clostridia; order Oscillospirales; family Oscillospiraceae; genus UBA2922. The sequence goes on from DAOPXW010000014.1 coordinate 9,098, forward strand.
CAGCCGCTCACCGGGAGCTGCTGGAAGAACTGGGGCTGGACGTGGACTTTTCCCGCATCGACCCTGCGCTGTGCGCCAATTTTCCCCACGGCTTCGACGATTACTATGTCATCGACCGGGATGTGGAGCCGGCCGCGCTGACGCTGCAGGCGAGCGAGGTGGATACCGTGAAATGGGTCGATCGGGCGCAGCTGAAGGCCATGATCGAATCCGGCGAGTTTCTCCCCTTTCACCCCTCGTTTTTCGACTTTCTTTTCGACATTCACGAAAACGGGCTGGATTTCATCCGCAAATAGAACACAGCCCCGGGAACCACGGTTCCCGGGGCTGTTCTTTTTCAAAGCGAGATGACGCCCAGATGCTCCAGCAAGATCTTCAGCCCCATGAGAATGAGAATGCAGCCGCCGGCGAATTCGGCTTTGGCCTTGTAGCGCGAACCGAAAATGTTGCCGATATAGATGCCCGCCGCGGAGAAAATGAAGGTCGTAACGCCGATGGTCAGCGAGGCGGGCACGATGTCCACGGACAGGAAAGCGAAGGTGACGCCCACCGCCAGCGCGTCGATACTGGTGGCCACGGCCATGGTGAGCATGGTCTTGAAACCGAAATCGTCGCTGAGCTTCTCTTCGTCCTTGGAGAAGGCCTCTTTAATCATGCCGCCGCCGATGATGGCCAGCAGCACAAAAGCGATCCAGTGATCCACGCTGGTGATGAGATATTCAAATTTAAAGCCCAGCAGATAGCCCAGCAGGGGCATCAAAAACTGAAAACCGCCGAAGTAGGCCCCCGCCAGAAGCGCATGCTTCGGCGCGACCTTTTTCACGGACAGGCCCTTGCAGATGGACACGGCGAAGGCGTCCATGCTCAGGCCCACGGCAATCAGCAGCAGCTCCACAAATCCCAAAAACGCTCTCTCCTTTGTGATGGGTTAGTCTGCTTAGTATACAACGGCCCGCCGGCAAACGCAAGAACAGGATTTCACGCTGCCGCGGAAGCGCGGGCGATCAAACGCCGCTGGCCCCGTAGTTTGCCAGCACCCGGGCGGAGGGATCGTTGACGTCGCAGCCGGCCCAGCTCTTGTTGGGCATCCAGAAATCCTTCACCATCCGCGCCTGACCGGGATAGTATTTTTCAAACAGTTCCCGGTACAGCAGGCTCTCCTTGGTGAAGGGCCGGGCAAAGTCATATTGCGCGCGCTTCGCCTCAAATTCCGCGTCGGTGTACTTTTCCTCGGCGCAGGCCTTGAGATCGTCCACCATGGAGTGGCCGACGGCGTCGGAGAAGGCCGCCTTCTGCCGCCACAGGATATCCTCGGGCAGCAGATGGTCGCCCTCGAAGGCGTGGCGCAGCAGATACTTGCCCATGCCGTAGCTGTTGACCTTCAGCGCGGGGTCGATGGCCATGACGTACTTGACGAATTCCAGATCGCCGAAGGGCACGCGGGCCTCGATGGAGTTGACGGAGATGCAGCGGTCGGCCCGGAGCACATCGTACAGATGCAGCTCCTCCACCCGCTTTTTGGCCTCCTGCTGGAAGGCCTCCGGCGAGGGGGCGAAGTCGGTGTACTTATAGCCGAACAGCTCGTCGGAGATTTCGCCAGTCATCAGCACCCGCACGTCGGTGGTTTCATGGATGGCCTTGCAGCACAGGTACATCCCCATGCTGGCCCGGATGGTGGTGATGTCCCAGGTGCCCAGCAGGGCCACCACCTCCTCCAGGCTGTCCAGCACCTGCTGCCGGGTCATGATTACCTCGGCGTGCTCCGCGCCGATGAAATCCGCCGTCTCCCTGGCGTATTTCAGGTCGATGGCGTCGGTGTCCATGCCGATGGCAAAGGTGCGGACGTGCCGCCCCAGTACCTTGGCGGAGATGGCGCACACCAGACTGGAATCCAGCCCGCCGGACAGCAGAAAGCCCAGAGGCGCGTCCGCGTCCAGCCGCTTGTCGATGCCGAGAATGAGAAGCTCACGGATCTTTTTGCACACGGCGTCCACGTCGCCGCCCACATACTGCGCCACCGCGGTGGGGTCGGCGTAGCGGGTGAAGGCGCCGTCGGCATAATAGTATCCGGGCGGGAAGGGCATGATCTCATCGCACAGGCCCACCAGATTTTTCGCCTCGCTGGCGAAGGTGATGGACCCGTCGGCCAGATACCCGTAGAACAGCGGGCGGATGCCGATGGGGTCCCTGGCCGCGATGAGCTGGTCTTTCGCGGCGTCATAGATCAGCATGGCGAACTCCGCGTCCAGCATTTTGAACATTTCCAGCCCGTACTCGCGGTACAGCGGCAGGATGATCTCGCAGTCGGAGCCGCTTTTGAAATCGTACCGCTTTGACAGCTCCGCCTTCAGCGGGCGGAACAGGTACAGCTCGCCGTTGCACACACACGCGTCCTCCCCCAGATGGAAGGGCTGCATCCCCTCCTCGGTGAGGCCCATGATGGCCAGGCGGTGGAAACACAGGTAGCCCGAGCCGGCTTCCTCCACACGGGACATATCCGGGCCCCGGGACTTGGTACGGTCGAAAAACGGCATCAACTCCGCAACTGACAGAAATTTGCTGGTGAAACCCATGATGGAACACATAAAAAAACACCTCCGGATAAAAAATATGCAGCCCCTTCTTCCTAAAATATTAGGACGAATAGCTGCTTCTCCGCGGTGCCACCTAATTTACTGTCCCTGGACAGTCACTTTTTCGGGCTCTACCAAGCCCTCGCGCTTTAACGCCGCGCTCCGCGTCTCGCCTACTGGCTTTCGCTTTCAGCTCACTGCTCCTGAGTGTTATTCGCGTCCCGCCTGTGCCGGATTCCCACTGCCGCCGGCTCTCTGTGACAGGGTGAAAGACGTTACTTGTCTCCATCACTGCATTTGCCCGTGTTCAGTTATGTTGGCATTTTAGCGCTTTATTTTGGCAAAGTCAAGGGGCAATTTCCCCCAAGCCCACAAACTTTTTTCCGTCTATTCCGGCAAATTGACGGCGGCGGTTGAAATGCGGCGAAAGTTGTAATATAGTAACGGTACAAAAAAAAGAAAAGGAAACCGCTATGGAAGAAATGAAATTTGACTTGCTCGACTTTAAGGTCACGGACCTGACCACCCATGTGAACACCGAGGCCGGCGGCGAGATGGAGCTGCGCGCCGAGAGCCGCATGAGCGCCCGCACCCCCGACCCGGGCGACGGCACCCTCTACATCTTTCTCAACACCAAGATCGCCGACGGAGACGGCGGAAATTTCCTGTTGGATATCACCACCACCACCGTCATCCGGCTGCCCGACGGCATGACCGACGTCACCGACGAGGACGCGCCCGCCTGCGTGGCCATCGCCGTGAAGGAGACCCACGCCGCTATTCACAAAATCACCGAGGACATGGGCATCGTCCCCATCGATCTGGACGAGCAGCCTCAGGAATAATAGGAAAGAAGGCAGTCGTATGCAGAAACCCGCGCTGGTGGTCATGGCCGCCGGCATCGGCAGCCGCTTCGGCGGACTGAAGCAAATCCAGCCCGTGGACGATCAGGGCCACGCCATCATCGACTTCTCTCTGTTCGACGCCCGCCGCGCCGGCTTTGAGAAGGTCGTGTTCATCATCAAGCAGGAAATCGAGGAAGATTTTAGGGCCGCCATCGGCCGCCGCATGGAGCGGTATTTCGACGTGCGCTATGTGGATCAGGAGCTCTCAGCGCTGCCGGAGGGCTATTCCGTGCCGGCCGGCCGGGTGAAGCCCTGGGGCACCGGCCACGCCGTGCTGTGCGCCGCCGAGGCGCTTTCGGAGCCCTTCGCCGTCATCAATTCCGACGATTTTTACGGTCCCACCGCCTACGCCGCGGTCTTTGATTTTCTCAGGGAGGACCGGGCGGACAACGAACACGCCATGGTGGGCTATCTGCTGCGCAACACCGTGACGGAGAATGGCTATGTCTCCCGGGGCGTGTGCCGTACTGAAAACGGCTTCCTCACCGGCGTGACGGAGCGCACCCACATCGAAAAGCGCGGCGCGGACGGCGCCTATACCGAGGACGGGGAGCATTACTTCCCCCTTTCAGGCGACACTATCGTGTCCATGAATCTGTGGGGCTTCGGCACCGGGATGCTGGACGCGCTGCGGGCCGGGTTCCCCGCCTTTTTGGACGAGAACCTGCCCAAAAATCCGCTGAAGTGCGAATATTTTCTGCCCTTTGTGGCCAACGCCCAACTCGCCGCGGGGGCCTGCACGGTGCGGATGCTCCACTGCGGCGAGACCTGGTACGGCGTGACCTACCGGGAGGATCTGGACAGCGTGAAAAACGCCGTGACCGCCATGAAAGGCAAGGGCGTCTATCCCCGGCTGCTGTGGGAATGACCCGCGGCGGGCGGCCGTTCCGCCGGCCATAGAACAAAAAATCAGCCCCGCGAAAGCGGGGCTGATTTTTACTATGTAGCTGTGGTTTCGGCTCAGCCGAAGAAGCCAGTCAGCTGGCCATAAAGCACAACGACCATGCCGATGGGGGTGATGAACCTGAAGCAGATGTCGAAGAACTTGTGGCCCCAGGCCTTCTGCCCGCCGGCCTCGCACTCGTCGATAACCGTCTGGGTCTTCCACTTCCAGCCGATGAGCAGCGACATCATCAGCGCGCCCAGCGGCATCAGGATGCCTTCGGAGATCATATCGTAGAAGTCGAGCCAGCAGTCGTTCCAGCCCATCACGCCGATGCCGAAGAGCTCGGCGGGGGTCTTCATGACAGCGCCGCCGGCAACGCCGGTGCCCAGGCCGTCCAGAGCGACCAGCAGGCCGAAGATGAAGATAGCGATGGAGAAGATCACGGTAGCCTTTTTACGGCCGCCGTCTTTGCCGCCCTTGCCGGCAGCGAGGTTCTTATCCACGGAGTAGGCGGTGCAGACCTCAAGAATGGAGATGGAGGAGGACAGAGCCGCCAGGAACACCAGGAAGTAGAACAGGAAGCCCATGAGGTTGCCGATGAAGCTGCCGCCGCCGCCCATCTTGTCGAACACGATCTGCATGGTGTTGAACAGCAGGCTGGGGCCGCCCTTGTACTCCAAACCGTACGCGGCGCAGGCGGGGAGCACGGTCATGCCGGCCATGACGGCGATGAGGGTATCGCAGCACACGACGATGACGGAGTTCTTCTGGATGTCCTCTTTCTTATCCAGGTAGGAGCCGTAGGTGATCATGCAGCCCATGCCCAGGGACAGGGAGAAGAACAGCTGGCCGGCGGCGGTCTTCAGGACCTTCAGGAAGCCGACCTCGGGATCGGAGAACACGGAGAAGTTTGCGGAGAACATGAACTTGTAGCCGTCGCCGGCGCCGGGTTGGAAAGCAACATAAATGAGAATAACGAGCAGGATAACGAACAGCGCGGGCATCGCCCACTTGTTGAACTTCTCGATGCCGCCCTGGACGCCGCCGGAAACGATCAGCACATTGATCAGGGTGAAGATGAAGAAGTAGAGGACTGCGCTCCCGCCGTTGGTCAGGAAGTAGCCGAAGAAGTTTTCAGCCGACTGTCCGGCAAAGCCGTCGGCGCCGAACATTGCCAGGAAGAAGCCGACCATGTAACGGGTGACGTAGCCGCCGAGGACCAGGTAGAAGCAAAGGATGCAGAAGCCGGTGATGATGCCGCACCAGCCGACCCAGGTGTACTTCGCGGCCAGCTTTTTGTAGCAGCCCACGACGCCCTGACCGGTCTTACGGCCGAGGGCCATTTCGCCGACCATCACGCACAGGCCCACGAATACGGCCAGGCAGAGGTAGACGATGAGGAAGGCGAAGCCGCCGCACTTGCCCATCTTGAACGGGAAGCCCCAAATGTTGCCCAGACCGACGGCCGAACCAACGGCCGCCATCAGGAATCCGAAGTTGGAGGCAAATCCTCCGCGGTTCTGTTGCTGTTGTTCCATACATTTCTCTCCTTATTGAAAACTAACCGGCCGGTTTTCCATTCCGGCAGGCCAATTGCCCATGTAAACTTTCTGTAAACATTGGGCAAATACATGTCTGTACTTTACACCAAAAAAGCATTGGTGGCAAGAGGTTTTTCTGTCAAATATTTCACTTTCTTCACTTTATGTTCATAAGTAAAAAAAGCCCACAAAAATTTATACAATTTGCCGGACACTTTCCTATTGACTATTGGATTTCCCCCGTTCTCTTGTCACTTCCCACAAATCTCTCCTGACCGCGCCGATTTTCTCGCCGCCGGGCGCGTACGAATGTCTTCATCCGGCAATACTTGATTTTTTCGGGAAATGCTGTAAAATAGTTAATTGTCGCTGTATAAGACTATTAGGAGGATTCACAGAATGACATACGAGATGGACATCGCCGGCTTAAAAAGAGAGCTTCCGATCTGCAGAGTTTCCGACACCCTGTACATCGGCGCTTTCGTCATGTTCGGTGATGTGGAACTTACGGTCCATTGCGCTTCCGAGCTGCTCAAGCGCGCCCCGGAGTACGACTATATCATCGCTCCCGAGGCCAAGGCCATTCCCCTGCTGTACGAGATGGCCCGCCAGTCCGGCGCGGAGAAGTATTTTGTGGCCCGCAAAAAAGCCAAGGCCTATATGCAGGGCGTGTTTCAGGTCAACGTCCGTTCCATCACCACCGAGGGGATGCAGACGCTGGTCATCGACTCCCAGGACGCCGAGCTGATGAAGGGCCGGCGGATTCTCATCATCGACGACGTTATTTCCACCGGCGAATCCCTGCGGGCCGTGGAAGAGCTGGTCCATCAGGCCGGCGGCATTATTGTCGGCCGCATGGCCGTCCTGGCCGAAGGCGACGCCGCCAGGCGCGACGATATTATCGCGCTGGCGCCTCTGCCGCTGTTCAATCCCGACGGCACGGTGAAGGAATAAACCTGAAAAAAAGTGCCGGCCTGCCGCCGGCGCTTTTTCTGTCTGCGAGGTGCAATCCATGGATACACGGGAAAACTATATGGCCCAGGCGCTGGCGCTGGCCCGGGAGGCCGGGAACTGCGGCGAGGTACCGGTGGGCTGCGTCGTGGTCTCGCCGGAGGGCGCGGTAATCGGCCGGGGCCGCAACCGCCGGGAGGAGGACGGCGACGCCTCCGCCCACGCGGAGATGCTGGCCATCCGTGGGGCCTGCGCGGCGGCGGGCTCCTGGCGACTCTCCGGCTGCGCGATCTATGTGACGCTGGAGCCCTGTCCCATGTGCGCCGGGGCCATTATTTCCGCCCGCATCCCCACGGTGGTCTATGGCGCCGGGGATGCGCTGACCGGCTCCTGCGGCAGCGTTCTGAATCTCTTTGAGGAACGCTTCGGCCATCATCCCGCCGTTTACGGCGGCGTGCTGGCGGACGACTGCGCCGCGCTGCTGGCGAATTTCTTTCGGGGGCTGCGATAAAAATTCCGCAAAACCTTCGTCTTGCGGAATTTTTCATGTTTATATATTATCACAGATCGGCACAGTTTTCAAGTCTTGTACTGCGCCGCCAGGGAGCGTATAAAAGGTACAGGAGGCGAATGGAATGGAGGATTTTTCTTTGACGCACCCCGGGATGGGGAAGGCGGAACTGGCGCGGTGCAACCGCCTCTCCGCAGCCCATGGACTGACGCTGACCCAGACCGACCTTATCCGGCTGGAGGAGGCCCGCCAGAGCGCCCTGCGCGAGACGGGCCGGGTTGAATTTTCCGGCGGCGTACTGGCGAAGCTCGCAGACGCGTTTTGCGTCTCGCCCTATCTCGACCAGTGCGATTACGCGGACACGCTGGAGACGCTGCAGGAGCTGTTTTACGAATTCAAGAACCTGTGCGGCGAGCGGCTGGAGGACGACGAGCTCATCGCCGCCATGACCGTGATCTTCGACGGGACCGGCGGCAGTCTGGACGCGCTGTCCGGCGCGGACGCGGAAGCGCTGTACGCCGCCGCCCGCACCGGGCGGTTTGAGGGCTTCACCCATGACTGAGACGCTTCAGGCCCCCCTGAGCGAGGCTGAGCGCGCCCGGCTGGGGGAACTGCTGTTGGATTTCATGGCCCGCCACACCGCGCGCTACACCGCCGGGGGCAGCAGTTCCCTGCCGGTGGACACGGCGCAGGCGCTGCTGACTTCCCTTCGCTTTACCCTGGGGCTGGACGACCCGGCCCGGCAGCGGGCGCTGCTGGAGACGGGCTTCGAACAAGGCTATCGCGAGGGCGTGGCGGCGCTGCAGCAGCGCGTGGCGCGCGGGAAACGTCTGTGGGCGGCGGTATGCGCCCACCCGCCGGAAGTGACCAACCGCGCCATGGCAAACACGCTGAAGGCGTTGGGCGGCTTCTGGCGGCGCTACGACGTGCTCTTTTTCGCGGCGGAGCTCCCGTGCAGCATCGACTACCCGCTGGCGGACCCGGTGCCGGAGACGGCGCTGGGTATTGATTATGTAAACTTGTATCTGACCCGACTGGCGCTGGAAAACGATTTTCTGCGGCGCTTCTCTCATGATGCGGTGTGGGGCGTGCTGTGCGCCTGTTGTCCCGGCCCGGAGAGACAGCTCATTAACCTCTTCGAGCCTGTTGCGGCCAACGCGCTGGGGCGCGCGCTGCTGGGAGGTGAAAGCGGCGCGCTCTCGGTCACGGCGGCGGAGCGCGGCCGTCTGGAAGGGCTTTTGGCCGCCCCGGGCGCGCTGACAAGTGCCGCGCAAACGCTTTCGCGGCGGTTGTCCCTGTCGCCGGCGCAGGCGGTATATCTGGGACAGTATGCATCGGCGCTGACGCCCCGGGCCGCGCTGGCCTGCCGCAGCGGCGGGCTGGACGGCATCTTTTTGACGGCCAAATAAAAACGGACGCGGGTCAATCCGCTCCCCGAACCCTTGCTGCGCAAGGCTTCGGCGGCTATTGATCTGATTCGAGGCGGGGCTCCGCCCTCCCTCGAGCTCCCCCTGCAAAAACCTTGCATATATTTTTTCTTTTTGTCTTTTGAAAAACAGAAACGGACGCGGGTCAATCCGCGTCCGTTTTTATTGAATTTTCGCTTATTCCGCGGCGGTCTTCTCCGGGACAGGGGCCCTGTTCTTTGCGGCCAGAACGGCCAGGATCAGCGCGGTGACCGCCACGGCGGCGGAGCCGGCCAGAACCAGCGTGCTGGCGTCCTTGCTGACGGCCAGAAATACGCCCGCGGCGCCCGCGATGACGGCGACAATTCCCAGGATCATGGCGCCCTTGCTCTTGGCGGCAAGACCCAGAACAGCGGCAACAGCCGCGATGACGGCGGCGGCCATGGCCACGATATCGGCGGTGGCCAGCCCGGTAAGCTCCTCGGTGGTCTGCACGGTCTGCTCATCCAGATACTCATAACCGGCGGCGGTGATCTCCATGCCGGTGTTCACCTTTGCGGCGACCTCGGGGATGGCCGTAAGCTGCGCCTTGCCCTCCTCGATCTTTGCCTCGCCGTCCTCAAACTCGGTGAGCTGCGCTTTGCCCTCGTCCAGCTGGGTCTTGGCGGCAGTAAGCTTTTTTTCCGCCGCAGTCAGGGTAGCGGCGCCGGCCTCATACTCGGCGACTTTTGCCTGACCGGCCTCGTACTGATCGATCAGCGCTTTTCCAGCATCCAGCTTAGCTTTGCCCGCTGCAAGCTGCGCCGCCGCCGCATCAAGCTGTGTTTTGCCAGAATCGAGGGTAGCTTTCTTTGCGGCCAGTTCCTGTTCCACGCCGGCAGTGATTGCCTGCTGTACGGTGACCGCCGTATTTTCCGGATACGGACTCGCCGCGAAAGCTGCCTTCATCTGCTCATAAGTCGCGCCCTTGTAGGTCTTGGTCGAATCGCTCTTCAGCGCGGCAACCGACGCGGCGGCCTGTTCCTCGGTCATTCCGCCAGTTACCAGCTGCGCGGTCATATAGGTCTGGAATTTGCTGTCCAGCGTCTGGGCCACCAGCGCCGCCTTGCCAGCGTCGGATGCGGCGGCCTGATACTGCGCAAGTCCGGCGTTGTATTCCTTCAACTTGGCCTGATACGCGGCATAGTTTGTATTGTAGGTCTGCAGCCCGGTAGTGTAGGAGGCCTTGCCGGCGGTGTAGCTCGCTTTCTTCTCCGCCAAGGTAGCGACGCCCGCCTCATACTCGGCAGTTTTGGACTGCAGCGTGGCCATGCCGGCTTCATATTCCTTCAGGCCAGCGTTGTACTGTTCCAGTCCGGCGTCATAGGTAGCTTTGCCCGTATTGTACGCGTCGCGCTTGGATTCCAGCGTGGCCATACCTTCCTTCAGGGTGTCGATGTTGGCGCGGGCTTCGTCGCCCTCCTTGGTCTTGATCTCTTTCTGGTCGCTGACATAGTTCATTCCCATCACACCGCCGATCAGCGCAATGATGCAGGCGAGTATGGTGATCATACTGATGATCTTTTGACCCTTCATCTTTCATCCTCCAAATACGTATTGATGTCCGGACGCCGCCCGGTCACGCGTCAGGACACCCCTGGATACAAATATAAACCGATTCTGTTAAATTTGCAACAAAATGTTCCCCTCAGAGGCGCCGCCTCTGTGAGATTTTATAGTTTCGCTGAATTTCCGTACAAAAATTTGGCGGATATTTACAGTTAACTTGCCGCTTTTCAGAAGCAAAAAGATGCGGTACAATAGGGCAGACAAAAAATGGAGGCCGCCATGGACATCAGCTTCGCCCCGATGGAGGGGATCACCAACCGAATCTATCGCGCCGAGCACGCCCGGCTGTTTCCCGGGGTGGACCGGTACTACGCGCCGTTTCTGGTGGCCTGCGGCGGCCGGGGCTTCAAGCCCGGCGAGCTGACCGACCTGCTGCCGGAGCGCAATCCCGGCCTGACCCTGACGCCGCAGCTGCTGTCCAACGACGCCCCCGCCTTTTTGGCGGCGGCAGGCCAGCTGCGGGACATGGGCTATACCGAGGTCAATCTCAATCTGGGCTGTCCCTCGGGCACGGTGGCGGCCAAAAAACGGGGGGCCGGGTTTCTCTCCGTACCGGAGGCGCTGGACGCCTTTCTGGAGCAAGTCTTTGCCCAAACGCCCGTGGCCGTGTCGGTCAAGACCCGCGTCGGTGTGGAGAGCGCCGGGGAATTCGGGCGGCTGCTGGAGATCTACAACAAGTACCCCATCCGTCCGCTCATCGTCCACCCCCGGGTGCGGCGGGACTTCTACAAAAATACGCCTGATATGGGCGCTTTCGCGGCGGCCTGGACGGGCAGCAGGAATCCCCTGTGCTATAACGGCGACATTTTTACCCCGGCGGACTTCGGCCGCGTCGCCGCCCGGTTTCCCGGTCTGGCCGGGGTGATGCTGGGCCGGGGCGCGGTGGCCGACCCAGCGCTGCCCCGCCGCTGCCGGGGCGGCGCGGCGCTGGACGCCGGGGAACTGCGGGCGTTCATGGACACGCTGCTGGCGGCGTATCAGGCGGAATATTCCGGCGACCGGAACGTGCTGCACCGGATGAAGGAGCTGTGGTACTACTGGGGCTGTCTTTTCCCCGACAGCGCCCGCCAGCGCAAGCGCATTCTGAAAGCCCAGACCTGCGTCGACTACCGCGCGGCGGTGGACGCGCTGTTCCGGGAGCGGCCCATGGACCCCTCCGCCGGCTTCGGCGGGCAGGAGAATTCGGCGGGATTCTAATAAAAATATCCGTTTTCCCGGGCCGGGAAAACGGATATTTTTTGTCTTTCAGGTGAAAATTTCCCTGATCTTTTCCGCCGCGGCCCTGCCCAGCGCGGCGTGGCCCTCCGGGAGCAGGTGCTCGCAGTCGGCTTCACTGGGCTCGGCATACCTTGAAGCGTCGAGAAACCAGGCGCCCCGGCTTTCCGCAACGGCGCTCTGATATTCCGCGAATTTGATGGATTCCTCGTGGCCCCGGGGCATGAGGATGTACTCGTCGTTGTGCTCCGCGCCCGGGCCGATATGGATAGGGGAGATCACAAGGATTTTGCATCCGTCCGGAAACACCGGAGACAGGGTGAAGCGCCGCTGATCCACGGTCTGGGCCATGGCGCACAGCATATCCACGCCCCTGGCGCTGCGGTAGGCGTCCGCGAATTTCAGATCGTTGGTGCCCAGCATCAGCACCAGCAGGTCCAGCGGCGTGTTGGCGATGAGTTCAAAGTCCAGCGCGTCGCTGCCCTTGCGGGCCCCGCGCCAGGGGTCGTCGAACACGGTGGTGCGCCCGTTGATGCCGTTTTCCACGCAGTGGTAATCCGGGCCCAGCGCGGCCGCGGCCACGCCCGTCCAGCGGATCTCGCCGGCATAGCGCTCGCCGGTGAGCGGGGTGTAGCCCCAGGTGTTGGAATCGCCGAAAAACAGGATGTTCTTCACAGTGTTCTTTCTCCTTTATCCCTGATCGCCCGCGTCGGCCAAGGTCAGCGCGGCCGAAGTATTGAAGCTGTAGGTCAGCCCGTCGGTGGTCATCACCACGGTGCCGGACTTTTCCGTGGAATACACGGTCGTGCCCACGGCGGCGAAGTTTTGCAGCGCGGCCAGATGGGGGTGGCCGTAGGGGTTGCCCGCCCCGCAGGAGACTACCGCGTATTCTGGCCTGATTACGTTGAGCAGCGCCATGGTGTTGGCCGTGCGGCTGCCGTGATGGGCGGCCTTGAACACGTCCACATCCCCCACCTTTCCGGCGAGGACGGCCTCCGCGGCCTCCTCGCTGTCGCCGGTGAACAGTACCCTGACCTGCCCGAAGGTCAGCAGGGCCGCCACGCTGTCGTTGTTCGGATTCGCGTCCCCGTCCAGCCCCTCGATGATCCGGAGCGTCGCGCCGTTGGCCATGGACACGGTGAAGTCGCTGTCGGGCACGACGGCGCAGTTGGGCTCGGCCATGGCGGCGGCGTGATAATCGGTCCATGCCCTGGAATCGGCGGTGTCGCCGGAATCGATGATCTCGTCCACCTGATAGTCGGCCAGCACCCGGGTCAGCCCGCCGACATGGTCGGCGTGGGTGTGGGTGGCAATGACCACGTCCAGGTCGCCGTCCACGTAGGGCCTGATGGAATCGGACACGGCGTTGCCCTTATCCGCCGTACCGGCGTCAATGAGCACCTCAAAATCGCCGTCGTCGATAAAGACGCTGTCTCCCTGCCCCACGTCAATAAAAGACACCGTCACCGCGGCGGGCGCGCCGGTGATCTTCACGCTGTTTTCGGTCCTGTCGTAGGCCAGGCCGAAGCCCAGCAGGGGCGCCAGCTCGCCCAGCCTGAAGAAATTGTACCCGCCGATATTGTAGGGCGAGAGCCGTGCGGGCGCGCCGTCGATGGTGACGGTCTGGACGGAGGGCGCCGCCGAGGCGCTCCGGTCGCCCCCGGTCGGGGCCCCCCCGTCGGTGAGGGCGCATTCCCCGCCCCTGACCAGGGCCACCAGATCGGCGGCCGCGTCGTAGGCGACGGAGAAGCGGGCCGGGCCGTCCTTCAGGGCGATCGCCAGGTCCTGCAGGCGGAAATAGTTGTAGCCGTCGATATTGTAGCCCTCAAAGGCGGCCTCGGCTCCGTCCACATAGACCTTCTGGGGCGAGAGCACCACCCGGGCGGCCAGCGCCGGGACGGCCAGCGCCAGCGTCAGCGAGAGCGCAAGAAGCACGGAGAACGCGCGCTTTTTCACGGTTTCACCTCCCTGGGCGTGAACCTTTGCACGCCCCAGATGCCTGCCAGGATCACGGCCAGCGCCACGAAGGAGCCAAAAGAAAACGGCTCGCCCAGCACCACCACCCCGGCCACCACGGACAGCACCGTCGTGAGGTTGCACAGGGACGAGACGTTGGCGATGGGCGCGCTGGCCACCGCGTAGTTATACAGCATATACCCGGCGGCGGAAGCGCCCAGCGCCAGATACAGCACGCCGAACACGAAGCCGCGGGACGCCAGCGGCGCGGCGAGCCGGGAGAGATCGGCCCGGTTTTCGATCAGGGCCGCCGCCGTGTAAAACACCGCGCCCATGAGCTGCATCACCAGGGAGCGCTCATACGCGGAAAAATCATCGGAGATGGCCCGGCTGACGACGGCGTAGGCCGAGCCGGACAGCACCGCCAGCACGAGGAAGCCCACACCCGCGGCCGTGATCTCTCCCCCGCCGCCGGCCATCAGCGTGATGGCGATCACGCCGCCGATGGACACTGCGCTGAACACCCACTGCAGCGGCGCGGGCCGCTCCCTGAGGAACACCGCCGCCATCATCAGCGTCACGATGGGGATCACCGCGATCATCACGCCGGAGAAGGCGGAGCTGGTGTAGCGCACGCCGTACTGCTCCCCGATGAAATAGATCACCGGCTCGCACAGGCCCAGCAGCAGCAGACCCCTGACGTTTTTGCCCTTGAGATGCACGGTCTGCCTGCCCAGCAGCCAGGGCAGCGTCAGGACCAGACACGCGATGTCGAAGCGGTACATCAGCACCACGAAGGGGGTGGCCGCCATCTGGGCGTATTTGGACGCCAGAAAGGAAAAGCCCCAGATTCCATAGACGCCCACCGCGGCCAGCATGGGCTTGAAATATTTTTTCTCCACAGTCGTATACCCTGTCCATTCTTTCTATGACTGTCATTTTCACACAGGACCGGACAAAAAGCAAGGGGTACGGCGGAGATAAGATTGGCTATTTCCATGGTTGAAAAACAACTGTCCCTGCTATATACTATTATTTATAAAAATTGTCAAAGAAGGGCAAAGGTATGAAATACGTCTTGGTCATCGGCGACGGCATGGCCGACAACCCCGTGCCGGAATTGGGGGGGCTGACCCCTCTGGAATACGCGAAGAAGCCCCTCATCGACGCGCTGTGCGCAAAAAGCGTGCTGGGCAGCGTCATCAACTGCCCCAAGGGCCTGCCCGCGGGCAGCGAGACGGCCATCATGTCCATTTTCGGATGCGACCCGAAAAAGTATTTCACCGGCCGGGCCCCGCTGGAGGCCGCCGCCACCGGGCTGAAGCTCGCCCCGGGCGACGTGGCCTACCGCTGCAATATGGTGACGCTGGAAGATTCGGACAAGCCCTTTGAGGAGAAAAAAATTCTTTCCCACTCCGCCGGTTCCATCAATGGGGACGTATCGGACGAGATCGCGACCATGCTGTTCAACCATCCCGACTTCAAGCCGCTGGCCGACAAGGCCGGCCTGAGCATCAATCTTGGCCACTCTTTCCGCCACATCGCCGTGCAGAAGGGCGCGGACATCCGGGGCATTAAAATGATCCCGCCCCACGACCATCTGGGCGAGGTCATCGGCCCCCTGCTGCCCGGCGGCTGTGAAAACGCCGCGACCCTGACAGCACTGATGAAAAAAGCCCATGAGATCCTCGACCGCCACCCGCTCAACGAAAAGCTCCGAGCCGCGGGCAGGCTGCCCGCCAACGCCGTGTGGTTCTGGGCGGAGGGCTCCGCCGCGGCCATGCCGAATTTTGTGGAAGCCTACGGGCAGGAGGGCGGCGTGGTGTCCGCCGTGCCGCTGTGCCACGGCATCGCGGCCCTCACCGGGCTGGAGCCCATCCATGTGGACGGCGCCACCGGCGAGATTGACACCAATCTTGAAAACAAGGTGGCCGCCGCGATTGGGGTGCTCAAAAAGCATAACTTTGTCTGCCTCCACTTCGAAGCGCCCGACGAGTGCACCCACAACGGCGACCTCAAGGGCAAGATCCAGGGCATCGAGTGGCTGGACAGCCGCGTCGTGGCCCCGCTGACGAAAGCCTTTGCCGAGCACGGCTGGGAATACCGTATGCTGATTCTTTCCGACCACAAGACCCTCACCGCCACCCGCGGCCACGACGGCGACCCCGTACCCTACATGATCTACGACAGCCGCCGGGATACGGGCTGCGGTCTTTCCTACACGGAAAAGAACGGCGAGAAAGGCGCGCTGCTGCCAGAGGGCGACAAGCTGATGGGCCTGCTGTTCGAAAAATGAGGGGCTATAACATAAGAGCCTGGGCCAAGCTGAATCTGGCGCTGGACGTGGGTGAAAAGCGGGGCGACGGCTATCATGAGATGACCATGGTCATGCAGACCGCCTCCCTGTACGACGAGGTCCGCATCGAGCCCGCCGGCGGGGGCTTTTCCTGCGTCACCAGCCTCAGCTATATCCCCGGGGACGAGCGCAATCTCGCCGCCAGAGCCGCCCGGGAATTTTATACGGAGGCGGGGCTGCGCGGCGGCGCCCGCATCTATATCGCCAAACACATCCCCGTTGGCTCCGGCATGGGCGGCGGCTCCGCCGACGCCGCCGCGGTGCTGCGGGGGCTCAACGCCCTGAACGGGCGGCCCTTTACGCTGCCCCGGCTGATCGAGCTGGGCTGCCGCGTGGGCTCGGACGTGCCTTTCTGCATCGCGGGCGGCACCCAGCTGGCCCGGGGACGGGGCGAGATTCTCTCCCCGCTGCCCCCCCTGCCGGACTGCCATTTTGTGATCTGCAAGCCCAATTTTTCCATCTCCACGCCGGAGCTTTTCAAAAAGCTGGACGCCGTGCCCATCAAATGCCGCCCCGATATCCCCGGCATGACCGCCGCGATGGAGCGGGGCGACCTGAAGGGCGTGGCAAGGCGGATGTACAACGTCTTTGAGGACGTGCCCGACCGGCGGCACGACACCGTCGCCGACATTCGCCAGACTCTGCTGGATCACGGCGCGCTGGGCGCCGTGATGACCGGCTCCGGCAGCGCCGTATTCGGCATCTATTCCGACCCCATCCGGGCCGTCCGCGCCCGGGACGCGCTGCGCAGGCAGCAAAAATTCTGCGTCACCGCAAAAAATATCCCCGCGGCCGAAGTTTAGAACCGCGCGTTGCCGCCGATAATGGTATCACTACGATACATAAGGCGGTAACCGAAAATGCGTACGAGCTCTAAACTGAAAAACTGGGAGATTGCCCTGTTGCTGGCACTGTGCGTGACGCTGCTGACCGGCGTCTGGGCCCAGGCCCGCCAGGCCAGATTGGCCTCCGGCCTCATCCGGCTGCACGTCATCGCCGTGTCGGACGACGACGTGGAGCAGGCCGTGAAGCTGCGTGTGCGGGACGCCGTGCTGGCCTATCTCTCCCCCGCGCTGGACGGCGCGGCCGACGCCGGGGCAGCGAAGACCATCCTCACCCAAAATCTCTCCGGCATCCGCGGCGCCGCGGAGAGCGCCGCCGGCGGGCGGCAGGTGCGGGTGACCCTCTCCCCGGAATACTATCCTACCCGCGACTACGGAACCTTTACCCTGCCCGCCGGAAAATACGAATCCCTGCGGGTGATCCTGGGTCAGGGGCGGGGCCACAACTGGTGGTGCGTGGTATTTCCGCCGCTGTGCCTTTCCGCCGCGGAGGAGAACAGAATCACCGAGACCATGGACACGTCGGATTACGGCATCGTCACCGGGGCCGACGGCTATGTTTTGAAATTCCGTCTGCTTGAGCTTTGGGGAGAGCTGATGGAACAACTGCATTAAGGAGGATCTTATGACACAGTACAAAGCAACGGACGAACAGCTGCACAGCATCGACATGTGGTGGCGCGCCGCCAACTACCTTTCCGGCGCACAGCTTTACCTGTTGGACAATCCTCTTCTGCGAGAGCCGCTGAAGGCGGCGGATATGAAGAAGAAAATCGTGGGCCACTGGGGTACCGTGCCCGGGCAGAACTTCATCTACACCCATCTCGACCGCACGATCAAAGACCGCGATCTGGACATGATCTATCTCTCCGGCCCCGGCCACGGCGGCAACGCCATGGTGGCCCAGGACTGGCTGGACGGCAGCTACACCGAGATCTATCCCAACATCACCCGGGATGAGGACGGGATGCAGAAGCTGTTCATGCAGTTCTCCTTCCCCGGCGGCATCCCCTCCCACGTGGCACCGGAGACCCCGGGCTCCATCCATGAGGGCGGCGAGCTGGGCTATTCCCTGTTCCACGCGCTGGGCGCCGTGCTGGACAACCCCGACCTCATCGCGGTCTGCGTGGTGGGCGACGGCGAGGCCGAGACCGGCCCTCTGGCCGCCGGCTGGCAGATCAACAAATTCATGAATCCCCGTTCCGACGGCGCGGTGCTGCCCATCCTGCATCTCAACGGCTTCAAGATCGCGAACCCCACCATCCTCTCCCGTATCCCCCACGAGGAGCTGGATATGTATCTGCGCGGCGCAGGCTGGGCCCCCATTTTCGTAGAGGGCGACGACCCCGCCAAAATGCACCGTCTGATGGCCGACGCGCTGGACGAGGCGCTGGACAAGATCGCCGAGTTCCAGACGGCCGCCCGGGAGGAAGGCGCTCAGGGCCGCCCCGCATGGCCCATGATCGTGCTGCGCTCCCCCAAGGGCTGGACCGGCCCCAAGGAGGTGGACGGCAAGACCATCGAGGGCAGCTATCGCGCCCATCAGGTGCCCGTCTCCGCCGATTCCCCGGAACATATCAAGATCATCGAGACCTGGCTGAAAAGCTATCACCCCGAGGCGCTGTTCGATGAAAACGGCGTGCCCGTGGCGGAGATGACCTCCATCATGCCCCAAGGCGACCGCCGCATGGGCATGAACCCCCACGCCAACGGCGGCAAGCTGCTGCGGGGCCTGCGGATGCCGGACTTCCGGGATTACGCGGTGAACGTGCCCTATCCCGGCGCGGTGGAGGCCCAGGATATGCTGGAGCTGGGCGGCTTCGTGCGGGATATCTGCGATAAAAATCCCGACAATTTCCGCGTCTTCGGCCCGGACGAGACAGCTTCCAACCGCCTCATCAAAATCTTTGACGACGAATCCCGCTGCTGGCAGGGCGACATCTACGACACGGACGACGGCATTTCCCACGATGGCCGCGTCATGGACTCCATGCTGTCCGAGCACATGTGCGAGGGCACGCTGGAGGGCTATCTGCTCACCGGCCGCCACGGCTTCTTCTGCTCTTACGAGGCGTTCATCCGCATCGTGGACTCCATGTTCTCCCAGCACGCCAAGTGGCTGAAGGTCTGCAACCAGCTGCGCTGGCGCTCCCGCATCGCCTCCCTCAACTACATCCTCTCCTCCAATGTGTGGCAGCAGGACCACAACGGCTTCACCCATCAGGATCCCGGTTTCCTCGATCACGTCACCAACAAGAAGGCCGACGTGGTGCGGATGTATCTGCCGCCGGACGCCAACTGCCTGCTCAGCGTGTTCGATCACTGCGTCCGCTCCCGCAACTACGTGAACGTGATGGTCACCTCCAAGCATCCGAGCCCGCAGTGGCTGACCATGGATCAGGCCGTGAGGCACTGCACCCAGGGCATCGGCATCTGGGACTGGGCCTCCAACGACCAGGGGCAGGAGCCCGACATCGTGATGGCCTGCTGCGGCGACACGCCCACGCTGGAAACGCTGGCCGCCGTCACCATCCTGCGGGACAACTTCCCCGAGCTCAGGATCCGCGTGGTGAACGTCGTCGATCTCATGCGGCTGCAGTCCGACACCCAGCACCCCCACGGCCTGTCGGACTCCGACTACGATTCTCTCTTCACCCGGGACAAGACCATCATCTTCGCCTTTCACGGCTATCCCTCGCTGATCCACAAGCTGACCTACAAGCGCTTCAACAAGAGCATCCATGTCCGCGGTTATATCGAGGAGGGCACCATCACCACGCCCTTCGATATGCGCGTTCTCAACCAGCTGGACCGCTACCATCTGGTGATGCTGGCGCTGAAGCATCTGCCCGTACTGGGCAACCGCGGTGCCTCCCTCAACCAGCAGATGAAAGACAAGCTGGTGGAGCACAGCCAGTACATCCACAAATACGGCGTGGATATGCCCGAGATCACCGAGTGGAAATGGCACACCCCTTGACCGGGCCGCGTCAGCCGGACCGGTAAAGTCGCATCGAACGTCAAAACAGGCCGCCCGAAAGGGCGGCCTGTTTCTGTCAATATGCTGTTTACATTTTTTCCGGGGCGGACACGCCGATGACGGCCAGCGACAGGGCGATGACCCGGCGCACCTCGTCCGCCAGGAACAGGCGGGCTTCCAATGTGCCCGGCTCGGCGTCCTTGATGCGGCAGACGGTGTAGAACCGGTGGAACCGGGCGGCCAGCTCCGTGACGTAGCGGTTGATGCCGCTGGGGTCCATGGCCCTCGCAGCCAAAACGATTTCCTCCGGCAGGGCGGCCAGCTGCTTAATGAGCTCCCGCTCCTGGGGGGTATCCAGCTTCGTCATGTCGATGGCGGCGGCGCCCGGCACGGGATGTCCCTCCTCCGCCAGCGCCGCGATGAGGGTGCAGATGCGGGCGTGGGCGTACTGGACGTAATAGACGGGATTTTCGCTGTCCTGACGCACGGCCAGATCCAGGTCAAATTCCACCGGGGATTCGGGCTTGGAATTGAAGAAATACCGCGCCGCGTCCACGGGGATCTCGTCCAGCAGGTCGGTAAGGGAGATGGCCTTGCCGGTGCGCTTGCTCATCCGCACAATCTCGCCGCCGCGCATGAGCTTGACCAGCTGCATCAGCACCACGTCCAGCCTGTGCTCGCCGTCCAGCCCCAGCGCGTCCAGCGCGCCCTTCAGGCGGGCCACGTGGCCGTGGTGGTCGGCACCCCAGACGTTGATTACCCGGTCGAAGCCGCGCTTTTCAAATTTGTTGCGGTGATAGGCGATATCCGAGGCAAAATAAGTGTAGAACCCATTGGCCCGGCGCAGCACGTCGTCCTTCAGGTCGAGCTTTTCAATATCGGCGTCGCTCCTGCCCTGCCGATGATAGACGGCGGCGAGGATCTCGCCGGTCCTGAGCCACAGGGCGCCGTCCTTTTCATAGGTAAAGCCCAGCCGCTCCAGCTTGTCCACCGTGTCCCTGACGTAGCCGGTCTCGTGGAGCTCGGATTCAAAAAACCACTGGTCGTAATGGATGCCGTAGCGCTCCAGATCGGTCTTCATCCTAGGGATGTTGCGGTCCAGTCCGAAGCGGGCCATCACGGCGCGGCACTCGGCCTCCGGCTTGTCCAGATAAGCGTCGCCGTACTGCCGATAAAAATCCCGGGCCAGCTCCCTGATATCGTCGCCGTGATAGCCGTCCTCCGGCAATTCCGCGGCATCCTCGCCCCTGATGAGCTGGATATAGCGCGCCTGAATGGACTTGGCGAATTTTTCGATCTGATTGCCGGCATCGTTGACATAGAACTCGCGCCACACGTCGTAGCCGGCGCGGGAGAGGACGTTGGCCAGCGCGTCGCCCAGCACGCCGCCCCGGGCGTTGCCCATATGCATGGGACCGGTAGGGTTTGCGGAGACAAATTCCACCATGAGCTTTTGCCCATGGCCGAGATCGGAGCGGCCGTAGTTTTCACCCTCGGCGTCCACCGCGCGCAGCACGTCGGCATACCAGCGGTCGGCCAGGCGGAAGTTGATGAAGCCCGGGCCCGCGACCTCCACGGCGGAAAACCAGCTGCCGGTAAGGTCGATATTGGCGATGAGCGCCTCGGCGATTTTCCGGGGCGCGGTATGGAACGCTCTTGCGGCGGCCATGGCGTGGTTGGCGGCAAAATCTCCGTTCTGGGTGTCCTTGGGGATCTCCACCAGGCCGGAAAGCTCCCCCTCTGGCAGGGTTCCGGCGGCGGCGGCTTTGACGCAGGCCGCCTTCAAAAGCGCGTCGATGCTGTCTTTTGCTTCCTGTATCAGATTCATATCGTCTGTCTCTCCTGTTCGCGTACATGCATCTGGAACTTGTTGCGGCCGAACACCGCGTGATCCATATCCACGACGTAGTCGATCTCCATGCTGCCGCCGTGCTCGTCGAAATTGGCGGCGATCTTCCGGGTATCCACGCCCATGGTGGCCTTGCCGTAGGGCGTATCATACAAAAACGCGTTGCGCTGCCCCTCCCGGAACACGGTGGAGCTGGTGACGCTCCCCTCCCGGCGCAGCACCACCTCCAGCGGGGAGATGGTCAGATGGGTGTTGGTGCCCTCCATGCCGGTGAGCTCGCTTTCGGTGTAGAACACCTCGCCCCGGCCCTCGGAAAAGGCATACTTGCCGTCGGTGACCAGTTCGATGGAGTCCTTGTCGTCCTGCCCGTAATTCTGAGTGCCGACGATCTTGATGACAACATCTTTCATGGGCGGGTCCTCATACCGGGAACGGCGGGATGTATTCCACCCGGCCGGTGAGATCCCGGCCCAGGAACTGCTTGCCCAGCCGCTCGAATTCCTCCACGCTTCCGCTGGTGTAAAAACGGTCCTCCCCATCTCCGTCGCCCAGCAGGCCGTTTTGGGTGAGGTACCGGGTCAGCTCCCGGGCGGCGGCGTCCGCCGCGCCGAGAAGCGCCACACGCCCGCCGAAATAGTCGTCAATAGCGTCGCCGATGAGGCCGTAATGCGTGCAGCCCAACAGCAGCGCGCCCACGCCGGCCTGCTTCATGGGGGCGAGGTATTCCTCCATAGCCGCGCGCACGGCGGGGTCGTCCTTGTCGTAGCGTCCCGCCTCGATCAGGGGGACGAATTTGGGGCAGGATATAGCCACCACGGTCTTTTCCGGGCACAGCGCCTTTATGGCGCGCTCGTAGGCACCGCTCTGGATGCTGGTGGCGGTGGCAATGACGCCCACCACGGCGGGCGGCGCGGCGCACAGTTCCCTCACGCCGGGCTTCAGCACCCCGCACACGGGCGTTTCGCACCGGCAGAGGATATCGCCCGCCGTGGAGGAGATCGTGCCGCAGGCGGCGATCATGGCCTTTGTGCCATGCCCGGCGACAAAGGCGAGATTCTGTCCCGCGATGACGCGGATCTGGCCCGCCGGGCGCGCGCCGTAGGGCATACGGCCCGTGTCGCCGAAGTAGATAATGCTTTCATGAGGCAGCAGTTTTTTAAATTCGCGCACGGCGGTGAGCCCGCCCAGACCCGAATCGAAAATGCCGACTGGTCGATTGTCCATGAAGTGCTCCTTGATTTTTCGTTAACTTTAATATAATAAGACATTTCCGTCCTGATTACAAGGGAAAAAATTGTGTGGAAAGAAAGCTCGTACTCTGCTATAATAAGAGTATGCGGTAAACCCTTGGTAAGGAGGCGACCAAAATGAACATTGAACTTACCGAAAAAGAATTCCGCAGACTGCTGGACCTGGTATACGTCGGAAACTGGATTCTGAACTCCACCCGCGGCAACGACCGCTTTGAGGACTACGACCTGCTGCAGGAAAAAATGTTCGCCATGTGTCCCAAATCCATGCGGGCGCTGGTACAGACCTGGCACGGCCGCGTCTTTCCCTCCCGGGCCTACGAGGAGGGCGGCATTCACGACGCGATTGCCGATTACGAGGATGCCGTGTTCTTCGACATTCTGGCCGAGGAGCTGGCCCGCCGGGATATGAGCGCCGAAGGCGCCGATCAGGACAATATGCTGGAACTCAATAATCGCATGGACGAATATATGTCGGAATTCGAAAAAAACGGCGTAGATAATCTCACCATCGACGAGTAAAAGGACGGTAACGCGGTATGAACACCATCACCATGGACAGCCCCATCGGGTTGCTGACACTGGCAGGCACCAACGAGGCTCTCACATCTGTATTCTTCGGCGGAGGCGGTTATGCTTTCAATCCCTCTCAGCTGCTGCTGCGCGCCGTGAGCGAGCTGCGGGAGTATTTCGCGGGCACACGGAGATCATTTGACATTCCGCTGGACCCCGCGGGAACCGAATTTCAGAAGAAGGTCTGGAAAGCGCTCTGTGACATTCCCTACGGCGAGACCCGCTCCTACCGGGACATCGCGCTGGCGGTGGACAGTCCCCGGGCGGCCCGGGCCGTGGGCCTGGCCAACAATAAAAATCCCATCCCCATCCTTGTCCCCTGCCACCGCGTCATCGGGGCGGACGGGTCGCTGACCGGCTATGCCGGCGGGCTGGAGGTCAAACGACTGCTGCTGGAGCTGGAACAGCAGCACAAATGAATAAAAATGAGCTCCGTGTTCAAACTAACACGGAGTTCTTTTTTGCTTTGGGAGGCTCTTTCATGGGAATGACCAACGACGAATACAAAAAATATGCCGACCGGCACGCGCCCCGTTCGCCCTTCCGGGGGGATGTGCTGCGCGCCTTTCTGGTGGGCGGCGCCATCTGCTGTCTGGGGCAGCTGCTGGACGAGACCTATCTGGGCGCGGGCCTGGCCAAGGACGACGCCGGGGCGCTGACCAGCATGACGCTGATCTTTCTCAGCGCGCTGCTGACGGGTCTGGGCGTATACGATAACCTTGCCCGCTTCGGGGGGGCGGGCACGCTGGTGCCCATCACGGGCTTTGCCAACGCCGTGGTGTCCCCGGCGCTGGAATTCAAGACCGAGGGCTTCGTGCTGGGCACGGCGGCCAAGATGTTCGTCATCGCGGGGCCCGTCATCGTGTTCGGCGTGGGCGCCAGCGTGGTGTATGGCCTGATATTGGTACTGTTTGGAGTCGGATAATCAGTATCCCATCAGCGGGGCTGAGCCGTCGTCGGCGCCCTTTTCAATGCGGCGGATCTCGCAGGTATAGCTGTAGTCGTCGGAGACGACCACCTTCACCCGGTCGCCCGCCTTCTTCCCCAGCACGGCCCGGCCGAAGGGGGACTCCTTGCTGATCAGGCCCTTGCGGGGATCGGTGCGCACGGTGGTGACGATCTTGATGGTCTGCTCCTCGTCGTCCTCCACCATATAGACCAGCACATTGTCGAAAAGGCCCACGGCATCGGCGGCGGAGACGCCCGAGATGACCCGTGCCGTCTTTATCATGCCCTCCAGATAACGGATGCGGCCCTTGTTCTGGTTCAGGGCCTGTTTGGCCGTCTTATATTCGTAATTCTCGCTGAGGTCGCCGAAGGCACGGGTGCGCTTGACCTCCTCCAGCAGCTCCGGCATCAGCTTCAGCCGGCGCTCGTCCAGTTCCTCCTGCATCTTTTGGATGTCCTGCGGGGTAAGTTCATCGTTCATAGGTACGCCTCTTTCTCAGTTGTACGAAAACGCCGGAATGACGGTGGTCATTCCAGCGTTTGTTTTGATGGCGGTTCAGACCAGCTCGATGACGGCGGTCTCGGCGGCGTCGCCGCGGCGCACGCCGGTGCGGGTCACGCGGGTGTAGCCGCCAGAGCGGTCGGCATACTTGGGGGCGACGGTATCAAAGACTTTCTTCGCCACATCCTCGCGGGTGATGAAAGACAGCGCCTGACGATAGGCGGCGAGGTCCTTCTTCTTTCCAAGGGTTATCATGTTCTCGGCGAGGGGCGCGATCTCCTTGGCGCGGGTCAGGGTCGTCTCCATCCGGCCGGTATCCAGAAAATCCGTTACCTGCTGGCGGAGCATGGCCATGCGCTGATCGGCGGTCTTGCCGAGCTTTCTTGTTCCGGGCATATCGATTTCCTCCTTCTTCAGAGCATTACTGGTTGTTGTTGTCCTCGTCTGCCAGAGACAAGCCCATCATAGCCAGCTTATGCTCGACTTCTTCAAGGGACTTGCGGCCGAGGTTGCGGACCTTGATCATCTCGTCCTGGGTCTTGGAGATGAGGTCGGACACGGTGTTGATATTTGCGCGCTTGAGACAGTTGAAACTGCGCACGGAAAGGTCCAGTTCCTCGATGGTCATGTCCAGCACCTTGTCCCGGGTGTTGTCCACATGCTCGACAACGGTGGAACTGGCGCCGATCTTGTCGGACAGATCCGTAAACAGGGTGAAATGATCGCAGAGGATCTTTGCGCCCAGGGAAAGCGCGTCACGGGCGGAGATGGTCTTGTCGGTCCAGACCTCGATGGTGAGCTTGTCAAAGTCCGTCTGATTGCCCACACGGGTATTCTCGACGGTGTAATTGACCTTCAGCACCGGAGTGTAGATGGAATCGACAGGGATCGTGCCAATGGGCATCTGAGCGTTCTTGTTCTTGTCCGCGGCTACATAGCCCCGGCCATGGTCGAGGACGAGCTCCATACTCAGCGCGCCGTCCGGCCCCAGGGTCGCGATGGGCTGTTCAGGATTGAGGATCTCCACCTCGCCGTCGGCCTTGATGTCGCCTGCGGTGACGACGCCCTCTCCGGAGGCTTCAATATAGATAGTCTTGGGGGTGTCGGAATGGAGGCGGGCGATGATGCTCTTGACGTTCAGAACGATCTCCGTCACATCTTCCTTGACGCCGGGGATGGTGGAAAACTCATGCTGGATGCCGGCGATCTTGATACTGGTGACAGCCGTGCCGGGCAGCGAGGACAGGAGGACCCTGCGCAGAGAGTTACCAAGGGTCGTGCCGTAGCCACGCTCAAGCGGTTCAACGATATACTTGCCGTAGGAACTGTCGGTAGGTGTCTCGATGCACTCGATACGCGGCTTTTCTATTTCGATCATATTGTTTTAACCCTCCTTATTAAGTTGCTGTGCCAGGAATGGCGCAGGTAATGAGTCAGCTTACCAATCCGAGGGTATTAATTATTTGGAGTACAGCTCGACGATGAGGTGCTCCTCCACAGGCAGATCGATATCTTCCCTAGCGGGAACGGCCACAACCTTGGCGATCATATTGTTTGCGTCGTACTCAAGCCACTTCGGCGCGGGACGGAAAGCGTTGGCCTCGATGTTGGCCTTCAGCTTGTCAAGGCTCCGGCTGGAATCCTTGAGGGTGATGACCATGCCGGGCTTGACCTGATAGCTGGGGATGCTGACCTTGCGGCCGTTGACGGTGAAGTGGCCGTGGGTGACCAGCTGCCGCGCCTCGGCGCGGCTCATGGCGAAACCGAGACGGTACACCACGTTGTCAAGGCGGCTCTCGCAAAGGGCGAGCAGGTTATCGCCGGTCTGGCCGGGGCGGCGGGCAGCCATATCGAAATAGCTGCGGAACTGGCTCTCCAGAATGCCGTAGTACCGCTTCGCCTTCTGCTTTTCGCGCATCTGCTGGCCATACTCGGAATTCTTGCTGCGGCCCTGGCCGTGCGCGCCGGGCGCGAAGCCACGGTTTACCATCGCGCACTTATCGCCATAGCAGCGGTCGCCCTTGAGAAAGAGCTTCTGGCCCTCTCTGCGGCACAGGCGGCAGCATGCTTCAGTATATCTTGCCATATTGTCTCTCCTCCTTCAATTACACACGACGACGTTTGGGAGGACGGCATCCGTTGTGGGGGATGGGCGTGACATCCTTGATCATCGTTACTTCAAGACCTGCGGTCTGCAGGGCGCGGATGGCCGCCTCGCGGCCGCTGCCGGGTCCCTTGACAAAGACCTCGACGGTCTTCAGGCCATGCTCCATGGCGGCCTTGGCCGCAGTCTCGGCCGCGGTCTGCGCCGCGAAGGGGGTAGACTTCTTGCTGCCGCGGAAACCCATTCCGCCGGCAGAGGCCCAGGAAAGCGCGTTGCCCTGGGTATCGGTGATGGTGACCATGCTGTTGTTGAAGGTAGAGTTGATATGAACCTGGCCCTTCTCGATGTTCTTCTTTTCCTTGCGGCGAGTCCTTACGACTTTCTTCTGGTTAGCTGCCATAATCCATATCCCTCCCTTACTTCTTCTTATTGGCTATGGTGCGTTTCGGGCCCTTGCGGGTGCGCGCGTTGGTCTTGCTGCGCTGGCCGCGGACGGGCAGGCCGCGTCTGTGGCGGATGCCGCGGTAGCAGCCGATCTCGGTGAGACGCTTGATGTCCAGCGCCACGGAGCGGCGCAGGTCGCCTTCCACGATATAGTCGTGGTCGATGCACTCACGCAGCTTGGCCTCGTCCTCGTCACTGAGATCCTTGACGCGGATGTCGGGATTAATTCCGGTTTTTTCAAGAATTTTTTTCGCGCTGGTTCTGCCGATGCCATAGACATAGGTGAGACCGATTTCGATTCTCTTGTCCTTGGGCAGGTCAACGCCGGCTATACGTGCCATACTTTTTTATCATCCTTTCGATAACGATTCCGCATTGGCGGATACGGAGACTTATTCCCGCCGGAGGGAGCCTCCGTTCCATGCGGGATTCTTTTTTAGGACAGGAGCCGATCAGCCCTGTCTCTGCTTATGCTTTGGGTTCTCGCAAATAACCATGACTCTGCCCTTGCGCTTGATGATCTTGCACTTCTCGCACATGGGTTTCACGGAAGGTCTGACTTTCATGTGTAATACCTCCTACTTACTTCTCCAGGTGATGCGGCCGCGGGTCAGATCATACGGGGACATCTGCACCGTGACTTTGTCGCCGGGGAGGATCCTGATAAAGTTCATCCGGAGTTTTCCGGAGATGTGCGCCAGAATGGTGTGGCCGTTTCCGATATCCACAGTGAACATGGTGTTGGGCAGGGATTCGACTACCGTGCCCTCGAGTTCGATTACATCGTCTTTTGCCAAAGTAACATTCCTCCAAAGTCGGTCGTTGGACGCAAGCGTCACAAATCCTCTGCCATTGTGAGTATTTCGGGTTCCCCGTCGGTAATCAGGATCGTGTTTTCGTAGTGGGCGGCCCAGGAATGGTCCGCTGTCACCACTGTCCATTCATTGGACAAAACTTCGATCTCGTAACCGCCGGCGCAGACCATTGGTTCCACCGCGATGGTCATACCGGGGACGAGCCGCG
>DAOPXW010000015.1:0-21455 GCA_035352555.1 Oscillospiraceae bacterium
TAAAAGTTCAAGGATAAACGCGCAAAAGGACGTCCCGGATTTTCCGGGGCGTCCTTTTGCAGATCTGATTTTACTTGTACAGCTCGGAGAGCTTCATCAGGTGCTCGTAGCGCGCCTTGGCATTTTCCTCGTTGCGCTCGAACAGGCCCTCGGCGCGGTCCGGGAACTCGCGGGTCAGGCGGCTGTAGCGGGCCTCGTTCATCAGGAACTCCTGATAGCCGCCGGCGGGCGCCTTGCTGTCCAGCGTGAACTTGCCGCCCTCGGCCGAGGGATTGAAGCGGAAGAGGTTCCAGTAGCCGCACTCCACGGCCTTCTTCATCTCGGACTGGCAGTTGGCCATGCCGCCCTTGATGGAGTGCATCTCGCAGGGGGAGTAGCCGATGATGATGGAGGGGCCGTGATAAGCCTCGGCCTCGCGGATGGCCTTGAGGGTCTGGGCGGGGTTGGCGCCCATGGCGACCTGCGCCACGTAGACGTAGCCGTAGGTCAGGGCCATCTCGGCCAGAGACTTGGACTTGATTTCCTTGCCGGCCGCCGCGAACTGGCAGACCTGGCCGATGTTGGAGGCCTTGGAGGCCTGTCCGCCGGTGTTGGAATATACCTCGGTGTTGAACACGAAGATGTTCACATCCTCGCCGGAGGCCAGCACGTGATCAACGCCGCCGTAGCCGATATCGAAGGCCCAGCCGTCGCCGCCGAAGATCCAGATGGACTTCCTGTTGAGGTAATCCTTGTGTGCCAGGATCTCAGAGGCCAGGGTGCAGGCTTCGCAGTCGCAGACTTTCTTGCCGGCCGCCTTGAGCGATTCCATATGCGCAAGCATCTCAGGCTGCCCGGCGCCGAAAGTCTCCTTGCCGGCGGGGCTGCCCAGGAAAGCGATCGCGTCGTCCACGGGAAGGATGCCGTCCTCGAGAGCCGCGACATATTTCTTGGTGGCTTCCCCGTTCTTCGCGCCGTCGTCATAGGTGTCGAGCCATTCCTGAGCCGCGGCTTTCAGCTCCGGCACCGTGTACTCCACGGCGATGAGCGCGCGGGTCTTGTCGGCCAGATCGTCGCGGATCTTCTTCTGGCCCAGGTAGATGCCCAGGCCGTGCTCCGCGTTGTCTTCAAACAGGGAGTTTGCCCACGCGGGGCCCTTGCCCTCTTTGTTGACGGTGTAGGGGCTGGTGGCCGCCGGGCCGCCCCAGATGGACGAACAGCCGGTGGCGTTGGAAATAATCATGTGATCGCCGAACAGCTGGGTGACGAGCCGGGCATAGCTGGTTTCGGCGCAGCCCGCGCAGGAGCCGGAGAATTCCAGATACGGCTGACGGAACTGGCTGCCGGGGACGGTATCGTTGATGAGGTCCTTCTTCTCGGAGACGTTCTTGACCAGGTAATCGAACACGGGCTGCTTGGCGGCCTGGCTCTCCATGGAAACCATCCTGAGGGACTTCGTCGGGCAGAGGCCGGCGCAGATGCCGCAGCCCATGCAGTCCAGCGGGGAAATGGCGATGGTAAACTTATAACCGCCGCCGCGCTTGAGATCGACGATGGAGGCGTTTGCCGGAGCGGCCGCAGCCTCGGCCCCGGTCATGGCGAAGGGCCGGATGGTGGCGTGGGGGCAGGCATAGGCACACTGGTTGCACTGGACACAGGTGGACGCTATCCACTCGGGCACCATGACGGAGACGCCGCGCTTCTCATAGGCGGAGGCGCCCAGCTCGAAGGTGCCGTCGGCATGATCCACGAAGGCGGAGACGGGCAGGCTGTCGCCGTCCATCTTGCCCATGGGCTGCAGGATGTCCTCCACCATCTTCACGGTGGCGGGGCGGCCGGTGATGCCGGCGTCCTTCCCGTCCTCCCCGGCGTCGGCCCAGGAGGCGGGGATCTCCACCTTCTTATAGGCGGTGGCGCCCAGGTCGATGGCCTTGTGGTTGGTGTCCACCACGTCCTGGCCCTTCTTCAGGTAGGAGTGGGTGGCGGCGTCCTTCATATACTGAACGGCGTCTTTCTCGGGCAGAACCTTGGCCAGGGAGAAGAAAGCGGCCTGGAGAATGGTGTTGGTGCGCTTGCCCATGCCGATCTGCATGGCCAGGTCGATGGCGTTGATGGTGTACAGCTGGATCTTATTTTTGGCGATATAACGCTTGGACGCGGCGTCCAGATGGTGCTCCAGCTCCTCAAGGCTCCACTGGCAGTTGATGAGGAAGGAGCCGCCGGGCTTCACATCGCGGACGATGGGGAAGCCCTTGGTGATATAGGCGGGGACATGGCAGGCCACGAAGTCGGCCTTGGTAACGTAGTACGGGCTCTTGATGGGGTGGTCGCCGAAGCGCAGATGGCTGATGGTGACGCCGCCGGTCTTCTTCGAGTCGTACTGAAAATAGGCCTGAACATATTTGTCGGTGTGGTCGCCGATAATCTTGATGGAGTTCTTGTTGGCGCCGACGGTGCCGTCGCCGCCCAGACCCCAGAACTTGCACTCGATGGTGCCGGGGGCGGCGGTGGAGGGCGCGGGCTTCTCCTCCAGAGACAGGTGGGTGACATCGTCCACGATGCCCACGGTGAACTGGCGCTTGATCTCGGATTTCTTCATCTCGTCGTACACGGCGAAGATGTTGGAGGGCGGCGTATCCTTGCTGCCCAGGCCGTAGCGGCCGCCGCAGACGCGGACGTCCGACTTGCCGGCGTTGGCCAGCGCGGTGACGACATCCAGATACAGCGGCTCGCCCTGCGCGCCGGGCTCCTTGGTGCGGTCCAGCACGGCCACGGTCTTGGCGGTGGCGGGAATGGCGGCGACCAGCTTGTCCGGGCAGAAGGGGCGGAACAGGCGGACCTTGACCAGGCCGACCTTCTCACCCCGGGCCGTCAGATAGTCGATGACCTCCTCGGCCACGTCGCAGATGGAGCCCATGGCCACGATGACGCGGTCGGCATCCGGCGCGCCGTAGTAGTTGAACAGCTGATAGTCGGTGCCCAGTTTGGCGTTGATCCTGCCCATATAATCCTCGACGATGCCGGGGACGGCTTCATAGTATTTGTTCGAAGCCTCTTTGTTCTGGAAGAAAATGTCTCCGTTCTCGTGGGAACCGCGCATGACAGGATGCTCGGGGTTCAGCGCGCGGGCGCGGAAGGCGTTGACAGCGTCCATATCCACCATGTCGGCCAGGTCGGAATAATCCCAGACCGCGACTTTCTGGAGCTCGTGAGAGGTGCGGAAGCCGTCAAAGAAGTTGATGAAGGGGACGCGGCCCTTGATGGCGGCAAGATGCGCCACGGGGGCGAGATCCATGATCTCCTGCACGCTGGATTCGCACAGCATGGCGAAGCCGGTCTGGCGGCAGGCCATAACGTCCTGATGGTCGCCGAAGATGGACAGCGTGTGGCTGGCCAGCGCGCGGGCGGAAACATGGAACACGCCCGGCAGCAGCTCGCCGGCGATCTTGTACATATTGGGGATCATCAGCAGCAGGCCCTGGGAAGCGGTGTAGGTGGTGGTCAGGGCGCCGGCGTTCAGAGAGCCGTGGACCGCGCCGGCCGCGCCGGACTCGGCCTGCATCTCCTGGACCTTGACCTTGGAGCCGAAAATGTTCTCCCGGCCGGCAGCGGACCACTGATCGACCATGTCGGCCATGGGGCTGGACGGCGTGATGGGGTAGATCGCCGCGACTTCGGTAAACGCGTAGGATACATGGGCGGCCGCGGTATTGCCGTCCATGGTCTTGAACTGTCTTTCCATAAAGTCATCTCCGTTTTCATATATATTTTGTTTATTCAATGATAAAAATGGCTCCTCTTCTTGTCTATTTTATCACAATATATGGATATTGCAAACAAAAATATCGTTTTGTAGGGATAGCAAATTTAGGGGGGAAAACGATAATTTTTTTCATTAAAAAAGATAATTTTGCACAAATTTCCGGATTTTATACGAAAACTTAATGTATTTTGGGCAGGCTCCACCTGAAGGCCGTGGCCAGCATGCGGATGGTGAAAACCACTGCGATGCCGGTGACGGCTGAGACGACGCTGCCGATCTTCGCCAGATACATCCCGTAATAGACGCAGCCCCCCGCCAGCGACGCCACGGCGTAGACCCGCTTGCGCAGCACAAAGGGGATCTCCCCGATCATCATGTCCCGCACCATACCGCCGCCGATGCCGGTGGCCATGCCCAGCACAATGACCAGCAGCGCGTTGGTGATGCCGTTATGGGCGATGGCGAGATTCATGCCGGAGATGGTGAACACGCCCAGACCGACGGCGTCAAACACGTTGACGGCGGCATCGATCTTTTCCCTGTGGGAAAAATACCCGTCCCGCCAGATGCGGGCCGCGGCAAACACCAGCAGCGAGGCCAGGATGGCCACCGCCGCATAAGTGTAATCCTCGAACATCCGCGGGGGCAGATAGCCCAGCAGGATGTCCCGGAACACGCCGCCGCCCAAAGCGGTGGTCATGCCCAGAAAAACCACGCCGAAGATGTCCGTATTCTTGTCGATGGCGGCGGCCGCGCCGGACACGGCGAAGGCGGCCACGCCGATCAGTTCCAGGACGAAAAACGCGCTTCCCATCCGGCCTCAGACGTTGAAGCGGAACAGCGTCACATCGCCGTCGCGCATGACATACTCCTTGCCCTCGGAGCGGACAAGGCCCTTTTCCCTGGCGGCGGCCATGCTGCCGCAGGCCTTAAGGTCGCTGAAGGCCACGATCTCCGCCCGGATAAAGCCGCGTTCAAAATCGGTATGTATTTTCCCCGCGGCCTGAGGGGCCCGGGTACCGTTTTTGATGGTCCAGGCGCGGCATTCGTCCGCGCCGCAGGTGAGAAAGGAGATGAGGCCCAGCAGGCTGTAGGAGCACTTGATCATGCGGTCGAGGCCCGACTCGTGCAGCCCCAGTTCCTCCAGAAACAGCTGCCGCTCCTCCGGCTCCAGCGCGCCCAGCTCCTCCTCGGTCCTGGCGCAGATGGGCAGCACCTGGGCGCCCTCCCCGGCGGCAATGTCTTCCACCGCTTTGTAGTACGGGTTGTCCGCACAGGCGGCCACGCCAGCCTCGTCCATATTGGCGGCGTAGATCACCGGCTTGAGGGTCAGCAGATCGCAGGTGCGCAGCAGTTCCATCTCATCCTCGCCGCACTCGAAGGTGCGGGCGGACTTGCCCGCGTTGAGATGCTCCTGCAGGGCCTTAAACAGGTCGGCCTCCCGCAGCGTCTTTTTGTCGCCGCCCTTGGCGGCCTTCAGCGCCTTGTCCACCCGGCGCTCCACCATCTCCAGGTCGGAGAAGATCAGCTCCAGATCGACGGTCTCGATATCCCGCCGGGGGTCGGTGGAGCCGTCCACATGGATGACGTTCTCATCGTCGAAGCAGCGCACCACATGGACGATGGCGTCCGTGGCGCGGATATTGTCCAGAAACTTGTTGCCCAGGCCCTCGCCCCTGGACGCACCCTTCACCAGGCCCGCGATGTCCACGAATTCGATGACGGCCGGCGTCTTTTTCTTGGGGTTATACAGCGCCGCAAGAAAATCCAGCCGCTCGTCAGGCACGGTGACCATGCCCACGTTGGGTTCAATAGTGCAGAAGGGGTAGTTGGCGCTCTCCGCGCCGGCGTTGGTGATGGCGTTGAACAAAGTCGATTTGCCCACGTTGGGCAGGCCCACAATACCTAATTTCATCTTCCAATACCTCACAAAAACAGCGCGTGGGCGGCCAAAAGAGACCGCCCCAGCGCGTTATTCTTCCTGATTTTCGTTGTCTGGGGGTTCCTGAGTCTCCGCCGGGGGCGGGGCGGCGGGGTCGGGGGCGGGCTCGCTGGTCATGGAGATGTGGCGGGCGGGGCGCTCGATGCTGTCGTCCGCCTTGGCGGGGGCGGCCTTGGGCGGCATGAACTCGCCGTGCGCAAAGTAATAGTTGAACTCGTCGCCCTCCATGGTCTCGTGCTCCAGCAGATATTCCGCCACGGCGATGAGCTGGTCGCGGTGCTCCGTCAGGATGCGCTCGCACTCCCGGGCGGCATCGTCGAAGATGTGCTTGACCTCCTCGTCGATCATGCCGGCGGTCTCCTCGGAATAGCTCTTGGTAGTGCCGAAATCCCGCCCGATAAAGATGGAGTGATCGGCGCTGTCATAGAGGATGGGACCCAGGCGGTCGGACATGCCGTAGCGCGTGACCATGCTGCGGGCCATGCTGGTGGCCTGCTGGATGTCCCCGGACGCGCCGGTGGAAATATCGTCCAGGAACAGCCTCTCGGCCATGCGCCCGCCCAGATCCACCACGATCTTGTCGAACATCTCGCTCCGGGTGGTGAAGTTTTCGGTGTCCTCGTCGGGCCGCATCAGCGTGAAGCCGCCGGCGGGGCCGCGGGGGATGATGGTGATATAGTGCACCGGGTCGGCGTGCTCCAGAAATTTTGCCGCCACGGCGTGGCCGGATTCATGGTAGGCGGTGAGCTTGCGCGCCCGGTCGGACATCTTTTTGCTCTTTTTCTCCGGGCCAATGGAGACCTTCATGATGGATTCGTCGATATCCATCTGGACGATGAAGCGGTGGCCACGGCGGACGGCCAGAATGGCCGCCTCGTTGAGCAGGTTTTCCAGATCCGCGCCGGAGAAGCCCGGCGTGCCCTTGGCGATGCTGTTGAGGTTGACATCCTCCCCCAGGGGCTTGCCCCGGGCGTGGACCTTCAGGATGGCCTCCCTGCCGCGGATGTCCGGCAGGCCCACATAGACCTCGCGGTCGAAGCGGCCGGGACGCAGCAGCGCGTTATCCAGAATATCGGCGCGGTTGGTGGCCGCCATGACGATGACGCCCTCGTTGTTGCCGAAGCCGTCCATCTCCACCAGCAGCTGGTTGAGAGTCTGCTCGCGCTCATCATGCCCGCCGCCCAGACCGGAGCCGCGCTGGCGGCCCACGGCGTCGATCTCGTCAATGAAGATGATGGCCGGAGCGACCTTTTTGGCCTGCTCGAACAGATCGCGGACGCGGGAGGCGCCGACGCCGACATACAGCTCCACAAAATCGGAGCCGGAAATGGACAGGAACTGCACGCCCGCCTCGCCGGCCACGGCCTTGGCAATGAGGGTCTTGCCGGTGCCCGGAGGGCCGATCAGTAAGACGCCCTTGGGGATGCGGGCGCCCATGGCGGTATAGGAGCGGGGGCTCTTGAGGAATTCGACAATTTCCTTGAGTTCATCCTTCTCCTCCTCGCAGCCCGCCACGTCCGCGAAGGTCTTTTTCTCCTTCTCCTCGCTGCCCAGCTTGGTGCGGGCCCGGGAAAATTTCGCCACACCCCCGGCGGCGCCGCCGGCCTTGTTCATCATGACGTACCAGATCGCCATGAACACGGCCATCACCAGCACATAGGGCAGCAGGCTCAGCCACCACGGCGCCGTCCAGCCCTGACGGTAATCATAGCTGGAAATCACGCCTCTGGCATACTGATCCTTCACCATGTCGTTGAAGTCGTTGTAAAAAACGGTGAAGCTGGAAAGCTGATAGGTGACGGTCGTGGGCGCGGTGTCCGTGGCGCTGGCGGCCGCCGCCTTGTCGGCCTTCAGCGTGAGGACGAGATTCGTCCCGTCCACGTAGAAAGAATCCACCTGCTCTTTTTTGAACAGGTCGTAAATCTCCGAATATTTGTAGGTCTTGGCCTGGGTGTTGCGGGTCATCGTATACACGGTGGCCAGCAGGATCAGCAGGATCAAGACGTAGAAGCCAATGTCTCTGGCGCGGTTTTTCTGCGGTTTCAATCGATCACATCCTTTTCGGGGCATTCGATGGGTTTTTCAGGAATATATCTCGGGCTTGAGAATACCCACAAAGGGCAGATTGCGGTATTTTTCGTCGTAGTCCAGTCCGTAGCCCACGACAAACGCGTCCGGCACGATAAAGCCGGCATAGTCGGCCTTGACGTCCGCCTTCCGGCGGGCCGGTTTGTCCATGAGCGTGGCGATGCTGATGGACGCGGGCTGGCGGGTCATAAGGTATTTGGTAAGATAGCTGAGGGTGACGCCGGAATCCAGGATATCTTCCACAAAGATGATATGCTTTCCGGCGATGTCCTGACTGAGGTCCTTGTTGATCTTCACCGCGCCGGTGGACACCGTCCCGCCGCCGTAGGAGGACACGGCCATAAAGTCCATGGCGCAGGGAATGGTCACATGGCGCATCAGATCGGCCATAAAAATGAAGCAGCCCTTCAAAACGCCGATAAACATGACGTCCTTCCCCGCGAAGTCCTCGGAGATGGCCCTCCCCAGTTCCTTCACCCGCGCTTCCAGCTGCGCTTCCGTCAGCAGTACGCTCTGGATATCGTCCAACATAACTTTTCTCCCGTTTCTTTTATTCTATCTGGATACGCAGCACCGTATCCCCCGGTGACGGCGCGCAGCGCTGAGCCACGCCGAAACCGGCCACGGCCACGACACCCTTTCCGTCCCGGAACACGAGGGTGCGGTCTTTCTCGGCCTGCGTCATTTTCGCTTCGTTGAATAAATCCTTCAGACTTTTGGTGCAGCCCCGGCCCGTCAGGCGGATCTTGTCGCCTTCGCGGCGGCGGGTGCAGAATATGCTATCACAAATACTCGCATATTTGAAGTAAAAAGTCTTGAACGAAGGGTAAATTTCCACACAATTTTCGATTTTTTCCGCCGATACGGCGCCCTGGCCGCCCGGAAGGTCAAATTTTCCGCCGGGCGTCACCGGCAGATCGGGGAAATCCGGCCGCGCCGCCGGGCCGAACCGCAGCTGGTCCCGGTCCCGGGTCACCCGCAGGCCGGGCAGATCCAGGCAGGCCGGGCCGGAGGAAGAAAGCAGGGCGAACAGCGCCTGCACATGGCCGCTGTCCAGCGCGCCGCCGGCCAGGCGCCGGAACACCCGGGCCGCCACCGGCCGGGGCAGCGCGTTCAGCGCGGACACCGACAGGCGGTCCGCGGCGGGGCTCCCGCCGAGAAAGGCGTCGGCCAGCGCGTTGAAATAGTCCTCATCCTCCCGCAGCAGCGCCGAGGTGCGCCCCACGCCGGCGGAGAAGGCGGGGTTCAGCTGCCGCAGCACGGGCAGCACCCGGTGGCGCAGCAGGTTGCGGGAAAAATCGTCGGACTGATTGGAGCTGTCCTCCACATGGGGCACATGGTTTTCTTCAAGATAGCGCAGGATGTCATCCCGGGTGGTCCCCAGCAGCGGACGGACAAGCCTGCCCCGCACGGGCGGAATACCGGCAAGGCCGGCGCCCCCGGCCCCGCGGGTGAGGTTCAGAAGCACGGTCTCGGCGTTATCGTCCGCGTTGTGGGCGGTGGCAATGCGGTCGCAGCCCAGCTTATCCGCGGCGGAGGCGAGAAAAGCATAGCGCGTCTCCCGCGCCGCTTCCTCCAACCCCAGACCGTTTTTTTCGGCATAGCCGCGCACCTCGCCGAAGCCGATCTCCAGCGGGATGCCGTTTTCGGCGCACCAGTCCCTGACAAAGGTGCGGTCCCGGGCGCTTTCCAGCCCCCGGAGCTGATGGTCGTAATGGGCGGCGCACACCGCCACGCCCAGTTCCTCCCGGCAGGTCCACAGCCAGTGCAGCAGGCACATGGAGTCCGCCCCGCCGGACACGGCCGCCAACACCCGGCTGCCCCGCGGGAGCATATCGTATTTTTCGATCAGATCAGTATTCATCCTCGCGGCGGCTCTCCAAATTGACAAAGCTGGTATATTCGGGCAGCCAGTTGAGGTGAATGGTGCCCGTCTGGCCCTTGCGGTTTTTCAAAACGATGGCTTCCGCCACGTTGGGGTTTTCACTTTCCCTATTATAATACCCGTCCCGGTACAGGCCGATGACCACATCGGCGTCCTGCTCGATGGAGCCGGATTCCCGAAGGTCGGAGAGCATGGGGCGCTTTTCCTGCCGGGATTCGTTGGCGCGGGACAGCTGGGACAGGCAGATGACAGGCACGTTCAGCTCCTTGGCCATGATCTTGAGCATCCGGCTCATTTCGCTGACCGCCTGGGTGCGGCTGTCGTTGGAATAGCCGTGAACCGCGCCGGAGGACTGCATGAGCTGCAGATAGTCGACCACCACCAGCCCCAGATTGGCCACCCGGCGGCACTGGGCGTTCATGTCCGCCACGGTGAGCGTGGAGTTGTCGTCGATGCGCATATCCGTGCGGCTGATGATCTGGGCAGCGGCGGCGATTCGCTTCCATTCCTCCATGCTGAGATCGCCGGTGAGCAGCTTCTGAGAGTCCACCGGACCTTCGCCGGACAGGAGACGTGCCACCAGCTGTTCCCGGGACATCTCCAGCGAGAACACGGCCACGGCCTTGCCGGAGGTCTTGGCCACGCTGAGGGCAATGTTCAGGGCGATGGCCGTCTTGCCCATGCCCGGGCGGGCCGCGATGATGATGAGCTCGCCGTTGTTCAGGCCCAGGATGCTGCGGTCCAGATCGGCCAGACCCGTGGGCAGACCGGGAATTTTCTTGCCGCCGCCGGCCATTTCGTTGAGGTTGGCGTAAACGCTCTGGACGACGGTGCTCACCGGCACCAGACCGCCCACGTTGCGTCCCTGACGCAGGGCGTAGATCAGCCGCTCCGCGCCCTCCAGCATGGTCTCGGCCTCGCCGGAGCCCTCGTATACCATCTCGTTGATCTGATCCGCGGCCCCGGCCAGGTTGCGCATCAGCGCCTTGTCCCGGACGATGGCGCAGTATTCCGACACGTTGGCCGCCGTGGGCGTGACGCGCATCAGCTCCGCGACGTAGCTCTCCGAAGTCTCCTTCCACACGCCGCGGATCTTCATTTCGTCCAGCACCGTGACGGGGTCGATGGTCTTGCCGTAGGAGAACATGGAAAAGACGGTCTCGAAAATGTCCTTATTCTGCTGGATGTAGAATTCGCCGGCTCTGACCTTCTCCATCACATCCGGCACACAGCGCGTGTCGATGAGCATGGAGCCCAGAATGGCCTGCTCCGCCGGAGCGGAGTGCGGCGCCTGTCTGCCCAGTAGTTCTTCCATCTGCTTACCTCTGAAGTGTGATTATTTGGCCTCTACCACCATGAGATTGATGGTGCCCGTGACCTCGTAGCCCAGCTTGGCCTTGACCTCGTAGGAACCGAAGGCCTTGATGGGCTCGGGTTGGACGATCTTGTTCTTTTCCACCGCGATGCCGTGCTGCTCGCGCAAAGCGTCGCTGATCTCCTGGCTGGTGACCGCGCCGAAGAGCTTGCCGCCCTGTCCGGCTCTGGCCCTGATGGTGACGCTGACCGCGCCCAGTCTGGCGGCGTTTTCCTCCGCCTGGGCCTTCTCGGCGGCCATCTGGGCCAGCCGGGCCTTCTCCTTGAGCTTGAGGGTGTTGATATTGTCCGCGGTGGCCTCGCTGACCAGCTTGCGGGGCAGCAGGTAGTTGCGGGCAAAACCGTCCGACACGTCTTTCAGTTCGCCCTTCTTGCCCTGACCCTTCACGTCCGCATTAAAAATGACTTTCATTGTTGTCTTTCCTTTCTGTCGCCTGTTGAAAGTTGTTAACTGTCCAGATATTCGTCCACCGCCGCGTAGAGCTTGGCCACCGCTTCGGGCATGGCCAGCCCCTCCAGCTGCGTCGCGGCCGCGTTGCGGTTGCCGCCGCCGCCCAGCTTTTCCATAATCATCTGCACGTTCACATCGCCGATGGAGCGGGCCGAGATGAACACCCCGCCCTGGGACGGGTAGGCCACCACGGAGGCGTCCACCCCGGAAACGTTCAGCAGCTCGTCCGCCGCCTGGGCCGCCACCACCCGGTCCTGCGGGGTCTCGGGCGTGGCCACCGCAATGTTGCGGTACAGCTGGGCAGATTGGAGAATCTTGTATTTCTCCACGGTGTGTTCCATATCGTTTTGCAGCAGCTTTTTCACCTCCGAGGTATCCGCCCCGGTCCGGCGCAGGAACGCGGCGGCGTCAAAGGTGCGCTCTCCGGTGCGCAGCGTGAAGTTCTTGGTGTCCAGCACGATGCCGGCCAGCATGGCCTCGGCCTCGCAGCGGAGAATGTCCGAAGGCTCCACCACCACCTGCAAAATCTCCGTCATCAGTTCGCACACGGAGGAGGCGTACGGCTCGATGAAGCTCATGTCCGCGTTCTGCACATAGGTGGCGGCCCGGCGGTGATGGTCGATGACGGCCACATGGTTGCAGGCCTCAAGCAGCGCGCGGTCCTCCGCCTGTTCGGGGCGGTTGGTGTCCACCAGCACCAGCAGCGTGCGGCTGTCCGCCCGGAGGATGGCCTCCTGCGGGTTGATGAAAACGTCCCTGTATTCCGGCTCGCGGCGCAGCCGCTCGATCAGTGTCTTGGCGGCGGCCTTCTCCGGCTCGATGACGATGGACGCGCGCACGCCGCGTTTCCGCGCCACGCACACCACGCCCGACGCCGCGCCCACCGTGTCCATATCGGCGAACTTGTGACCCATGACGTACACCCGGGAGGAATCGCCGATAAGCTCGCTGAGGGCGTTGGCCATGACCCGGGATTTGACCTTGGTGCGGGTCTCCACCTCGCTGCCGCGGCCGCCGAAAAATTCGAAATTGAAGCGGTTTTTGGTCACCGCCTGGTCGCCGCCCCGGGACAGGGCCATTTCAATGCTGAGATTGGCGAACTGCAGGTTTTCCGCGAAGCCCGCACCGTCCCGTCCCACGCCGACGCTGAGCGTCACATGGATGCCGGAGGGGCTGACCACCTTGTGGATATCCTCCAGGATGGAAAACTTGTCCTCGATCATCCGCTCCAGATGCTGCTCCTCGAACACAAACAGGTAGCGGTCCCGGGCGTAGCGCTTCAGCAGGCCGTTGTTGTCGGCGCACCAGACACTCAGCTTTTCCTCCACCGCGTCCCGCAGATCGGAGATCACGCGGTCCGGCTGGTTTTTCAGCAGTTCCTCATAATTGTCCACGACGATCACCGCCACCACCGGGCGGGTCTTTTCGTATTCCAGCCGGATATTGTCGAAATCGGTGACGTCCACCCAGTAGGCGATGCCCATGAACGCGGCGTCCTTCTCGTCGCCCCCGGAGCGGACCAGATTGCCGTTGACCTGATATTTCCGCCCGCCGATCTCCAGCAGCGCGGGATACTGGGTCTTGCCCTCCATCAGCCATTTGCCGGAAAAGTCCGGGACATAGCTGAGAAGCTTGGAGCCATAGCGGGTGCCGGTGATGCCGCAAACGTCGAAAAACTGCTGGTTGGCCCAGACAATGCTGGTATCGTCCAGCCGGAAAACGGCGATGGGCAGCGGAAAATTTTGCAGCGTGTTGTTTTTGGCCGTCTCCGTGTCATAGGTGATGGACTCGATGTATTCCATCAGCTCCCGGCGGTTGTTGCGCCCCGTGACGATGGCATACACCGCCAGCGCGGCAATGATGCCGCCCTCCGCCGCCGCCAGCAGATACTGCCCCACGATCAGCGAGGCCGCGGCGAAAAGGATCAGAAAGAGCAGATAGGCCCGAACTCCGGGTTCGCTGGGCCGCAGCGATTTTCTGTTCATGGTGTCCATCCCTCCAAACGCGCTGTTTTCCCATATTATGAGAAGTATATTATATCAACTTTCTCCCCGAATGACAACATAAAATACCCGCCCCAAACAGATAATATTTTTATCAAGATGGAAAGGGTGAATGCCAATGAAAGCCGTGATTATGGCCGGCGGCGAGGGCAAACGGCTGAA
Source organism: Oscillospiraceae bacterium (assembly GCA_035352555.1). Classification (GTDB taxonomy): domain Bacteria; phylum Bacillota; class Clostridia; order Oscillospirales; family Oscillospiraceae; genus UBA2922. The sequence continues at coordinate 13,648 of DAOPXW010000015.1, forward strand.
ATCCGTCACCGGCGACGCGCCCAAGCCAATGGCTCCCCTGCTGGGCCGGCCTATGATGGAGCACATTGTGGAGCTGCTGCGGCGGCACGGGATTACCGAGATCTGCGCCGCGCTGAAATACAACCCCCGCCCGATCATGGACTACTTCGGCGACGGGGCCGCCTTCGGCGTCCACATGGAATACCGCGTCGAGGACGCGCCGCTGGGCACGGCCGGGGGCGTGAAAAACTGCGCCGGTTTTTACGGAAAAGACGATTTTATGGTCATCAGCGGGGACGCGGCCTGCGATTTCGACCTTACCGCGCTGATGGACGCCCACCGGGCCCGGCGGCCCGCCGCCACCCTCGCCCTGTACCGCGACAGCGAACCGCTGCGCTACGGTCTGGCCGTGACCGACGGGGACGGGCTGGTGCGCTCCTTCATTGAAAAGCCCGGCTGGGAGCGGGTGGTGACCGATCTGGTAAACACCGGCATCTATATTCTCTCCCCGCGCATCCTGCGCTATGTGCCCCAAGGCGTGTCCTACGATTTCGCCAAGGATCTGTTCCCGCTGCTGCTGGAGCTGGGCGAGGACATTCTGGGGGTGCCCATGGAGGGATACTGGTGCGACGTGGGCACGCCCCTGAGCTATTATCAGTGCTGCGTGGACGCCCTTTCCGGCAGGCTGACGCTGCCGAAGGCCGTACTGCCGGAGACCGCCCAGGCGCCCGAGACACACGCGGAGGAACCCGACGGCGAGACGCTGACCGTGGAATGCCAAAACCGGGCGAAACTGATGGGCGCGCTCTCCGCCCGGCTGATGGACATGGAGGCGGATTTTACCCACGGACTCACCGTGCGGGGCCGGGACTTTTCGGTGAACTTTGCCCCCTCCCCGCTGAAAAACGCCGTGCGCATCTGCGCCGCCGCCGAAAAGGCGGAGACCGCGAAGGAACTGGCAGTATCGGCGGAGGAGATGGTGCGGGCGCTGGATTTGCGATTGCAATAAATCCCGGCGTTATGCTGTAATAGCCGCGGGCGGTTATTATATTTGATTTCAGCCGTTTTTCCCGCCGCTTTCGCGGCAGCCGAAAAAGGCGATATTTTATAGCATTCCGCGAAGCGGAATGCTATAATCTTATCAAAGGCCAAGCCTTTGAAAGGAGCGCAACGCCATGGATGTTGAAAAGACCGTAAAAAATCTCAAAGCGCGGCACTTCGCCGTCAGTCACTTTGCCACCGGAGCGGAGGCCGCGGAGTATCTCTGCGCCGAGATCCGGGACACCGAGGTGGGCATAGGCGGGTGCAAGACCGCCGATGAACTGGGGCTTTTTGAAAAGCTCAGCGAGCACAACACCGTACATTGGCACTGGCGCCAGCAGGGCTGGGACGTGCTGGAGGCCGAAAACGCCTCTCCCGTGTTCATCGCCGGGGCCAACGCCATCTCCGAGGACGGCCAGATCGTGGAGATCGACGGCCGGGGCAACCGGCTGGCCGGTCTGGTGTTCGGCAAGAAGCGGGTGTATATCGTGGCGGGCGTGAACAAGATCTGCCCGGACTTTGAATCCGCCGTCTACCGCGCCCGGAACGTGGCCGCCATTGAAAACGGCAAGCGCTTCCCCGTGGAGACCCCCTGCAAGATCGACGGCAAGTGCCACGACTGCCGCTCCCCCCAGCGCATCTGCAACGCCATGCTGGTGCTGTGGGGCCCCATGATGGATATGCAGAAGGTCGAAGTCGTCCTCATCGACGAGACACTGGGAATGTAAGGGGGTACGGGTATGAGCTTTGTCAGACGGGCCGCCGAGCGCGGCGTTGAGACCAAAACAGCTGTAAAGGGCGGGCCGGGAACGGCCCTGAACGTGGAAATTCTCGCGGGTGAGGCGGAGATGTACGGCAAGGGCCGCCTCTTCAACGAGATCACGCTGGGCAAAAACTGCGGCGTGGGCTACCATCTTCACCAGGGGGACGGCGAGGCCTATCTCATGCTTACGGGCGAGTGCGAGTATAACGACAACGGCACCGTCACCACCATCCGCGCGGGCGACGTCACCTTCACCGGGGACGGCGAGGGCCACGCCATCACGAATCACGGGGACGAGCCCGCGAAATTCATCGCGCTGATCCTGTACAGGTAAGGCAGGCGCGGTTGCCTTGAAATTCTTCGGTTTTTGAGAAAAAGTTCCGTTTCGCAACCGCCGGTTGCGCCGGAATCAAACAGACTTGATAGACGCCGGGGCGCCTCTGCGTTATAGTGAGCCCACCGAATCAAAAAGAAACGAGAGGTTTTGTCCCATGATCTTGGCTGAAAAAATTATCGCGCTGCGAAAGAAAAACGACTGGTCCCAGGAGGACCTGGCCGAAAAGCTGAACGTCTCCCGGCAGTCCATTTCCAAATGGGAAAGCACGGCCAGCCTGCCCGATATGAACCGGATTCTGGAGATGAGCCGGGTATTCGGCGTCACGACGGACTATCTGCTGAAGGACGAACTGGACGACACGGTCTATACCGATCAGGAGGAACCGGCCGTGCCGCGCGTCACGGCCGAGGCGGCAAACGCCTTTCTCTCCGCCTGCGCGGTCTATGCCAGACAAGTGGGGTTTTGCGTGATGCTGTGCATCCTTTCGCCGGTACCGCTGCTGGCGCTTGTGGGGTTTTCCCAGATGAAGCGCTCCGCGCTGCCGCAGAATCTGGCCGCCGGAGCCGGCGTGGTCGTTCTTCTGATCCTGGTCGCGTGCGCCGTGGCCGGATTTATTCTCACCGGCAACCGCATGAAGCGCTATGAATATCTGAAATCAGGCGTTTTTGAAACGGCCTACGGCGTTTCCGGCATCGTGGGCGAACAGGCGCGAGCCTATGAGCCTCACTACAACGCCCGCGTTGTAACCGGGGTGGTGCTGTGCATTCTGTGCTGTGTGCCGCTGATCACCGCGGGCGTTCTCGCCGCGCCGGACAGCGTCTGCGTACTGCTCACGGCCCTGCTGCTGGTGATCGTGGCCGGAGGCGTCTATCTGCTCGTGTCTGCCGGCACGGTTCACGGCAGTTTTCAGCAGCTGCTGCGTCAGGGCGATTTCGACCCCTCCGAGCAGGCGCGCACCCACAAAAGCCGGCGGTTCGGCCGCTTTTTCTGGCCGAGCGTGACGGCGGTTTATCTGGGCGTCAGCTTTCTCACCGGCCGCTGGGACATCTCCTGGGTCGTCTGGCCCATGGCGGCGCTGATTTTTGCCGGTATCTGCGCGCTGCTGGATAAAGAGTAAAAAGAGGCATCCATCAGCTTCCCCGCGCAAAAATTCCCGGACTTTCGTCCGGGAATTTTTGCGCTGCAGCACGGCGCGGTCAATTTGTGTGTCCAGGAACATTAAACCGCTCACTGTATTTTCTTATCAATAGAATGCCTCTATAACATACAGGGTTTTCTGCGGTGCGCTTCCCAGTTTTTTATCAAGAAAGCCGCTGCCTGCAATTTGCAGACAGCGGCTTCCATCCATATCAAACGCTTTTTATTGGTGATTGTCGTAAATACAGTGGTTTGCGGGCCTGACTCAGTACATTCCGCCCATGTCCGGGGACGGGGCGGCCACCGGCGCGGGGGGCTCGGGAATGTCGGTGACCAGGCACTCGGTGGTCAGCACCATGGAAGCGATGGAAGCGGCATTCTCCAGCGCGCTGCGGCAGACCTTGGTCGGATCGATGATGCCCAGCTTGATCATGTCGCCGTACTCGTTGTTGGCGGCGTCAAAGCCGTAGTTTGCCTTTTTGCTGGAGGAAACGGCCTCCAGAATAACGGCGCCCTCGAGGCCGGCGTTGGCAGCGATCTGCATGGTGGGCGCGCGAAGGGCCTTGGCGACAATGGATGCACCGGTCTTCTCGTCGCCGGCGAGGGTGGCGACCAGCTCGTCCACGGCCTTGGCCGCGGTGACGTAGGCGGAACCGCCGCCGGCCACGATGCCTTCTTCAACAGCGGCGCGGGTGGCGTTCAGCGCGTCCTCGATGCGGAGCTTCTTCTCCTTCATCTCGGTCTCGGAAGCCGCGCCGACCTTGATGACCGCTACGCCGCCGGACAGCTTGGCAAGCCGCTCCTGCAGCTTTTCCTTGTCGTAGTCGGAGGTGGTGTTGTCGATCTGGGTGTGGATCTGCGCCACACGGGCCTTGATGTCGGCCTTGCTGCCGGCGCCGTCCACGATGGTGGTGTTCTCCTTGGTGACCTTGACCTGATGGGCCTGTCCCAGCATCTGCAGGGTGGCATCCTTCAGCTCCATGCCGAGATCGGAGGAGATAACCTGGCCGCCGGTGAGGGTGGCGATATCCTGCAGCATTTCCTTGCGGCGGTCGCCGAAGCCGGGGGCCTTGACGCACACGCAGGTGAAGGTGCCGCGCAGCTTGTTGAGGATGATGGTGGCGACAGCCTCGCCCTCCACGTCCTCGGCCACGATCAGCAGCTTGCGGCCGGCCTTGACGATCTGCTCCAGCAGGGGCAGCAGATCCTGAATGTTGGAGATCTTCTTGTCGGTGATGAGGATGAGGGCATCGTCCAGGACGGCCTCCATCTTGTCGGTATCGGTGACCATGTAGGGGCTGAGATAGCCGCGGTCGAACTGCATGCCTTCCACCACGTCGGAATAGGTTTCGGCGGTCTTGGATTCCTCGATGGTGATGACACCGTTCTGGCTGACCTTGTCCATGGCCTCGGAGATCAGATTGCCGATGATCTCGTCACCGGAGGAGATGGCGCCCACGCGGGCGATGTCCTTGGAGCCGTTGACAGGCTGGGAAATGCCCTTGATGGCTTCCACGGCGGCGTCGGCGGCCTTCTTGATGCCCTTCTTCATGACCATGGGGTTGGCGCCGGCGGCCAGATTCTTCAGGCCGTCCTTGATGATGGCCTGTGCCAGCACGGTGGCGGTGGTGGTGCCGTCGCCCGCCACGTCGTTGGTCTTGGTGGAAACTTCCTTGATCAGCTGGGCGCCCATGTTCTCAAACGGGTCCTTCAGCTCGATCTCCTTGGCGATGGTCACGCCGTCGTTGGTGATCAGCGGAGCGCCGTATTTCTTGTCCAGCACCACGTTGCGGCCCTTGGGACCCAGTGTGATCCTGACGGTATTTGCGAGCTGATCCACGCCGCGCTCAATGGCCTTGCGGGCTTCCTCGCCGTAAATAATCTGTTTTGCCATGATTGTCGCCTCCTGTTACTTTTCAAGAACAGCCAGAATGTCCGACTGCTTTACGATGGTGAGCTCGGTGCCGTCCAGCTTCACTTTGGTACCGGTGTACTTGCCGACCAGGACTTCCTGACCGGCCGCGACGGTCATCTTGACCTCGTTGCCGTCGATCATTCCGCCAGGGCCAACCTCGACGACCTCGTAGACCTCGGGCTTCTCCTGTGCCGAACTGGCAAGGAAGATGCCGCCGGCCGTCTTCTCCTCGGCCTCGTTCTGCTTGAGAACGACTCTGTCTGCCAATGGTTTGAGTTTCATTTATAGTCCCTCCTAATACGTATTACGAAGTTTAACGTTAGCACTCAATGTATCTGAGTGCTAACGTTGATTATAATAGCATAGTTTTCCGATTTTGCAAGACCTTTTCCAAAAAACCTGGGGATTTTTTATTAATTTTTTGTGACGAGTTTTGAAGCGGCACGGGGCGCCGGGGAGGTTCGTCCCCCGGCGGCGCGGGAGCGAGAACGCGGCGGCCGCGGCAGCGGGAAGCGTGCCGGGCGTCAGCGGGTGAAGAAGGTCATGCCCCGGGGCGCGATGAAATTGACGCCGCCCGGGATAACGCGGATGTCGATATCTCTGCCGTAGACGGCCTCGCCGTCGATGTTCACCACGGATTCCCGGTCGAAAGCGATATGGATCCCCGTCCCGTGCAGCGGGACGATGTAGTCCGGCATTTTGGCGTACTGCCCCCTGGAATAGGCCATGACCATGCCGGCGGCCTTGACCCGGGGAATTTTCCCGACCACCAGAATGTCCAGCACGCCGTCGCAGGGGTCGGCGTCGGGCACGGGGTTGAAGCCGCCGCCGTAGTAGCGGCCGTTGCACACGCACACCATGGTGTATTCGCCCTCGCCCCCGTAGCCGCAGCCGGTGATCTTCATGGGCCGGTGCAGCCCTTTGACGAAGTTCACCGCCAGCGAGGCCACGTAGCCCGTGGCGCCGCCGATGACGGGAATGTTGCTGTATTTATGTACGTCCGTGCCCACCCGGGCGTCGAAGCCCACGGAGGCGATGTTGGCGCAGATGCGGCCGGAGCAGTCCATAACGTCCATGGGGTGCACCGTACCGTTCACCAGCGCGTCCAGATCCCGGAAAAGGCTCTTATCGGCGCCGAACATGCGGATAAAATCGTTGCCGGTGCCGGTGCCGGTGGCGTAGGGCGTGACCGCCGCGTTGGGCAGACCCGCCGCGCCGCACACGCATTCGTTATACGTGCCGTCGCCGCCGCAGGAATATACCCGCAGCTCCTTCTCCCCCGCCGCCGCGCTTTTCACCGCCCGGGCGGCGTCCATGGGGGCCTTTGTGACATAGACCTCATAATCGTCCCCGCGGTTGCGCAAGAGGCCGGCAACCCGGGCCCGCACCTCCTCCGTGCAATCCTTTTTGCCGGCAGCGGGGTTAACGATAAACAGATGCTTCATGACTCATCCCTCTGTTGTTTATTCTTTTTATTTAAGGTACATAAACAGGTCGCACTTAATCATGCCGTTATAGAGCTTGCGCTTCTTGTCCGCCCTGCGGCCGAAGGTGCGCTCGAATTCCGTGTGGGAGGACAGGAGGTAAAGCTTCCAGTGCTCCGTCCTGGCCCAGGCCGCGCCGAAGGCCCGGTACAGCGCCTCGGCCTCCTGCTTTTCCATGATGCGCTCGCCGTAGGGCGGGTTGGTGACGATGACGCCGTTTGGGGTGACGCGGTCGAATTTTGTGGCGTCCGCCACTTCGAATTTGACGATGTCGTCCACCCCGGCCCGTGCCGCGTTCTCCCGGGACATGGCCACCGCCGCCGGGTCGATGTCGGCGCCGAGGATATGATAGCCGCCGTGAAATTCCTTCGACCGGGCCTCGGCCCTCGCGTCGTCCCAGATCTTTTTATCGAACACCGTCCAGCTCATGGCGGTGAAATCTCTCGAAAGACCCGGCGCCCGGTTTTTGGCGATGAGCGCCGCTTCAATGGGGATGGTGCCGCTGCCGCAGAAGGGGTCGCAGAAATCCTCCCGCCCGCGATAGCGGGACAGCGTCACCATGGCGGCGGCCATGGTCTCCTTCAGGGGGGCGGCATTGTGCGCCGGGCGGTAGCCCCGCTTGTGCAGCCCTTCGCCGGAGGTGTCGATGCACAGGGAGGCGGTGTCCTTCATGATGGAAAACTGGATCTGATACAGCGGCCCCGTCTCCGGGAACCAGTCGATGCCATATACCGACTTCAGCCGCTCCGCGACGGCCTTTTTGATGATGCTCTGGCAGTCGGAGACGGAAAAGAGCTTGGAATTGAGGGAAAAGCCCTTCACGGGAAACGCGCCGTCCCGGGGGATCAGCATTTCCCACGGCAGGGCCTTGACGCCCTCGAACAGCCGGTCGAAGGTATCGGCGGGAAAGCGGCCCAGCTCCACCAGCACCCGCTCGCCGATGCGCACGTTCACATTGGCCCGGGCCACGGCGTCCGCCCCGCCGGTGAAATACACCCGGCCGTTCTCCGCCCGGACATTTTCCATGCCCAGCCGGCGCAGCTCGTCGGCGATGGGGCCCTCCAGCCCCAGCAGGCAGGGAATGCACAGCTCAAGCGTCATGATCGTCCTCCTGGGGTTCCTCGGCGGTTGGGGACGGTTCGTCGGCCGATT